>CAYWXW010000023.1:2871-13602 GCA_964462265.1 uncultured Porticoccaceae bacterium | reverse complement strand
TGTTGCGGAAACTGGCACCCATTATGATGGTTTTGTAGCCGTGGGATTTGTAATAGTCGTAGATGCTGCTAACAGACATAACGCCGGGGTCGAGCTCGGCACTCGCAAAACCGTTTTCGCTACGGGCTTTATACCAGTCGTGTATACGACCGACAAAGGGGGAGATTAAGTGAGCGCCTGCATCTGCCGCTGCAGCGGCCTGCGCGAGATTAAACAATAAGGTTAAATTACAGTTAATACCCTTTTTCTGTAGGGCTTTCGCGGCCTGAATACCTTCCCAGGTGGCGGCTATTTTGATGAGCACGCGGTTTTGTTCAACACCCTGCTGCTGGTACAGGTCGATCAACTTGTTGGCTCGCGCTATGGTCGCTTCGGTGTCAAAGGAGAGGCGGGCATCGACTTCGGTGGAGATTACGCCGGGAATTAATTTAAGTATTTCACAGCCAAAACGCACGGCTACCTGATCGCAGGCGTCGGCAATGGGATCACTGCTACTTGAACTAGCCTGTGCACAGGTCTCTTGCAGTAGCTGTTGATACTCGGGCATTTGTGCAGCTTTGAGAATTAGCGAGGGGTTGGTGGTCGCATCCTCAGGGTGATAGGTGGCAATGGCATTAATATCGCCAGTGTCGGCGACGACTGATGTCATGGTTTTTAGTTGTTGTAATTTTGTGCTCATGGATCCTCGCTATGTCATCCGTTGACCGGTGTGTTGTGCGCTGGTGCCGATTGCGGATGTCCGACGGTAGGCGACGCTTTGTAATAGTTACTCATCACGTCTAGCGCTTCAAGTAGTACCTCAATGCCAGCGCCATCTCGATGGGCTTTTTCACTGATTAAACGGCGAAATTTTCTGGCGCCGGGTTGGCCGTGAAATAAACCCAATATATGTCGGCTGAGGTGGTGCAGTCGCGCACCCCTGGCCAGTGCCTGTTCAGCAAAAGGCAGGAAACGCTCCAGGATTTCGAGGCGTGTGCTGATTGGCCCCGTCTGCCCATAAAATAAGGTATCCATTTCAGCGAGCAGGTAGGGGTTGTGATAGGCCTCGCGGCCCAGCATTACGCCATCGACCTGTTGAAGATGGCTGTTTATTTGTTCGATCTTGTTTATGCCGCCGTTAATAATAAACTCGCTCTCGGGGAAGCTACGCTTCAGCCGGTAAACGGCGTCATAGATGAGCGGCGGTATATTGCGGTTATCTTTGGGGCTAAGGCCCTGTAGTAGGGCATTGCGAGCGTGGACGATGAAGGCATCGCAACCGGCATCTCTATTGATGCCAATAAAATCTTCTAATTCAGTGTGGCTGGTTTGATTGTCGACGCCGATGCGATGCTTCAGGGTCACCGGTATATCGACGGCATTTTTCATGGCACTGATGCATTGGGCCACCAGAGCGGGTTCTTTCATCAGACAGGCGCCGAAACGCCCTTTTTGTACGCGGTCACTGGGGCAGCCACAGTTTAGGTTGATTTCATCGTAGCCGTATTGCGCGGCGATTTTGGCACAGGCGGCGAGGGCTTTGGGGTCGCTGCCTCCCAACTGCAGGGCGACAGGGTGTTCGGCCTCATCGAAGGCGAGGTGGTAGTCCGTGTCGCCGTGCAAGAGGGCGCCGGTGGTGATCATTTCGGTATAGAGCACGCTGTGCTGGCTGATAAGTCGCAGAAAGTAGCGGCAATAGCGGTCAGTCCAGTCCAGCATGGGGGCCACGCATACGCGCCGCTGCAGTGGAGCGACAACATTCTTACTCGGCGGGGTGTTAGGCGTGCTTGCGATCATCTTGTGGGTGGCTTACCTGAGCTTTGTACGGGGACGGCATTTTACCCTGTCTAGCACTGGCGGATCGAGCGGCTAGTGTAGGGATTCTTTTGTTCAAGACAAGGGCACTCGTAGCGCATGAATCCTGCACCTAAATTCTGCACCTGTATCCTGTAATAGTGGCTAACGTCGAGTGACGTCTCATGGTATATTGCCGCGCTACAGATTTCCCAACAAAGGTGCTGCTGAGAGTTGCAGATAACTTGTAATGAGTAGCTTTACAGTAGAACTTAAAACCGTAGAAACAATTGAAGGCTTAGGAGGCTTATCCGGTGATTACTAGAGATAAAATGTATGTGAACGGTCAATGGCAAACACCCGCTGGCTCAGGTGTTGCCGAAATTGTTAATCCGGCGACAGAAGAAGTGGTCGCTCAAGTTAGCCTGGGTAATGAGGCTGATATTGACGTGGCCGTTCAGGCAGCACGAGCAGCCTTTGACAGCTGGTCGCAAACGCCGGCTGCAGAGCGTGCGGTTTATCTCGATAAAATCGTTGCCGGTTTAGAAGCGCGCACTGACGATTTGGCCGATGCCATTACCTCTGAAATGGGTATTCCCGTTATGTTGTGTAAAGGGGCGCAAATTGGCAACCCCGTATTTACCTTCAAAGAAGCGGCTGAACTGGCCCGCAACTTTGAATTTGAAACGGACCACGGTAGCACTCGTGTGGTACGCGAAGCAGCCGGTGTTTGCGGCTTAATTACCCCCTGGAATTTCCCCCTTAACCAAATTGGCGGCAAGCTTGCCCCGGCACTGGCGGCAGGTTGCACCGTAGTATTAAAGCCGAGTGAACTGGCACCATTGGATGCCTTTATTCTCGCTGAAATTATTGATGAAGCGGGTTTCCCACCGGGTGTCTTTAACCTCGTTGTCGGCGCTGGCCCCGTGGTTGGTGAAGCATTGTCCAGTCACCCAGAAGTGGATGTGGTTTCTATTACTGGCTCAACTCGTGCCGGTGCTGCCGTTGCCGTTGCCGCTGCGCCAACCATTAAGCGGGTTTGTCAGGAGTTGGGTGGCAAGTCTGCGAATATTATTCTCGACGATGCCGATTATGCTCGCGCCGTTAAAGGTGGTGTTCGCTTGGCCATGTTCAACAGCGGGCAGGCCTGTAACGGCCCGACGCGTATGCTTATTCCCCGTAAAGATCAGGCCGAGATTGAAGAGATTGCCCTCAAGGCCATCGAAACCATTAAGGTCGGCAACCCCCTTGAAGATGACACTTACATGGGCCCTCTGGCGAACAAGGCTCAATATGAGCGTGTATTACGCTTTATTCAGCGCGGTATTGATGAGGGTGTTACTGTCTTGGCTGGTGGTGCCGAGCAGCCTGAAGGTTGCGATAAGGGTTATTACATTAAACCCACGATTTTCACTAATGTTAGCAACGACATGCTCAGTGCTCAGGAAGAAGCCTTCGGTCCTGTCCTGTGTATGATTCCCTACGACACTGAAGAAGAGGCTATCGCCATTGCCAATGACAATCCCTATGGTTTGTCGAGCTATATTCAGTCGAGTGATATTGAACGCGCCCGTAAAGTCGGTCGTCAAATGCGCGCCGGCCACGTTGAATTAAACGGTGCTCGCTTTGACCAGGGTGCTCCCTTCGGTGGCTATCGCCAGTCGGGCAACGGTCGTGAACATGGTGTATGGGGTTTAGAGGATTACCTCGAAACTAAAGCCATGATTGGTTATATACCGCGTAAGCCAAAGCCTAAAAAATAAGGCATAGTCATAATGGCTTGCGCTACAAAAAAACCCGTTTTTAGCGGGTTTTTTTGTAGTAGTGCTAAATACAGACGGCGAGTGAACCGGATGCCAGGGAGCTATAAGTTTCTACACCTCACGGTCACTATTGTGTAGTCGTGCGATTGTTCTAGATGTAATGTGATGAGCTTCAAAGTTGAATTACTGCAAGCTGGAGTTTGCTTGACAGGGTCGCTAGGCTCTTAAGTATTACGTTACAAAAAGGTTAAGCGTCTATAGTTAGTTTTGAATAATAAAAAGTTGTTATAAATGTAATGCCTGTTGTAGAAAAAAGTACTTGAGTGTCATGGATGGTAGACCTTACATAATTAGAGTGTATTTTATTCCTGATGCGTAACTTGGTGAGAATTCTTTGTATTGCTAGCGCCTTCTGGCTTGTGCCAATAAGCGGTCAGGCAGTTATCTCGAAAAACCCCGTAAACCCTTCTTTGGCGAAAGGCGAGCCGCTGACTAGCCAACAGTTATGGGCGCGTATTGAAACCATTTATGAACAGTTAGAAACCACACTACAGAAGCCAAGTGTCGATTACAGTAGTAAGTTGACTGCCTGGGTGGCAACTGATTGTGGTTTTGGCTTGCCGGAACGTATGAGGGCTGAAGCCATACATGCCGAAGCCATTGAGCGCAAATCAAGGCTTGGACTTTCATTTAATGGCTATTATGCACAGCAAGACTTGAGTGATTCTTCGGATAATTCTGAAGAGGGGAGAGCGTATCTCGAGTTGTCATGGGACATTTTGAAAGATGGCTATCGCGCCAACAATGAACGTTCAAAATCACTTTATCAGCAGGCCAAACTGGCTAAGATTGAAAGTGAGTTAAAACAGTCTGACAGACAATACCTGTGTCAGCAGTACCGGCAAGAGAAGAAATTTAGTGGGCTAAAGGCTTTGCTATACCAGCTTAAAGTGGATTTGATGGGGCCTGTTTATAATATTGAGCGGCGGGCCTATTTTAAGGGCTGGAGTCATTTGGACGACTTTCTGGTTGCGGAGGAAGAGCTGCTGACAAGTCTGTTAAAGCTTGAGGATTTGAATCTGCTGTTTGCTGAAAATAGTGTAAATCTAACAAGCCCCCCTGTATTTGATATTGATATTCAAGCTCTTCGTGAAGTGATGCAAATAAATCAATCCTATGACGAAATTGGTGAGATTAAGAAAAGTATTTTGCAGCACAAAGATAAGGCCAGTATTAGAAATCGATTACGTATCTTTGTTCGCAATGAGTTTGATATAAATGCCAGTGATTCAAATGATTCTGATAATGAACTCGTAGCTGGTTTACGTTTTTCAATCCCTATAGAAAAAGATAATAAAGCAGCACTCGGTTTTCGCTATCGAGAAATTGATGAAGAGCGACGTTTACTTAAGCAATTGCAGCGTATCGAGTTTGAACAAAGCTTCCAAAAATATCAGCGTCAACGTGATAAGGCGCTCAAACAACAATATCGCTACATCCAGTCCTATGAAAGGGCAAGGCGCTCCTTTGTAGAGAAACGCTTATTAGGGGATGGCGAGCTAGCAAATGCTATTGTGCGTCTTAAAACATTGCTCAATAACAGTATCGAATTAATAGAAGTAAAGCAGGAGTTGTATAGGCGTTTACTTGCTGTTTTCTCTATTGCGGATATCGATATTACGAGTGCTCACATTAGGGAGTCCTCCTTGATGAATCTTGAATATAGAGCAAGACCTGGTAATCGTTTTTTATATATCTGGTCATCGGCTTTTAATACTGCTGATAATCAGCAGCTTGCGGACTTTCTTACTGCGAAAGGTATACGGCGTGTGCTGCTATCGATAGGCAAAAAGACAAACAGGGAGAAATATCAGAAATTTATTCATAAGGCCGAAAAAGAAGGCCTTAGAGTAGAGGTTATTCTCGGTAGGAATAGTTGGATATTCCCCGTAGACCATGACTTGGCAGCCAGAGAGGTACTTGAAGCAGCTCGTCTAACGGGTGTCGTGCATCTCGATATTGAGCCTCATACCCTGCCAGGCTTTAAGGCACAACGTAGTGTCTATCTCGATAATTATATCAATATGCTGCGAGTAATTAGAAAAAAAATACCGGATAAAAAATTAACAGTTGCGGTACCCCATAATTGGCCTGAGTCTGTATATCGTGACATAGAGGGGCTCGTTGATGCCGTCTATGTGATGGCGTATGGCCGCTATTCACCAGCAAAATTGGAAGAAAAATTGCAGCCAGTAATGTCAGTAGTGCCAATAGGCAAGCTTGCCGTCGTACTCAGAGTTGATGACTTTGATGATGAATGGGCAATTGAGCGGGCTTTTGAGAAGGTTTCAGATAATACAGGTATACGAAATTTTGGTTTGCACCAATATAAAACATTCATTAAAAAAGTGAGTCGTGAGTTATGAGGCTTAGAAATCGGCAGGCATATATTTCGACTTTGCCCGAAGGCGAGCCAGATAAAAATAAAGCTTCTCAAATAACACGCTGGTTGTATTTTTTAGTGCTATTTTTAATTGTTACCTATCTTTTTTATATGGGCTTTACTCGATTTACCCAGTTCCAGGGCAGGGGGCAGGTGGAGCTTGAAAAAACGATTATCAGTCCTGAACGGGGTGGTCAGATTTTAAGCCTTGTCGTTGTAGAAGGTGAGGATTTGCAGAGAGGGGCTCTGATAGCGAGAATCAAAGCTACATCCGTCTGCAGGCCTGTCGATAAAACTCGAGTTGATAAGTTGTCTTTTGATATTGGTCTTAAAAAAATCGAGATCGACTTGTTGAAGAAAAGAATACTATCTGAGCAGAGAGCGACGAGTGATTTCTCTCTGCGACGAGCACTGGAGCTAGATAAGAGTCGTATAAAAAAGGATGAGCAATCAGCACGTCAAGTGGCTGATTTGAATTTAAAAATAGGGGCTCTTATGAATGAAATAGCTTTGCAGGAAGCCATAGTTAATAAAGCTCAGCCCTCGTTGCCTGTTGAGTTGGATCCGGGATGCGTCGAGCAACAGATAAGAGCACCCTTGTCGGGCACCGTTCACTCTATAGCTCATAAGGTCTATGAGTTTGCACCCCGAGGCGAACCCCTTGTTACCTTAATAGCCAACGATGCGCCAGTGCGAATAGAGGCCTTTGTCGATAATAAATACAGGCGCTATATTGCTGTCGATATGCTAGTTGATGTTGTTTTCCCCGATGGCCTAAAAACTAAGGGTTCTATTAATAACATATTATCCTCGTCGGCAGCTTTCCCGCGAAAGAAGCTCAAGGATTACGAATCACTGGAAAGTAACATTCGCCTCCATATATTGCCGGTCAGTGAAGTTGATGAGCAAATATGGCGAGATCATGATCGAATGGAAGTGACAATAAGAGGGTTTAAAGGGTGAGACAGCCAGTCTACTTACGAACTGCCCAATCCTTAGATCGCAGCAGTGGTGAATTCGACAAAGTCGAAATTTCACAACTAAAGTCGGTTGAAATGGCTTCTATCGCCTGTTGGCTCATCGATGAGGATGAACCTGAACTTGTTAAAACTTTGGTTGAAGCTATTCGCCAGCACCCATGCCCATCAATCTATTTACGGGGGATCGTGTTATTAACGGATAAAAATATTAATGCTGACGATCTTTCTCAGCAATGTGTCGATACCTGCAGTAATTTGCAATTATTTGACAAAACTATCGCTAACGAACTCTGTTCAAGCTTTAGTGGTATCAACGAATGGATAGACAAGCTCCCCAAGGCTATTGAATATTCTGATATCAATATCAGTTTTAAGGCGCTTCGCTTTATAGTCAGTCGCAAGGCTGAAATGTTACCGGTGATGAGTGCTCAGGTACACTGTGGATATGACTACCCTCTTATATCGCCTATGCTTGAAACCAACGATGGGACTATTCTTGAAATACTCGATTTTCTCGATGAGCGAGCACTTCTCACCCCTCGTTTTATTACCAAAACTCACCTTTGTAACCACTGTAATAGTGCCTTTTTAAATTTCAAGGAAGTCTGTCCCCACTGTCGCGCGGAGGAAATTAAGGCTGCTGAGCTTATCCACCACTTTAAATGTGCCTATACAGGTCAGTTTTCTGAGTTTTCAGTCAATGACAAGCTACAGTGTCCAAAGTGCGATATGGCGCTGCATCATATAGGTGTGGATTACGATAAGCCCTCTGTCGTTTTTCGGTGTGCCCAATGTGAACACTCTTTTCAGGAACCGGAAATAACATCGACCTGTTTCTCCTGTCGTCGTTCTTGTAAACCCGAGGATCAGATTGCCAAAACAATTAGTGCCTATAGCGCTACTGCAATTGGCCAGAATGCCGCTATATTTGGTCTTGAAAGCCTGTTTACTAATATTCTTCAAAATAAACTTAAACTTTTTAGCCCAGTGGCTTTCACTGATTTTTTACAAATAGAAACGGCTCGAATTGTTCGATACAAAGTATCGAATAGTAGCTTGCTCATTATGCAGTTTCACGATCTTGAAAAGCTTCAAATACACCTAGGGCGTCGTGCTGAGGAGGTGTTTGTTGAACTCAGTGCTATCTTTAAATCTACTCTGCGACAGTCGGATGTTATTAGTGCCAGGAATGAATCGATATTTTTTATGATACTCACCGAGACCGCACTGGCGGAAGCTCAATTGGTCGTCCAGCGGCTAACAGACGCAATTACACAGTTGTTTGAAAGTAATCTCGATTATTCTCCTGTCATTTCTACGGCACTCAAGCAAATTAATAAAGAACTACAAGTCGAGACATTATTAGAGGAATTTCTCGAAAAAAATGTACATTGATGAGTTGATTGGCTTTATTACGGGGCTGAGTTTTTTGCAGATACTCGCCTATTTCTGGCCTTTTTTTATTGTTGATATGTGCCGCTATGTATTGCTAGATACCTTTCTGGTTATTTCTTATATTCCCGCCTGGAGAAGAAAGGCACCACTTCGAATGGCGGCGAGAAAGCGCTTGTTTTCTGAAAGTCCTCTCGTGTCTGTTATTGTCCCTGGAAAGAACGAGGGTCGCCATCTTGGTAAATTGACTCGCTCGTTGTCACAACAAAGCTATAAGAATATTGAGATTATCGTCGTCGATGATGGTTCTGATGACGACACCGAGTCAATTTGCCGCAAGTTAGAGGCTTCAGGTGAAATAACAACTTTTGTCAGTAACAGTGTGCGAGGTGGCAAAGCCTCCGCTGCCAATACAGCGCTAAATTTCGCCCGTGGCGAATACATACTGCATATTGATGCTGATTCATTTCTTGCCAGTAATTCAATCGAAACAATATTAATCCCCTTTTACCTCGATGACAGTATCGGTGTAGTGGGTGGTGATGTTCGTGTGGCCAATGTTAATCAAAGCCTAACAACCAGTTTGCAGGCGATTGAATACATGAAGACGATTTCGACTGGGCGTACAGTCCTCTCGATGCTGGGAATTTTACGGATCGTTGCCGGTGCCCACGGAATGTTTAGGCGGGATGTTCTAGATAGATTACATGGCTGGGATGTTGGCCCGGGTCTTGATGGAGATATTACCTTAAAGATAAGGAAGCTTGGTTATCGCGTGGTACATGAACCTCATGCTATTTGCTATACCAATGTGCCAGTGACGCCTTTTAAATTGGCTAAACAGCGCTATCGATGGGATCGATCCCTGATTCGGTTTCGTGTTAGAAAGCATGTCGACCTGCTAAAACCCTCCGCAAATTTCCGGCTTTCAAACTTCATTGCCTCTGTAGACAACCTCTTTTTTAACTTGTTATTGGATGTTAAGTGGTGGGTTTATATGGGGCAGATATTTATCTTTCACGCAGCGATGCTCGAGTATATTTTTGTTATCAATTTTATACTTTATATGCTCGCAAACTTGCTTGAATTTTTAGTAGCTTGGAGACTTTTTTCAAATACGGCTCGTCCACAGGATAAGTGGCTAATTTTGTTTGTACCCTTAATGCCTCTCTATACAGGCCTATTTATCCGGGTTGTAAGAACCTATGGCTATTTGATGGAAGCTCTGCATCGTACTTCTTACAGCGACCAATGGAACCCCTGGAAGGTGTCGAAAGTTGCTAAGCGGGAGCGCTTATAGTTTCTTTTAAAGTTAGTCGCTTTTTTGACTGTCGTAGGGCTAGTAGGCCGGCAATGAAGAGAAGGTTTGAGCTGGGAAGTGGCACGTTGGCTGTTGTCGACTGCGGGCTACAAAGTTGAGCGCTGGATTTATCGGATCTATCTTTTGTAAATGTTGTTGTGGAAGAGCAGTCACCGCTGGTGATTGCTGAAACTCCTACAGCACGAGCACCAATAAGTCCCCCACCTATATCGGATAACTGACCGCCCAGCATGTCAATATCAATACCAAAACTCAATATATCGCCAACAAGAAAAGCACCAAGATCAAATGTGATGTCTAGAATATGATGGATCTGAGAATTCTGGTTTAAACTAAAGTTGACTTCTGTTTCGAGAAGCCCAACCGTTTCGTCGCCAATGATAGGACCAAAACCCTTACCACTAGCCCCACTATTGTCATTGTCATCCGCTACTCTGTTTGCGTCGCTAGGGTCAAAATAGGCTTTCGTACCACCATCTGCTCTCAGATCAAAACTCAGTTGAGTAATTGATTCACCAAATTGACCTGCAGTAAATTTAATCTGAAAAAAATTAGCGGCAGGGTCATTTATGAAATCGTTAGGATCCAGCTCCTCATGCCAGCCGTTGGGTATATTGCCTACACCCGTAGCAGTGACGTCTATCAAGGTTGCATTTGCAGAAAAGGTGATGAATACCAAGCTGGCAGTAAAAATGTTTTTGATCACAATCGTTATAGCCTACAGTCGGTGCATTGATATAAGGGCTGTCATCTATTGAGTCATACTTTGCAGTATTTATGGATGGAAGCCATTATTGATTACGCTTAGTGCCGGTGGTCAAATTGGGAAAAGGTTCCAATTTTCCTATGTAGGAGATTTTGAGGTATGGCCTATTTGTAGTCCATACCTCCGGGTCATGACTTGTCACCCTTCGTCGTTTTCACGTAATAATTGAGTAGTGCTTCCTTGCAAATGACTAAAGACTTGTCGTTAGCCTTAGCCTTAGCCTTAGCTATCAATCCGCGCAGTCGCCTTGCCGCTAATCACCGACTGGCCATCCTGGTTGGTGGTGAGCACAT
>CAYWXW010000023.1:2017-2861 GCA_964462265.1 uncultured Porticoccaceae bacterium | reverse complement strand
CCATACCTCCGGGTCGTGACTTATCACCCTTCGTCGTTTTTATACGATAATTGAGTAGTGCTTCCTTGCAAATGACTAAAGACTTGTCGTTAGCCTTAGCTATCAATCCGCGCAGTCGCCTTGCCGCTAATTACCGACTGGCCATCCTGGTTGGTGGTGAGCACATCCATTTCTGCCAATGTTTCACCATTTTCTTTAATAATATTGGTGATGGTGGCCTTGGCCAGCAGGTCGTCGCCGGGCCAAACCTGGCGGGTGAAGCGGGCGCTGTATTGGGTTAGGCGGCCATCACCGACCCAGTTGGTCAGCATCGTGCCGGTTGCACCCATGGATAACATGCCGTGGGCGAAAACGCCGGGGTAGCCAGCAATTTCCCGGGCGTAGACTTCATCGGTGTGCAGGGGCATGTAGTCGCCGGAGGCACCGGCGTATTGCACAATTTGGGTGCGTGATAAGTTTTCTGCGACCAGCTCTTCGTGAGTGTCGCCAATTTTTAGAGTACTTGCATTTAGTGCCATGTTTATTCTCCGCAATCTTTGTTGCTATCAGTCTTGTGAAACGGCTTTGCCGGTAGTAACGCCAACCGAGGTGGCCGTAACGACGAGTTCGCCCTTTGCGTCGCGAAACTCGGTGATGGTTTCAGAGAAACTCATGGTGCCGCCGCGACGTCCTTCTTTCTCCCAGCTATTGCCTCGCTTGGTCGTGACGCTCAACTCGTCACCGGGGCGGATGGGCTTGTGGTAAATATATTGCTGCTCTGCGTGAAGCATGCGGGCGCTATCGCTACTTTTCTTAGCACTTTTATCGTCAGTTTCCTCTTTCGTTTTAGGCGTGCCTGTCGCTT
>CAYWXW010000023.1:0-2007 GCA_964462265.1 uncultured Porticoccaceae bacterium | reverse complement strand
TTTGCCGATGGTGGGGCGCAGCGGGAATTTTGGGTCGTATTGGGCGCTGGCCTGCACGAAAGTCGGTGGCGCGACGACGCCTTTAACTTCGGTGCCGCTGGCATATTCAGCGTCATGGTAAATGGGGTTGTTGTCGCCGACGGAGCGGGCAAATAACATAATTTGGCTGGCATCGACGGGGAATTTAAATTCCGCCATAGGTTTTCTCCCTTTTTTATTAATTAGAGTGGTATTTATTAATGGTTAAGTTTGAGAGTATTTATTCTATTTTTAAGGTGCTTCATTACTCATGATAATCGTGCCGCTGGCGCCAAACATGCCACCAACACCGTGGCAGACAGATGTTTTTGCACCTTCAACCTGGGCCGCAGCAATGCCGCGCATTTGTCGTACGCTTTCTTGCAGGGCGTACATGCCGTACATGCCCGAGTGCATATAGCTGAGGCCACCGCCGTTGGTATTCATCGGCAGTGAGCCGCCGGGGGCAGTATTGCGCTCCCAAATGAAATCACCGGCTTCACCGGGCTTAACAAAACCGAGATCTTCCAGGCCGTAAATGGGCAAGTGGGCGAAGGCATCGTAGATCATCAAATGGTCGACATCGGCGTGGCGAATACCGGCTTCAGCAAAGGCTTTTTTACCCGATACTTTAAAGGCGCTCGACGAGGTGAAGTCCTTCATCTGGCTAATCATTGGTGTCTCGACGCTCTCGCCGGTGCCGAGCACGTAAACGGGCTTGGTGGGGAAGTCTTTTGCCCGCTCGGCCGTGGTTAATATCAAGGCACCACCACCGTCGGTGACCAGACAGCACTCGAGAATATGGAAGGGGTAGGCGATCATTTTAGAGGCGAACACATCTTCGATGGTGATCGGCTCTTGATGAGTGGCGCGGGGGTTCATGCCTGCCCACTCACGTTGCACCACGGCGACATTGGCGAGTTGCTCGTGAGTCAGGCCAAGGTCCTTCATGTAGCGCAGCACGGGGATGGTAAACATGGTCGGTGGGCCCATGCAGCCGTAGGGGATTTCAAATTGCCCACCCAGGCTCGCCTGATTATTGCCCATGGCTTTACTGCCGACCCATGAGCGACCGCTCTCCCCGTGGGTGATGAGCACAGTGGTGCACAGGCCTTCGTTAATGGCCGCAGCGGCATGGCGTAGGTGAAGCATAAAGGAGCAGCCGCCCACCATGGTGCCATCGACCCAGCTCGGGGTGATGCCTAAATAGTGGGCGAGGTCGGTGGGCCATTCGGCGGCACAGGCGATGCCGTCGATATCTTTTGGCCCCAGCCCGCATTCGGCCATGGCGTTTAACGCGGCATCGGCGTGGAGCTGAATTTGCGACATATTGGGGATTTTGCCGAGCTCTGTGGTTTCAGCAGCACCGACGATGGCAATAGAGCCCGGCTTCATACTTCACCTCCTGTACCCGTTGGCTTGAACTTCACCAGGGTGATGTCGTCAGTCACTGCATCGAAAACGACTTCAAGCGGCATATCCAATATAAGCGCCTCGGGGCTTTGTTCGACCTCGACAATATTGCTCATCATGCGCGGGCCTTCGTCCAGCTCGACCACGGCGATGGAGTAGGGGCCGTCAATCCAGCGCGGTGGCCGATGGTTGATGACATAGCTGTAGAGACGGCCTTTGCCCGATGCCCGAAAAATTGTGATAGCGCGTGAAGCGCACTCGGGGCAAAAGGGTCGGGGTGGAAAATAAATGTGCTGACAGCCATCGCATTGTTGCAACAGTAGTTCGCCAGAGCGGGCGCCATCCCAGAAGTGCTGGGTTTCAGGTGTTGGTTTGGGCAGGGTTTTTGGGTTTACGGCCACGATATTACCTCGTGAGGATTTTATTATTAGTGTGTTTTCGTGTGTTGTACAGGGCAAGGATAGAACACACCGTCCTCAGCATGCTAATCCGAGGGCGGTGTGGTTGACTACTGCTTGTTAATACAGGGCGCCGGCTTATAAAGTCTCGGCCAGCGGGCCACGCAAGAGCTTGCCG
>CAYWXW010000022.1:0-33415 GCA_964462265.1 uncultured Porticoccaceae bacterium | reverse complement strand
GGTGTATGACAGAAAAAATTCACGTTAAATGGTTTTGATGAGTGCAACTTGATGGTCGTAATTTCCTGTCTGAGGGTTTCAATATCAAGCATGGCGCAGGGCAGCGAGCCCAAGCCCCCGGCATTGGAAACCGCAATGGCAAGCGCACTATCCTGCACACCCGCCATAGGTGCTTGAATAATGGGAAGCTCTATACCCAGTAGCTCCTGAAGTGTTGTCACCGTCTTTTCTGCCTCGCTTTCACTGTGGGTAGATAAACATTACCGAAAAAATACCATTTGGGCGCCTCAATCAAGACTCTGTTTGATGCTTACGAATCTCAGTAACCTGTTGTCCAAGCACGCCCCAGTTATCCGTGGGGACAACATCAATCACCACATGGGTACTTGCCGGATCTTTATTCAGTACATCCACTAACAACTGTGTCGTACCTTCAATCAGTTGCCGCTTTTGATCTTTAGTAACACC
Organism: uncultured Porticoccaceae bacterium; assembly: GCA_964462265.1. Taxonomy (GTDB): domain Bacteria; phylum Pseudomonadota; class Gammaproteobacteria; order Pseudomonadales; family Porticoccaceae; genus Reddybacter. The sequence continues at coordinate 32,947 of CAYWXW010000022.1, read as the reverse complement.
TTCATCTGTCACTTTGATATTTACATAGGGCATGGGGCGTTCTCCTTAGCCTGTTCGTTAATTAATTTTTCATTCAGTTCTTTTTCTAGCTTTTTATCCAGGTATTCTGACCGGATCAGTTGTTCGAAATAATCAGCTGAATTTGAACCGCTCACAAATCGGCTTCCATTAAAAATGAAGGCTGGTACAGACCGAACGCTATAACGCCCGACACGCTCTACCAATGCCTTTAATTGCTGACTAATAGCACCCGACCCTATTGCCTGATTGACTACATCTTCATCAAGGCCAATCTTTTTCGTGGCTTTTGCCAACACCCCAAGATCACTGATGTTTTCACCCTCCACATGGTATGCCTGCGACAAGGCCTGGTGCATCTGCCGCTGCAAACCAACATTTCCTGCAGCCAGTATCAAGCGGTGGGCGTTGTCGGTATTGTAATAACGAGTGCGCTTGCCGAAGTCGATGGTTACACCTACTTCCTTCGTTTTTTCCATCAGGTTTTCCCTGTAGGCCATTACTTCGGCAAAGCTCCATTGATTGCGCTGACAAAGATGCTCAACAATATCCACACCCAGCGGGCCAATATCGGGATTAAGCTGGAAAGGCAAGTAGTAAATCTCTGCAGAAACTTCTTTTGACAAGCTCTCTAACGCACTGCTGATATTGTGATAACCAATATGGCACCAGGAGCAGACTACATCATGAATCATTTCAATTTTCAGGGTTTGCATTCGTAGTTCCTCCCTTTACCGCGTACATTTTGCTAACAATTTTCCAGACACCGTTTTCATATAGAAGGCCCAGGTAATCTATAAAGTCTCCGTGAGGTAAGGGGCAATTCACCTTGACCATGGCCTGGTCGCCTTCCAACTCCAGCCAGATAATCTGATAATTCCAGGTGTGTCCTGTTTCCTGAGGAACAGGCCTGCTCGACACATCAGCAAGCCATTTGTCACGGGTTCGCCGCAGCCCTGGAGCTTTCAAAACGCAATCGGGGTGAAACAGTGAGGCGAGCCGAGCAGTATCACCCTGATGTAACCCCGCAAAGTATTCGTTCACCATTGCACGTATTGCAGCCTCGGTAGTCATCGTATAGCCCTTCGCTCAAGCCGTAATCGCGCTATAGTCACTTTCACGCTGTAATGCTTTCTGAAAACTATCGCGACCAATAACGGCGTCAATCATTTTCCGGGTATTCGGGCCAATGACGATGCCCACAGTTTATTAATAGCATTGGCTGCCGCATTAAAAGCCTGCTGCTTGCCCTCCCTATTAGTGATATTGCCCTCAACAAAAAATAATCTGGCATAGGCCGGGTGTACGGAAGCATTGGCAAGCATCATATTCTCAAGGGCCTGATGCCGTTCTTCACCATCACGGGCAATAAGATTGTTATCGTGTTTATCTAACAGGTGCAGCAAAATCGGCACGCCTTCATTTAACACCCGGCTCTGGTCAATCAAAACCGGCACAGTGCCAACGGGATTCAGCACGTCGTAATTGTCTGCATCCTCTTTGTGGATCAGCTCAAAAGGCTGATTTAACTCGTTAAGGATTGCATGTGTTGCCAAAGAACAGGCGCCGGGAAGAAAGTAAAGTGTGTACATATTAAGCCTCGCAATTTGTCGGGGTTACATTCGATTTACACAGCTAGCTTGCATTCACCTGCGCCCTTAATAAATGGCAACAATGTTGATACACTATCAACAAATTGGAAACAATCCGAAAATAACAACCGGGCAACAGGAATAACACCACGATGGATAAGCTACGCGCCATGAGGCTATTCGTTCGAGTTGTCGATGCAGGCAGCTTTACCGCTGTGGCAGATGAATTCAACGTCACCACCTCCATGATTAGCAAAGAAGTCCGCCGTCTTGAAGACGACTTGGGTGTGCGCCTGATGCACCGCTCTACCCGCGGGCAACAGCTGACCGCTATTGGCGAAGGCTACCTTCAGCGGTGCCGGGAATTACTGATACAAATGGACGATGCCGATGCCTACGTGCAACATATGCAGTCAAACCCTCAAGGGAAACTGCGCATCAACGCACCGATGGCATTGGGTATTACTGACTTGTCCCGTATGTTTTCCGCTTATATGACGGCCTATCCGGATATTGATCTGGATATTCAATTGGGTGACGAAAGTCAGGACTTGATCGAACACGGTTTCGATTTGGGATTCAGAGCATCAAGTCAGAGTTTTGATTCCAACTACATTGGCAAACCACTCACCCAATTTAGGTATCAGGTATGTGCCTCACCAGATTATCTGGCACGCCAGCCTAAGATCCGCAAAGTGGCTGATCTTAAAAAACATAATTGCTTTGTTTACAGCTATTTTCGCACCGGCAACCACTGGCCCTTGAACGAAGGCATCACCGTCGGCGGCACACTCAAAGTCAACAGCACCCTGTTTATGCGCCAGCTTATTGAAGATGGCCTGGGTATCGGTTTTTTACCCAGCTTTATTGCGAAAGAAGGTATTGAAAATGGCAAGCTGATAGAAATCTTACCCAAGGCAGAACGCCCCGCACTCACGCTATACGCTCTTTACCCCAACCGGCAATTTGTGCAGCCCAAGCTGTTAAGCTGTATTGAATTCTTACAGACGTGGTTTCTTGAAAAAAACGTTGCTGTACGGGGAGAATAAATTGCTCTGACATTGCCATACACTGCCTGCCAGTTTCGATCACTCCTACTCGGCTCTTAATTTGGCACTATCGTTAATTTGGCACTATCGTTAATTTGGTACTATCGTTAATTGCAGCTATTTGCAATATCACAACAAGGCTATCTGCACTCGTTTTTGCAGCTCCACTAACACATCTCTCTCGAACCATGAGTTTTTCTTTAGCCAAATGTTATTTCTTGGCGAGGGGTGAGGTAAGGCAAAATAGCCCGGTAAATGCTCGCGCCAGGCTGCCACTGTATCCGTCAGCGTACGTGACTTATTCTCTAAGTAATAACGCTGCGCATATTGACCAACTAGCAAGGTCAATCGAACCTCCGTCAACCGGGAAAGTAGTTTTGCATGCCAATAAGGTGCGCACTCAGGACGAGGAGGCAAGTCGCCGGAACGGCCCTTGCCGGGATAACAAAACCCCATTGGAACTATCGCGACTTTTGTCTCATCATAAAAAACAGATTCCCCAATGTTCAACCACTGACGCAATCTATCCCCGCTTTGGTCATTCCAGGGAACACCACTCTCATGCACTTTTAATCCAGGTGCTTGCCCAATAATCAATATTCGCGCACTCGCGTTCGCACTTAATACCGGGCGAGGTTTACAGGGCAGCATATCTGCGCAAAGTTGGCAGCCTCGCGCTTCGACAAATAATTTAGGCAGCATTGTTTTTACCATAAGAACCTTCTCGAAAAGCCCTACTTGAAATACATTTTATTCAGCATTCCACTCATCAAAAATTGTTTAACGAACGCTTACACTAAGTTAGAAAATCCCTACGAATTTGGCATAAAACTAATCAAAAAATGCTGGATTATTACTTCGTTCAATTTTTACGGTAATGACTTCAAGGTCGGGTAGCCTTCAATAAACACCCAATCCTTATCTTTAGCCGGGGTATGGCAACCTTGACAGGATGGGGTAAATCCTTTGGATACATTTATCTCCGGGACTTTCATTTCAGAATCACTGTTTTCAAATAGCGCCCAGCCCCAGCCTTCTGACCAGTGAGGGTTATCATTAAAACGGCCTTTATTGTCTTTTACCATCACAAACCAAATATTGATGTCGCCAGCCCACTGGGCTTGACCGGTGGTTTTTATGCCGTCCTCTATCTTTCGCACTTCCTTCACAATTACCGCGCCATCGGGAAACTCACCGGTTTTGCGATAGCGCTTTACCGCACCTGGCTGCATGTAGACGTCGTGAAATCCGTGCCCTGGAGCTTTTGGGTCGGCAATTAACCATGAACCGATATGGCTCCACTGGCTTCGGTAATTTGGTGGCAAGGTAATGTTGCCGGATTGATCGACAACGGTGCCATAGGCCGTAGGCTGTGGTTCCATGGCCTGCGCAGGGGTAACTATCGATAGCAAAATTAACAGTGCAAAAAAAATCTTCATAGGAAACCTCCTTTGCCCCAGGTAGCCAAACAGCGGGTTACCTGGGGCTTTTTTTGGGAAGAGAGGGATAAAAAATAACTCAGGCCGTCGCTTCGCTTACAAGATCAACCACGAGGAAATCGATCTCGGTATCCGCCAGGTGATTGATGTAATTGGTCAGCAGAGTCAGGGCCACATTGGCAACAATTTCCACCATCAGACTGTGGGTTAAGCCCTGCCCGGCGTAAGCATTAAATGCTTGATCAGGGATGACTCCACGCGCTTCCGTCACTTCGCGGGCAAAGGCCGCAATAACATTATTGAGCGGGTCATTGGCGCTGCCATTTCTGGCTTTGGCAATATCATCATCCGTCAGCCCTGCGCCCTTACCCATCAGGTTGTGGGCACTGAGGCAATACTGACACTGGTTGAATTGGGCGACAGCCAGGGCAACGATTTCCCGCTGCTTGGCAGTCAGCGCACCTTTGCCCAGGTTATCGCTAAAACCCAGGTAGCTGTTTAGCGCGGCAGGCGCATGAGCCAGGGTGGCAAACAGGTTGGGCACTATGCCCAGTTTTTTGCCAACGGCGGTAAGTGTTGCGGCAGTAGCTGTGTCGACCTCATGGTTTTCCAGAGCGTTGATACGTGGCATAGATAATCTCCTTTCAATGGCTTGTTTAAACTGCAAGGAAATAGTAGCCTTTGCAATTAGACCTTAAGTATCATTTAGTCCTAAATATTTACCATTTAGTACACATTATAGTTTGTATGGATAGGCACCCTATGGACAGATTAGCCAACTTGTTTGAACGGTTCTCACTGCGAGCTCGTGTATTCAATGCCGGGCCACTGTGTGGATCATCCACCTACGACCACTCAAACGGTCACGGGCATATCCATGTGCTGAAACAAGGGGCAATACGGGTTGAGACCCCGGCAAAGCCGTCCCTGATTATTCGCGCACCCCACCTGTTGTTTTATATGAAACCGGTAACGCATCGGCTGATCCCCCTTGTTGGCGAAGGTGAAGTGATTACCGTCTGTGGCGAAATTGATTTTGGCGACGGTCTGGAAAACCCAGTTACCCAGGTTATGCCCGGGTTGATTCCTGTGGAATTGAACGACAACCCACAGCTCTCCGCCATTCTCAATCTGCTGTTTGAAGAAGCCTTTCACCCGGCCTGCGGCCGCGAGGCAGCGTTAGACAGGATCTGCGAATTACTCGTTATCCAATTGTTACGCATTAGCATGGAAAGCAACGCGACCTCTGTCGGTTTGCTGGCTGGGCTGGCAGACCAGCGCCTGGCTAAGGCGCTAACCTGTATTCATAAAGCACCAAAACAAGCCTGGACTCTGGATCAACTCGCTAGCGAAGCAGGCATGTCTCGTGCAAGTTTTGCTGTGAAATTCCGGAATACCTTGGGTATGACACCGGGGGGATACTTAGTGCACTGGCGATTGGGGCTGGCAAAATCCTTACTTAAAAAAGGGGCGCCTGTAACCCTAGTTTCTGATGAGGTCGGTTACAGTAGCGCTTCCGCCTTCACTCGTGCCTTTAGCGGGCAATTTGGCCAGACCCCAAGTTCATGGGTCAAAGAAACTTGCCAAGGGCGAAATATCGACCAAGGTTAATACTCCCCCCTTGCCAAAATCATTGTGCTTACCTTGATATGACACCCTCCACAAATTGCGATTTACCTAAAAGGTATAACTAGCGCAGGTTTAGCAATGAAGTCAGATTATTCGGTCACCCGAATAGTGACCGGTAAGCATTACGACATGACAATAAAATTAGAGATCGACCGCTGCTGTATGTTTTATTTTTTTCCACTGCGTGTTTGCCACTTTTATGGTTCCGGTTTTGTCTTTTAGAAATTCTCGGTAGACCCCCTCGTTCAAAAATAAGTAAAGCTTTTTATCGATCACTGCCGCGTAACTTGGATCACCGTCAAATTTTTTACCCACCGACACACCATATGCACAAAAACCACCAAATTGCGGAACATACACTGCTGGGTTTTCTTTAAACGTTTTAAGGTTTTCTCCAGTCGCAAAATAGTATGCAACCCCGTCATGCTCAACAACATGATTAGAAATTCCTGAGATACGGTTTTTTACATCAATAAAAGCGACTGGATCACTACCACGAAGCGACAATGGTGCGCCCACGTAAGTAAGCCCAGGCCCTACATTATGCTCGTCAGCAGCGAAAGCTTCCATATCAGAAAAATAAGCACAAGCAATAACAAAAGTTGAAATAGCAGATCTGGTAAAAATATTCATAAGACAATTCCTGTGTTGTTCAATTGATGTCACCTTTATCGGAGCAAGTGAAATGTAACGCCAGTATTTACGCAAAAACAATACAACAACCGCATATTGATACGCTCTGCAAAATAATCTATACGATTTGGACAAATCAGATTTTGTTCAATCGGTATTATTTATTCCGCAATTTAATAAACTTTATTCGAGACCTATTTCATGAGGGAATAATTATGAAAATCAAATTCATCACACCAACACTGCACGGTTTTCTGGACTATGGTGCCGCACTGGCATTGATAGTTGCGCCGCTGTTACTGAAGCTGGATGAGCATTCTCTGTTTATCTATTGGTTTTCCGTTTCAGCTGGTATTGGACTAATTTTTTACAGTGCATTCACTGACTACGCTTTATCAATCAAGGGAGTTTTTTCCTTCAGAACACATTTAATACTTGATTCCTTTGCTGCAGCTGCATTCCTTGTCGTGGCTCTATTCCAGCAAAGCACTGTATTTGGTGCAATTTACTGCCTGGTGATGGGGTTGGGAGTGGTTGCCGTTATTGCATTTTCTCAAACTCAAACCTATGAGATCGTCAACACACAGTAGTCCTTACATCAGCATAATTTTCAGGAGAACATAGTTATGAAAAAATTAATATCAACATCAATAATTGTGGCATTAACTACAATTAGTGTAAGTGGCTTTGCCGAGACGGGCATTGTCGTTGGCAAAAACAAAACCGATATTATCGGAAAAACCGCAGGTGGGATGAGCACCCTAATTATCGGCGGAGCGGTAGCCGGCGGCCCCATCGGCTCCCTGCTTGGTGGGCTGGCCGGAATCTGGGTCGGCGGGAAAACCCAAGCGCTGTCAGGTCATAGTGAAGCGTTATACCAGGTTGAAAATTCATCCGGAAATGTCAGGGAATTTAGATCCCCCAATTACCAGTTCAACGTTGGAGATCAGGTTGTTATATCTGGTATTCGAATTAAGCCGAAGGCCATTTAGATACCCGTAAATTAATCAGTATAGCTACCTTGTCATGTTTGTGATCTAGTTATAGGGTATTAATCCATCTATCCCACCAGAGACGGCTATGTTTACCCTGAAGCACACCGTCCAACATTGCCACCCCTCTGGATAGATAGGCCCGTTCGTAACTGCATCAACTCCTGGTTTGGATGATTACGGGCCTGATAATTTACGCTGAAGCTATTAATCTCTCCGCATTGCAATACTCCAAAAAAAACCACCCCTTAGGGTGGCTTAACGTGTTGATAACGATATTTAGGCAGAAAATCCATTGAAGATAGCTTCAAGCTTGTTGCCGAAAGGATCACGCACGAAGGCTGTATAGACACCCGTTTTTGGGTAGGCCGAGCGACTACCCGGTTTACCTTCACATTGACCGCCGTGTGCACAAGCATAGTGATAAAATGCGTCCACTGTCTGTTCTGAGGGTGCCGCAAAGGCAATGTGAATACCGTTCCCAGCGCTGTACTGATTACCGTCTAAGGGTATCATTAGTAAAAACTGAGGCACATCTCTACCGTAGGCGGCAAAATTATCTGTAGCAGCAAGTAGTTGGTAGCCCAAAGCCTGCATTAGTTCGTTGTAAAAATCGGTCCCCTCCGAAATCGACGGTACACCAATACTTAAATGATCAACAATATTCATAATAAAATTCCTGAAATTTAAAAAATTGAAGTGCTATAAGTTGACCACAGCTGTGTGGCGTATTTTTTTCCAACTTTTTTCCGCCTTGCGAATAGTCCCTTTAGGGTCTTTCAGATATTCCTTATAAATATCCTCGTTAAGAAAGACATAGAGTTTTTCATCGACGATATCGGCATACTGGGGATTGCCATCAAACTTCTTGCCCACAGAGACGCCAAAGGTACAAAAGCCTCCGTTTTGCGGTTGATACCTTGAAGGGTTTGTCTCAAACTTATCGGCGTTTTCCTTAGAAGAAAAATAATAGGCTACGCCATCATGCACTGCCGTATATTTGGCTGATCCACCAATACGGTTTTTGATATCAATGAAAGCGACCGGGTCAACACCATGAAACCCCAGTGGCGCACCGGCTGCGGTTAAACCGGTTGCTGTGTTGTATTCATCCACAGCAAATGTCATTTGGGAAAGGCTTAAAGTCGCTACCGTAGCTGAACAAATAACAACGAATTTCGTTTTCTTTAACATGGTAAAAATCCTCATAAATAGGTTTGATTGATCACCAGAATCTAGCTGGTCAGAGGATTGTTATGCACGACTGTTACTTGAACAATAGCAGAGCCCAACATTGGCACTCTAAGCAAACAAATCGGTACGTGCTGCATGATCATGGTTTTTGACGGCATAAAATCGTTGTTTTTAGACCGCCATTTGCAATCGGTATTCTCGGGGCGAGACACCAAATTTAACCTGAAAAGCCCGCGTAAATGCAGCAGGTGATTGATAGCCGATTTCATTGGCAACCTGCTGAATTGGTCGCTGAGTATCGCCCAGCAACTCAAGTGATTTTTGTAGTCGCCACTGGGCGAGATACATCATGGGCGTTTCCCCCACCAGGCTCCTGAACCGGTCGGAAAAGCGACTTCGCGACATGGCCACCTCGACAGCCAAGCTATCTACCGTCCATTGTATTGCAGGATTGTTGTGAATCAATTGTAATGATTTTGAAATCCTCGAATCCTGCAACGCCTCCAGCACGAAAGAAAATCTATCGTTGTCATTCATTCCTAACTGTAGAATTTCCATAAATACAATTTCTGACAGCCGGGTAACGGCGGCGATAGAACCCAGGCTTTCAGAAAAAACGCGGTCAGAAATCAGGCGTAACGACTCATCAAGCAAAGGGAGTTTTTTCCGATCTGCAGCTGCAATGCATATATACTCGGGCAAATAACGCAGTATGGGGTGATCGGCTCCCGGCCGGAACGAAAAATGCCCGCAAACCATTTGCGTTTGCAGTCCTGCCGAAGTACTGCCATAGATAAGCAACCCATTACCCTTGTAACCCGACTGGCTGATAACTTTCTCAAGGGGTGGTGCTGTTTTTTGCGGTGAATCTGACAGAATATGGGATCTGCCTTTAGGCACCAGGATAATATCCCCTGGATAAAGCACCTGGTACTGGTCTTCACCAATACTGATATGGCAGCAACCCTTAATCACCAGATGAAATCGCGCAGCCTCCGCCAGAGTTGGCACTGTCACTGCCCATTTCCCACTAAACTCGGTACGAAAATACAGCGTTCCCTTCAGACTAAGGGTGCTAAGAATATCGTTCAGCACATCCATTATCGTTAACCCAAGCCAAAACCCTGATACTAAGATTCTGAGAGAGTAACAATTGATCTAGCGTCTTTTTTTACTAACCTTGCGTCTGAAAATTTTTGAGATCAATTAACGTCAGGTAAAACCAAGAAAGTTTTGACCTTTCCCCCAATTTTAGAACCATGACCACGATGAGATTTCCAGTTAATCTAGCAGGATGGAGATCTCAATATGAAAAAGCGTTACAGCGAAGAACAAATCATCAAAGCTATTAATGAGCACGAAGCCGGCGCTAAGGTCGATGACATTTGCCGTAGGCTTAACATCTCGAACGGCACCTTCTATAACTGGCGTAGTAAATTCGCTGGGCTGGAGGTCAACGAAGCGAAGCGGTTGCGTTAGCTTGAAGCTGAGAACAACAAGCTTAAAAAGCTTTTGGCAGAGAAGCTTCTGGAAAACGAAGCTATGAAGGATGTGTTGTCAAAAAAGTGGTGAGGCCCGCTAATCGTAAGCAGGCTGCTACTCACATGATTGAAGTGCATCGACTGAGTCAACGAGTAGCCTGCAAGTTGGCGGGCGTTAGCCGAACAGGCTTTCGCTACCAGGCCAAGCCTAAAAACGATCAGGTGCTCAGGGAGCGACTAAAGGCATTGGCGGTTGAGCAATCAACCTATGGTTATTTACTGTTGCATGGCATGCTGAAGGCGGAGGGCTTGGTCATTAATAAGAAACGAACCTACCGTATATACACCGAAGAAGGCTTGCAGGTGCGAACTAAGAAGCGCAAGAAGCTTCAACGGCCACGTCAGCCACTCAAGGTTCCGTCAGCGGTTAATCAGCGCTGGTCAATGGACTTTGTTTCAGATCAACTCAGTCATGGGCGGCGTTTCAGGGTGCTTAATGTGGTCGATGATTTCTCACGAGAGATGGTTGGCCAGTTGGTCTCAGTGTCGATTACGGGCTACCAGGTGGCTAGGTTTCTGGATCAGCTCTTCGAAGAACGAAGCAAGCCTGGAAAGATCATTTGTGACAATGGCACGGAGTTTACCAGCAAGGCGATGTTTTTCTGGAGTCAGGAATCGGGCGTTAATCTTGGTTTTATTCAGCCAGGCAAGCCCACCCAGAATGCTTTCGTAGAGAGCCTGAATGGTAAATTCAGAAACGAGTGTTTAAATCGACATTGGTTTAGGACACTCGACGAAGCGAGGGTACAGATAGATCTATGGCGAGATCACTACAACAATGTTCGACCCCACAGTTCTCTGGGCTATAAACCCCCGGTTGCATTTGCAGAGCAGGCAGCATAAATTTATGAGAATCTCATCAAGAGACTGGTACTAAGGATGGGGAAAGGTCAGTTTTTTACCAAAAAAATTTCAGCTATTGTTAGTGACATCGAGTATTTCATCTGAAAAATTTATAACGTTTCTTACGACTGACTGATAGTGTCGATAACTAACGTGTAAATGCCTGTGAATGCTAGACATTGCCAGCCAGTTCCAGTCACTCCCACTCGATTGTAAATAAGCCACAAAAAACCAGTAATAGCACGGATTTTAGACGAGCAGTCATGCTCGATACCATGGAAAATACCATGTAAAAAACCCCCTTAAAAAAAGGCGATACCAAAAAAAAGGCGCCTTGGATTCAATTAATTGTACCCATACCGACCGAGCAAAAAACTTCTGTAGAGGGTATTCGAGAAAAGCAGATAGTCGCAGCAAGCCGCCAATACTCTCTCACTTATGGCCGGCTAACTGGATTAAGGCATCAGCAGCCTCCCCTGTTGAAAATCACGAATGGCCTGTTCAATTTCCTCGTGCTGGTTCATCACAAAGGGGCCATACTGAGCAATAGGTTCTCGCAAGGCCTTTCCAGACAATACCAGCGCTTCAAAACCGTGCTCCCCTGCCCGCAGTGCCAGTTTTTCGCCACTGCCATAAACACCCAGCGACCTGGTCTTCAGCTCTGTGCTCGCTCCAGCATACACAAACACCAATACCTGCTCGTAATCACCGGCATCGAGAATAATTTCCTCGTCGGGCGCCACTGACACATCCGACAATAATGGGCGGGTGGCCATGGCAGGTAAACAACCACTGACGTTTGTGCCTTCGATACCAATCTCGCCAGCTATAATGCGCACCTCACTACCGGTTTTATCCCGATAACAAGGAATCTCGCCACTGCGGATATCGCAATAGGCCGCCGGCTTGAGCTTGTCGACAGCGGGTAGATTCAACCACAACTGAAAACCGTGCATCAGGCCCTTCTCTTGCTCCGGCATTTCTGAATGCAATACGCCTCGCCCCGCCGTCATCCACTGCACATCACCGGGGCCGATCACGCCCTCGTTGCCCATATGATCGCGATGGCGCATACGACCGGCTTTCATGTAGGTTATGGTTTCAAACCCGCGATGCGGATGCTCAGGAAAGCCCCCCATATAATCCGCAGCAGAATCAGAATTGATCTCGTCGATCATCAAAAACGGATCCAGAACCCGGTTCATTTGCGTGCCGGCAATGCGATTGATCCTAACGCCATCGCCATCACGAGATGGTTGTGCCAGATATACCTGCAATAATTTTCTGTTCATGTTGAACCTCCAACGCTTGTGACCCGATGTGGTTTCAACCTAACTGGTCTCGGTTGTGCGGCAGAGTAAAGTCCTGCCGTGGCCCCAACGGCACCACCTGCGTCGGGTTGATGGTGACGTGGCTGGCGTAGTAGTGCTGTTTGATATGTGCAAAGTTCACCGTGTTCGCTACCCCTGGCTGTTGGTATAACTCGCGCAGATAGTTACTGATAGCCGGGTAATCGGCGATACGCTGTCGGTTGGCTTTAAAATGCCCGTGGTAAACGGCATCAAAGCGAATCAATGTGGTGAACAGCCGCCAGTCGGCTTCGGTCAAAACGGCTCCGGTCAGGTAGCGCTCTCGGGTCAGGATACCCTCCACCCAGTCCAGCGCATCAAAGAGCTTGTAGTAGGCCGCTTCGTAGGCCTGTTGAGACCCGGCAAAGCCCGCCCGGTAAACGCCGTTATTAATTGCGTCGTAAACCCGCTCATTAATCGTGTCTATCTGCGTCCGTAAGTTTTCGGGGTAGTAGTCATTGTCATTACCCGTGAGCCCATTAAAGGCACTGTTAAACATCCGAATAATATCTGCTGATTCATTGCTGACGATGGACTGGGTCTGTTTATCCCACAGCACCGGCACAGTGACCCGCCCCTCGTAACCGGGGTCCGCTTTTAAATACAGTTGATACAAATAATCGAGGTGATATTGCTCGCCCTTTATTTCCCAGCCATTGCTCAACATCAATGGTTCAACCACAGTGACATCGATTAAATCCTGCAGCCCTTTGAGTTGACGAAAAATCAGGGTGCGGTGCGCCCAAGGACACGCCAACGACACATACAAATGGTAACGCCCGGGCTCTGCCTTAAACCCCTCGCTACCGGTAGGACCTGCCGCACCATCTGCCGTCACCCAACTGCGAAAACTGCTGTCCTGACGGCGAAATTCACCGTCGCTTGACTGGGTGTCATACCATTGGTCCACCCATTGACCGTTCTGTAGTAACCCCATGACTAACCCTCCGCCAGTTCGCGCTGCGTCAACAGCGCATCAATTTTCTGCCTGGCCGCGTCTATCACCGCTTCAGGCGATCCCTTGGAACCGCTGGCATCAATATGAGTGACTTCCACGACGCCCAGAAAGCGGCAGATGTGTTCCAGATAGCGACTGGCAAAATCCATATCACTCCCAATCTGCGTGCCACCAGAAGCCGTCACGATGAATGCCCGCTTTACCGCCGTCAGACCCTCGGGGCCGTTCTCCGTATAACGAAATGAAACCCCGGCACGACAAACATAATCGATCCACTGTTTAAGATAGGCAGGCACACTGAAGTTATACATGGGAACGCCCAACACCAGGGTATCGGCCTGCTGCAATTCGGCGATCAATTCATTGGAAATTGCGAGATGCCGTTGCAGGCTGGGCCGCTCATCATCCTGTGAGCCATGCACACCCACCAGGTCTTGCGGACTCATCGGTGGCAGTGGATTTTTAACCAGGTCGCGCTCGATAACCGGTTGCCTCTCTTGTAACACCAGTTGTTGCACCAGATAATCGCTAACGATGCGTGAGTTAGAGCCCTCCTGACGGGCGCTTGAATCAATTTTTAGTACAGTCATTGGACCATCTCCTTAATATAAATGAATGCATCATCGCGCCAATTTGGCACTGAGCACTTGGTCGATGCTGGCACTGCCCGCACCGCGAATTGCCAGACTGACGCTGATCGCCAGCAATGCCAGGCCAAACTCATAACCGTTATTCGACATAAACAGGCCGTTTGACAGATGCACCGTGACGATCGCCACCACCATGGTCAGCGCCAACACCACGGCTGCAGGGCGCACCAGTAATCCCAAAATCAGCGCCAGACCACCGAAGAATTCAGCGCCACCTGCCAATGCCGCCATCAACACACCCGGCTCCAGCCCGATAGATGACATCCAACCGCCGGTACCCTCCAGGCCGTAACCACCAAACCACCCATATAGCTTTTGCGCACCGTGAGCGGCGAAGATAACGCCAATGGCACCCCGTACCGGCAATGTGTCATAGCCGGTGGCGGATGTAGTCATACGTATTAGTAAAGCCTTCATAATTTTCCCCTAACAGAAATAAACCTATTTATTGAACTGACAGGCACAGTGTATTAAGAGAGCTTCTGATTAATAAGAGTGATTTTATGTCTAAAATGTTCTATTTTATTGAACAATAATATTGCGGTTTTTTAGGAGCAAGCTATGAGTCACCTCCCCATCACGCTTGATGCATTGCAAGCTCTCGACGCCATTGACCGGCGCGGCAGTTTTGCCAAGGCTGCTGAAGAGCTGAACAAGGCGACCTCGGCACTGTCCTACACCGTGCAGAAACTGGAAGAACAACTGGGGGTGACCGTGTTTCAGCGACAGGGACGACGCTCGGTACTAACAACCAGCGGCAGACTATTGCTCGATGAGGGCCGCAAAATTCTCAGCGCTACGGCTTACCTGGCAGACCAGGTGAAAGAACTGGACACTGGATGGGAACCAAGATTGCGCCTGGGGCTGGAATCCACAACGGAGCGAGAGCCATTTTTTCAGGCCTTGGGTGCACTGCTGTCGGAACAGCCAAACCTGGAAATCGATATTCAGGAATGCGTTCTTAGCGGCGGCTGGGAAGCACTGGAAATGGATAGCATCGATTTATTGATGGGTGCGCCCTCACCGGTGCCATTGCAAAAGGGGTTTCGTGCACTACCAATCCCTTCCGCCGACATGTTGTTAGTGGCAGCCGCCAATCACCCTCTTAGCCACATTGCTAACAACCCTAAGGCTATCGCAGAGCAGTTGCCACACTACCGGCGTATCGTGACTCATGACACTGCCAAACATAACGTCCTGCGCAATGAAGGCCTGACCACCGGCAAACAGGTGCTCTACGTGCAAAGCATGGAACAGAAGATTCAGGCACAACTGGCAGGCCTGGGAGTCGGCCACCTGCCGCGCAAACAGATTCAAGCGCATCTGGACAGCGGCGCACTGGTCAAACTGACCACCGAGAAGCCCACCACCGAAAACCTGCAACGCCATATAGCCTGGAAGATCAGCAACAAGGGCAAGGCGCTGAAACGCCTCACTCAACTATTGAACGACACCTTGTGGTGACCAGTTCCACCATCGCATTATAAAGGCCGTGATAAAAATTTAGAGCCAGCCGCCAGTCACTCCCACTCGATTGTAAATGAGCTATTTTTAGCTTTTATATTCAATGGCTTATTTTCCTGTGAATTGGTAATACCATGAACAATACCATGTTCAGAATTAGCTGCTAATTGTTACTGAACATTCCAAATAACTCGGACAAGATGCCGCGTGTTCTGTTAACAGTCTTTGTTGATGACGGTGGCTAGGGCGAGATTCAACAACAGAATCTTGCGTTATCAGCGCACCCGATATATCATCATTTGATGTCAATTGTTATGCCTTCCAGCAAGGAAAATTACCCATGAGAACCACTCTGAATATCGATGACCAATTACTGGCTGAGGCGCAACGTATCACAGGCGTGAGCGAGAAAGTAGCGCTTGTTCGAGAAGGTCTGCGCGCTCTGATTGAGCGAGAAAGCGCGCGCCGGTTGGCGCGGCTGGGAGGAAGCGAGCCTCAACTAAAACCAATACCTCGTCGTCAGTCCGATCCTGCAAAATGATTCTGGTCGATACTTCGATCTGGATCGACCATCTGCGATCCGGTGATACCCGGCTAGCTGATTTACTTAACCGAAGCCAGGTACTGGCACACCCCTTTGTCATAGGTGAACTGGCGTGCGGGAATTTGCGAAATCGCGAAGAAATTTTCAGACTACTCAATGATCTTCCACAATCTCCCATCGCCTCTCCGGTAGAGACACTGCACTTCATAGAACGTAACCAACTGATGGGACAAGGCATCGGTTATATTGATGCCCATCTACTTGCTGCTACCGCATTAGCGGAAAATGCCCTGCTTTGGACAAACGATAAACGACTGATGAAAGTTGCGATCAGTATGAAACTGGCGTTTGGTTAAATACCTGCAGTTGCCAACCAGTGCCAGCCATTGCATGCCAATTCCAGTCACTCCCACTCGATTATAAACAAGACTTAACAGGCCTTAATTTTTATTGAGTTATATTTCGGCATAACGTCAATACCGTGGCCAAATGCCTACGTAAAGTTGCAAAGCGGCCCGTAAATAGTAATGTTCAAAGACTCTGGGCATACGGGTGATTTCTGTACGTCGAACGCCGACCTCATCAGCCACTGCCTTCCAGGTGCAGGTGACCAGCATCACTTCGCGGATAATGGCACACGCTGACTTCGGGCCCAAACCGAAAAACACTGCGGCCCCTTGCCACAGGTCTAACGAACAGGTGCCCTCATCAAGATCGACATTGGTGGCCAGGATACGTGCCTTCATATCCACCGGTCTGGATTAAGATCGTAAGCCGGTGACAAGACCCAACCGCCCTGCTCAACCCATAAAAAGGCATGGTTGCTCAGATGATCCTCGACGAGCTCACAAGTGCAGTCCATGGATGAGAAACAGGGGCCAAGCGTTGCTTTCGTTTGTGGAAAATCATGATCCCACTGGCACCCTTATGCAAAAAAACCACTTGAAGAAAGGCAAATGAGGGTGCTATCTAATTGTCGAATTCGCCACCTACTTTGCTATCCATTGGGAATCTGTAGTTACCCATTAAGGTTTGCGCAGGGCCAAATATCAGGCTGAGGTTTTATCGACCTCGAGTTTGTAGCGTTCAACTTTTCTATCGAGTGCTGGCCTCGAAATATCCAGAGCCTTACAGGTCTTGCCTTTGTGTCCGCCACAATAGTCGAGAACGTACTGAATATGTCTGGCTTCAAGCTCCGCCATGGTGAGAAGTTGGCCAGCCTGGCCAGTTGCGGCAGTGGCTTCATTATGAGTATTTGAGTTCGATTTAAGGTTAAGGTCGCCTTCATGAATGAGGTTTGTGCGACAGCGGATAACCGCCTGAGTGAGCACATTTTCCAGCTCCCTGATATTGCCAGGCCAATCGTAATGCTTGAGACCGGCCAGCGCGCCATCGTCCAAAGAGACCGGGCATTTACCTTCGCTGCGACACACTCTTTGCAGCAGGCCCTCGATTAATAGTGGCAGATCTTCACGACGTTCCCGCAGAGGTGGTAGTTGAATTTCCAGGGCATTTAGGCGGTAGTAGAGATCTTCACGGAAATTACAGTTAGTGATTTCCTCAGGAAGGTCGCGGTTAGTCGCCGCAATGACCCGGGCATTACTGTGTAATTGCTGACTACCTCCGACCCGTTCAAAGCTACCCTCCTGTAAAACACGGAGCAGTTTTGCCTGCAGGGGCAGTGCCATTTCACCGATCTCGTCGAGAAACAAAGTGCCATTGGCGGCCAGCTCGAACTTGCCAGGTTTGCGACTTGTGGCACCGGTAAATGCGCCACGCTCATGACCGAATAATTCACTCTCCAGTAAATTATCCACCAGGGCAGCACAGTTAATGGCAAGAAAAGGCCCACTGCGCTGGCTGTTGTGATGGATAGCTCGCGCCACTAGCTCTTTACCCGTACCACTTTCTCCGGTGATTAGTACTCGCGCCTGACTTTCAGAAACCAGGGCGATTTCCTTGCTGATATCCAGCATGACCTGACTTTTGCCGATTAAACGGGGTTCTGTGTGAACAGTATCATTCACGGCACTGAGCTCCCGCACCTGGCGCATGAGTTGTTGCTGTTCCAGAGCACGGGCGACGGTGTGATCCAGTTCTTCGGTCTTGATTGGTTTATGAATAAAGTCAAAGGCCCCGCCCTTTATGGCGGCGATCGCCAGTTCAAGGTCGTGCTCAGCGGTCATCATGATGATGGAGGTTTTAATATCCCGCTTCATGACCTGGCAAAGCCAGTCGTAGCCTTTGCCATCGGGCAGGCCTTGGTCGAGAATGACCAAATCGGGCAAGTGCTCCTCTATCAGATGGTCGGCCTCCTTGAGACTGAGGGCGTGAAATACTTCATGACCAAGGTCTTCAAAGTGCAGCATTAACATTTGCGCCAGTGCGCTGTCGTCTTCGACCAGTAAAATTCGTGCAAGCATTAGTTTTGTGTCTCGGTGGCTGGAGCTTCTTTAGCAAAAAGGGGTAGATAAACGGTGAAAGTGGTGCCATCACTGTCGTTTGAGGAGATAGTCAAGCGACCCTGCTGCACATCGACCAGCGATTTAACAATGGCAAGCCCCAACCCCGAGCTGTTTGGCTTGCCGCTGACAAAGGCATCGGTAATCACATTGAGTTTGTCTGGGGGAATAATCGCGCCGCAATTGTGCATGCGGACAAAGCCGTCATCACCGTCACGCCCGGTGGTGCAGACAATTGCCTGCCCGGGGGCGCTGGCATCGCAGGCATTGCGGGTGAGATTTAAAAATACCTGGGTGAGCTTATCGGCATCGGCCATCACAGTCGATGACGATTCGACCTCTAACTTCAAGGTTAAATCCTGAGCTTGGGCAAGTGATTCATTGGTCAGAACAAAATCGGTGCAAAAGACATCCAGCTCAACGGGCTTGAGTGTGGCCTGTGCTGGTTTGGTATACATCAACACTTCATTGAGCATGCGCTCCAATCGGGACACTTCGTTGCCCGCGAGCTCGGCCCGCTTTTGACTGCCATCCGTCGTGTTTTGCTGGAGATATTCAAGAGCCAGACGAATAGTGGTCAGCGGGTTGCGAATTTCGTGAGTAAGGTGGGCAGCAAACTCTCCCACTGCGGCAAGCTTCTCCTTGTTCGCAAGCTCGTCCCGCGCGGCGAGCAGCTGGGTAGTGCGACTTTGCACCAACTCTTCCAATTTCGTCGAGTGTTGTTTGAGGTCCTGATACAGACCGTAGTTATCCAGGGCGATGGCCACCCGCTCGGCAAACAGCTGGGCGGTTTGCACTTCGCTCTCTCTAAAATGCCGTGCTGCACTATTGAAATAGCAGATGGTGCCCACCACTTCGCCCTTGGGTAGACGCAGAGGCACGCCAAGGTAGGAGTGATAACCTTCTGGCGGGCTTCCGTAGCGAATTTCCTGATCCGTATCTTCCACGCACAATGTTTCACCAGTTTGTACTACATAAGTGGATATAGGGCCGTGAATGTCGAGGGGCAGTATTGGCTCGCTTGGCGGGGGCACCAGCGCTAATACATTTTTCTTACCATCGCGGTATAGCGTGACCGCAGCCAACCCATCACCGAGTAAATCAACCATTGACTCACAGGTGCTGTCGAGATAGTCCTGTAACTCACCAGCCCGATAGCTGAGGCTGGCAAGGGCTTCCAGGGTTTTCTCCGCAGGGGCGACAGTGCCTATTTCAGGTTCAGGGCAGTTTTGTGCGCCGGTTCCGCTATCGGATGATGGCTGCCCGTTTGAATCTTCCACAATCAATCCTCGATTATTTTGTGAGTACTGCTTTATCCGTAGCGCTTTATTAGAAGCTCTTTTTCCGAAGCACCTGATACCAATAGAGCGAAATACATGCCAGCTTGATCACCCAATAAAACATTCTATCTTGCTAATAAGTCGAGCTTTTTTGATGATGGCGTAATCCCTTGCTTACTGAAATGTAACGAAGCATAACAATGCCGGGCATCAAGTGTAATAAAACGTTACATTTAACCATAAGTTTTATAAGCCACTCAGCGCTGGAGACTTGAGTACCAGCATTTTGTCGATCTGCATTTCTCTGATGGTGTGGGGAATACCACCGACCCCTAATCCCGACTGACGCAAGCCAGCAAAGGGCATCCAGTCGGTGCGAAAAGCGGTGTGGTCATTGATCATTACCGCCGAGGCATCAATATGGCGATACACGTAGGCGGCCTGGTCAATGTCCTGGGTAAACACGGCACTTTGAAAGGCGCTGTCAAGACAATTGGCGCGGTCTAGCGCGTGATCAATATCAGAATAAGGATAAACCGACACGACAGGGCCGAATATTTCCTGATTGCCAACCTTACAGTCGGCAGGTGGGTCAAACAGTACCGTGGGTTGAAAACAGTTGTTGTCCAAACTCTCCCCGCCGCAGAGCAGCGATGCGCCCGTTTCGACTGCTTCCTCAACCCAGTTGCTCACCCGTAACTGTTCAGCCTGGCGAATCAGCGGGCCTACTTCAGTATTATCGAGAGTGGGGTTGCCGACTTTTAATTGACTTGCGGCAGCGGCCAGGCGTGTGGCCAGTTGTTCGGCAAGATCTTGGTGGGCGAAAACCCGTTGTACTGATACGCATACCTGCCCGGCATGATAGAAGCTGCCTTTTGTGAGAAAAGGCACCGCGCGGTCGAGGTCGGCATCTTCAAGAACCAGAACAGGCGCCACGCCGCCGTGCTCCAGGGCACAGCGAACACCGGGGGCCAGTTTTGAACGCAACTTCCAGCCCACTGCAGCACTGCCGATAAAGCTGAAAAATCCCACACGGGGATCGGTAACCAGTTGTTCCGCAATGGCAAGGTCGTTGATCACCAGGGCCTGACACCAGTCTTCTGGCATACCCGCTTCGTGGAGTATTTCGACAAAGCTCAAGCAGCTTAAGGGCGTATCCTGGGCTGGCTTAACAATGACCGGGCAGCCGGCAGCGACTGCTGGGGCAACTTGATGAACAATCAGGTTAAGTGGATGATTAAATGCACTCACTGCCACCACCACACCGACCGGCTCACGGGTGGTCATTGCCAAACGGCTGGCAGAAGCGCCATCGATGTTCATCGGTATCACCTCGCCATGATCGTTGCGCAAGCTGTCGATGCAACAGTGAATACCGTCGATAGCGCGGGCAACTTCGATACGTGAATCAGTCAGTGGTTTGCCGCCTTCCTGGGCAGCTTGCAACGCCAGGGCTTCGGCACGTTCGGTCATGAGCTTTGCCGTACTTTGCAATATTTCTATACGCCGAGCTAAAGGCAAATGCTCTTGCCGCGAGCGAAACAGCTTATAGGCGGTGCTCAAACTGCGCTCAACGTCGTCGCTTCTTGCCGTTGGCAAACTAGCAAGCACTTCACCACTGTAAGGGGATAGAACATCAAGCAAATTGTTTTTCATATCGACTAATCCTGTGTTGAGTTATCGGCATCTTCGAATATCTTCGCTGCCGACACCTGTATTTCACCCGGCGTCATGTCCTGCACAATGGTGGTGATTCCCCACTCGTGGCCGAAAGGATCGCGCACTCGGGCAAAGCGCTCTCCCCAGAACATGTCTTCGGGATCCATTAGCGACTGCGAGCCGTTTGCGATCATCCTTGCAAACATCTGGTCGCAGTCGTCCACATAAAGATGGATTGCCACACTAGTACCACCCAATGAACTTGGGCTTGGCTGGCCACCGTGTTCAGGGAGCTCTTCGCTCAATAGCAGTCGTAGGGAAGCAATGCGAAATTCACAGTGCATAACCCGACCGTCGGGCATGTGCAGCAGTAGCCACGGCTCCGTCTCAAAAATGCGGGTGTAAAATAAAACTGCTTCGCGCGCATTTTTTATGCTGAGGTAGGGAACAATTTCCTGGATTTTCATAATTAAACAATTCCATTCGTCAGTGGTCTATTTGGCTAAATCGCACAAACCAACTCGCCCAATTGCTCGGTGAGTTTCATGTTTTCGCTATAGTCCACCGGACAGTCGATAATCACCACCGTGTTATCAGCGAAGGCCTTTTCTAGCGTCGGCAGCAAATGATCGGTGCTTTCCACCCGATAACCTTTCGCACCAAAACTTTCGGCGTACTTCACTAAATCAGGGTTATTAAAACGGATGTTGCTTTCTCGACCAAAGTGGCGCAGTTGGTGCCATTTAATCAAGCCGTATTCGCTGTCATTCCAGATTAATATCACCAGCGCCAAATTGAGTCGTAATGCGGTTTCAATTTCCTGGGAGTTCATTAAGAAACCCGCATCACCGGTAACGGTGACAACTTTACGATCCGGGTGGACCATTTTTGCAGCGATAGCACCGGGTACGCCGATACCCATAGACGCAAAACCATTGGAGATAATGCAGGTATTGGGTGCTTCGGCCTGGTACATGCGAGCCACCCACATTTTGTGGGCGCCGACATCGGATATAACAATATCTTCGGCATCCAGGGCCTGGCGTAAATCCCACAGTATTTTCTGTGGCTTGATAGGGAAGCTCTCGTCGCTGGCGTGTTCTGCCATTAATCCCGCAATGGCATCGCGCAGGCCACTGCTGTAATTGTCATGCTTGAAGTCACTGCCACTGCTGATCCCTGCCAGGGCTGCGTTTATATCCCCTATTACACCGGCTTCCAGTTGATAGTGGGCATCGACCTCTGCGGCATTGGCATTAATATGCAAAATAGCTGTGGCTTTTTCCGTGTTTTGTGAGGGAGTGTTTTGTGATTGAGTGTTCCATAAATGGGGGTGGTACTCGATCATGTCGTAACCAATGGTAATCACCAGGTCGGCGCGATCAAAACCACAGGCGACGTAATCGTGAGCCTGCAAACCCACGGTGCCCAGACTTAATGGGTGAGAAAATGGCATCGTGCCCTTAGCCATAAAGGTGGTAGCGACGGGAATATTAAAATGCTCAGCGAAAGCGACGAGTGCTTCGCTGGCGCCAGCGCGAATCACGCCGTTACCCGCCATGATGATGGGGAATTTGGCATTTTCTATCAGGCTGATAGCCTGATTAATTTTTTCATGGGGCGGCACCGGTGCAAGGGGACTTTGCGGCACCAGAACCTGTTGATTACTCGCGCTTAGGGAAGCAATATTTTCAGGCAACTCGATAAAGCTCGCGCCGGGGCGCTCCATTTGTGCATCTTTAAACGCTTTGCGAACAATTTCAGGAATGACCTCTGGCGCCCGAACCTGAGTGGCGTATTTGGTAATCGGCTCGAACATATTGACCAGGTCTAAAACCTGATGGCTCTCTTTATGCAAGCGCGTTGTCGCGCCCTGGCCCGCAATGGCAACAACGGGCGCGAGATCCATGTTGGCATCGGCAACACCGGTAATCAGGTTGGTGGCGCCGGGGCCGAGGGTTGCCAGGCAGACCCCGGCTCGACCAGTGAGGCGTCCATAAACGTCGGCCATAAAGGCGGCGCCCTGTTCGTGGCGAGTGAGGATAAATTCTATGCTGCTATCGAGTAGGGCATCCATAAAGGCGATATTTTCTTCGCCGGGAATACCGAAAATATAATCGACACCTTCGTTCTCCAGGCATTTTATAAACAGCGCAGCCCCGTCTATTTCTGCATATATTTCTCTAACATCTTCTTTAGATTCGCTGGTGCTTAATGGCTTATTCATGTCGATCTCCTTTTGCGTATACCGCCAAAAATTGAGCTTTAGTCAATGAGTTGTTGGCCTTAAGTTAAATGTTGGCCTTAGCAGCCGTAGGATTGAATTTACGATCGATCCAGTAATCAATACTGAAGTAGCGACCCGCACCGATAAAAAATAGCGCGAGCAGCATAATTAAATAGGTGCTGGCGAATTCAATACCGTTATTGAGGATGACTACCGAGCCGTGCTCGGTCAGCCATTCGTAGTTGCCGTGCTCTTTTAAAATATCTTTGATCACGTTCAGCCGTTCGATTCCGCCAACGGTTCGTTCGGAGGCGAAAATGCCGCCTCCTGCGGCAATGGCGAGCCAGCCGTTCTCCAGATGCACCGAAAAGATGGCGACCAGCATGGTCATCATTAAGGGGAAGCTGATCCAGCGGGTTGCGAAACCAAAGGTTAGGCACACAGCACCGATAAGCTCAGTGCCCGTAGCCAGCGCGGCCATAAGCCAGGGGAAAGGTAAACCAAGGCCCCAGTCCGCATTGCCAAACCATTCAACCGTCGATGAGAAGTGGCCTATTTTTTGGGTGCCGGCCATCCAGAATATAGGGGCTAGATAAAGCCGCAATAAAAGCGGGGCGGTAAAATCCACAGCCCGAGTGATATTGAGTAGATCCTGCGCTTTTTGTATGAAGTTAATCATGATTGTGACTCCCTGCTGGCGTCAAACAACACGCCAATTTCGTTAAGTTGCTGAAATAAGGCCAAGCCCTGTTGCATAAACAAAGTGACATTGTCGGAAGGGCTGTGTTCTATCAGCTCAAGCAGAACTTCGGTGGCGCTGAGATAACATTGCTCCCGGGTAGCTGCCTGCAAAGTTACCAATACCAGATAAGCCATGGCCTGCAATTCCATAAAATGCACATCACCCTCGGCGTCCCGGTAAGTCAGTAAATAAGTGGGCTGGGCAATTTGCGTTGCTGGCTCAGGCCCGATGATATGCACGGGGTAATCCCACACTCCTGGTAAGGCTGTGTCACTTAAGCTCAGAGGGATATGTCCGAAATTAGAGTTCTCGGGTATCGCCGTCTGTAGGGGGGTAGCAACACTGTCCGCTTTTAAAAAGAGCTCAAGCTCTAACCATTCATAGCGCGCTAATTCTGGTAGAAAGGGCGTGTCGTGAAGCGCAAAATCACACTGCTCCAGAAAGTTGACAAACTCTTTCGGCAGCTGGGAAAAATACGGTGTCTGCGCGCGATAGCGGCCGATAAATTCAAAAATTAAAAAGTCCCAGGCATCTGCATCGAGGATCTCCTGTATAACAGGGAATGCGCTGCTCAGGCAGGATTCGATATTGTTGTAAACCAGCTCGCGATAGATGCCCACTCGCCTCGAATCTAAACCGTCAGGTATCGGCTTAACGTTTGGCTGGCGTAAATGGCTGGTAAAAGCGTCGAGCGTATCGGCGAGACTCAATGATTGATTCGATGGCTCTTTATACGCTGGTAGTTGCGAGTTCATTTCCCTGACTCCTATTGTTATTGATTTGGTTATTGATCTGGTTAATGGTTTTGGTAGAGCTGTTAGTTTTGGTAGAGCAATTATCTATACCTTCAAGTGTATTCTTGTGCGCATTGATTTGAATGCGTTTTGAGTTTATTGCTTGATGGCTAAAGTGCTTTTGAGCATCACGAATTTGACTCACCTCCTTATTGAGATCGGTAAGTTCAGGCAGATTAAAATCTCGCTCAAGCAAGGTAGGTCGCGAACCAAATAGCCGATAAGTCTCATCGAGTAAAGCCCAGACCGGATCGACAACCTCGGCGCCGTGGGTATCGATAATCACCCCGTCTGGCTCAACAAAATGCCCGGCAATATGCAGATAGCTAATGCGATCACCAGGCATCTTTCGTAAAAATTCCTGAGCATCGTAAGCGTGATTGACACTGTTCACATAGACGTTGTTTACATCGAGCAGCAAGTCACAATCCGCTTCTTCGAGTACCGCACAAACAAACTCTGCTTCACTCATGGTTTGCTGGGGCACCAGGTAATAGGAGACATTTTCGATCGCAATCTTCTGCTCAAGCATGTCCTGGACCTGGCGAATACGCCGAGCAACGTGGTGCACAGCCTCCTCGGTAAAGGGCAGCGGTAACAAATCGTAGAGATGACCATCGTCGCCGGTATAACTTAAGTGTTCGCTATAAACCGGGCAGTTGTGCAGTGCTATAAAGTCTTTGATATTCTGTACTAGCTGAATATCCAGTGGTGCCAGACCGCCGATGGAAAGGGAAAGGCCATGGCAAAATAACGGTGTGCGCTCGCTGAACTGTCGTAACTGGCGTCCAAAGCGACCGCCGATCTGAATCCAGTTTTCTGGCGCGACTTCAAAAAAATCAACGCCGTTCATATCCTTCGAGTCATGTAATGCTGAATCCAGTAGCTCGGGAATCATTGAACGGCGCAATCCGAGGCCGACATTACCGACCGATCCATTATCGGGGTGTCGATCAAGTTGCGCTGTTGATGTAGGGCGACTAAATAAAACAGTGTTTTCCATAATGACGATCCTGAATGCTGTCTTAAATCGAATTTTGTTAGTAAGTGTCAGGTAAATATCGATAAGCCAAGGGGGTTGCCCCCCTTGGCTGGGGTCAGTAAACCTGGTGCTTATAAATTGAGTTCAGTGACCTAGCTTTTCTTACCGCCACACTTGGCTTCACCACAGCGGGCCTCATTGGTTTTCTTCTCACCACCGCACTTTCCTTCACCACAGGAAGCCTCTTTGGTTTTCTTTTCTCCGCCGCATTTTCCTTCGCCGCAAGAGCCATCTTTGCTTTCTTTTTTGCCGCCACACTTGGCCTCACCACAGCGGGCTTCGGCGATTTGCATATAGCCGCCGCTGAGTTCAGTTACACCAAAAGGGTTAGCAACGTTGCCAGCTTGTACAGACAGCGCTCCGCCAGCGGCAAACGCACCGGCAATAGCGAGGGCAAGCGATGATTTTTTAGTTGAGGTTTTCATAGTCTATCTCCTGATAATAAAAAGTAATTTCTGTAAGTTTGGCTTAGTCGGTACTTGCAATACGCCTGTACACACTATTGCTATAGCGAATGGCGTGCCAACTCATAACTACATGAAAACATTAGAAAATATGATATTTACAAAATGAGTTGTTAACGAAATATGGTTATAGAAAAAATACTTTCGTAACGAAACATGTATTAAGTTGGAACGGATTAAGTGGGAGCCGATGTTTGAAGGATTGTATTTACGTGGGGGGGGGTGCAAAACAATGTCGGAAAATGATGAAGAATATGATCAAGCGAGAGCTGAATGTTTATTCAAAATTTCGCGACCTCAAACATTTATCTTCAGCTTAGGGGCTTATGTCGCAGCTTAGTATTTAAAAACCTAAAACAAGGTGCCTGGTGGGGTCTTCGTTTGCGATCGTTCAGACAGATGAACCCAGGCAATCGAGGATGCAACCACGATTGATATTATTGGCTAGATCGGATGGCGATGAATGGAAGATCGCTTTCAGAATTAGTCGCCCGTATTCGATGCGCTACCGGGAGCGCTGCCAGAAATTTATCGTTCAGATATGGCTCTCGCTCTTAAAGAGGTGGCTTTTCAGCACGCAAAGCGCCCACCAAACCCGAATCAAGCCAGCTTAACAATATACTGATTGCCGTGGCGCTTACCTGATCTTCCGGTTCAACTGCCAATAAAGCTTCACACACGGTCGCAAAATCGGCCTGGTCGCGAAACTGATTAAACATCAGTAATTCAGCCGGGCCCAGGTGACGAAATTCTGTGAGTAGTTCGGCATTGCGCCAAAGCAACCAGGCCTCTGACCCTTGTTTCGCTGCTGGGGGTATGACTTCTTCTTTAATGGCCTGCCACAGCTCGACGGCATTCCAGTCGCTCTCAAATAGCTGCACACTGGGGTGGAAGTCAACACTTAGCGCGGGCCAATCCTCCGGGGGCAGGCTACGCAATTGCGCCGTTGTAGCCCTGGCTCCATCCGCTGCATCAAAAGCGCTTAGCAAGAGACGTTCAAATCTGGCTAGTTCAGCGATTTGCGGGTTATCGCTAAAAGGTGTTTGGCTTGCGAGAAAGTGCGGTAATTCATCTGAAAAATGGCGCAGAGAATGATGGCTCGATGCGTGTTGCTGTCGATAAGCGCTTACCATCAGGTCGAACAGCTCATCCCCCAAGTAGGTACCGGTAACAGGGTGATCACTATCAATCGTGTCGCGCAGCCGAACTTGATAGGCGTTGCGATAAATATGCAGTCGAGTTGTGCTACTCAGTTCGCCCTGAACAAGAATATGCTGTTCGATGCCCTCTTTTCCCGTGAGGAGATAGTCCATTAATTGCTGCTGTCTTTGTCGTAGCTGGCCTTGTTGTAGTTCGCCCATTACCGTTCAGCCTGTTGCTGTTGCTGTTGCTGTTGCTCTTGCTGTTGCTCTTGCTCTTTGGAGCACGGGTGGCAACCAGAGAGACTGGTTTTTATTCCATAGGGCTCGCGGGCAATATGCTTTTGATGAAGGTCTCTGGCGATAGTTAGTTCACCAACCAGCGATTGAAGGGTGGGGATGTTGTCATCCCTTTCAATCATGGTGCTCACACTGCCAAACCGTTCTAAACTTTGGGCATATAACTCCCACACGGCGTCGGCCACATCGTGGTCATGGGTGTCAATCACGTAGTCTCCGTAGTCGCTGTGGCCGGCCAAATGAAATTGCCGTACTCGATTGGGATCAATGGCATTAATGTAGTCGAGAGGGTCGAAACCATGATTCCTGGCGCTGACATAAATGTTATTAATATCCAGAAGGATAAAACAATCGGCGCGCTGCGCGACCTCCGATAGAAACTCCCACTCGGGGCAAACCGACTCGCTGTAGGTCAGATAACTGGATACGTTTTCAAGAAGGATTTGTCGGCCCAGATAGTCTTGAACACGGCGCACCCTGTCGACCACATGGGCGATGGCCTCTTCGCTGTAGGGCAGTGGCAACAGGTCGTGGCTATTAACATTGCCGACACTCGTCCAGCATAAATGGTCGGAGAGCCATTCCGGCTCCACCTCTTTTGCCAGGGCTTTGAGCTTGGCCAAATAGTTCATATCCAGGGGATCGGTAGAGCCGATCGACAGCGATACCCCGTGCATGACCATGGGGTAGTCCTGACGAATGCTATGTAAAAAATGCCTGGGCTTACCTCCGTCGACCATAAAGTTTTCGGAAACAATTTCAAACCAGTCGACATCTGGTTTTTGCTCCAGTACATCAACAAAATGATCGGTACGTAAACCCAGGCCGAAGCCCAGAAATTGGTTGTCCATGTTGTTTCACCCATAATGATTTAGTTACTAAAACCACTCTCCGGCACATAAGCATTTATTTTCTGGAGAGTGGGCGGCTGAGTCGTATATCACTAGGCGCCGGTTTCGCCGCCGACATCACCACAGGCTTTTTCAGGCATGGCAACAAACCCGGTACCTTTGCAGGAGGCCTGGCCCGCGCAGGCGTTATTGGCTGTTTTACAATCGTTATGACCATTACATTTATTGACGTTATAACAATGTGACAGATCGGCTACCGCAACACTGCCCTTCCATTCATCCTTTGTGCTGCCGCCAATGTCGTCACAACTTTTTGATGGCATGGCGACAAAGCCTGTACCTTTGCAAGTCGCCTGGCCTGTGCAAGCGTTTTCGGCAGTCTTACAATCGTTGTGACCGTTACATTTGTTCACCCCGTAACAATGTACGAGATCAGTCGTGGCAGCCTGCGCCGGAGCGGCCGTTGCAAGGCTGGCGTAATTCATCAATCCTGCCGCCGCCAGTGCGAGTGCCGTACCGGTCAATTTTGTTTTTAGCTTAGTTTCCATTTCTTTCTCCATAATATTTTCGTTATCAATTGATATGAGTTTTAAAGTGGTTTCTTGAATCACCTCAGTGGGTGACTCGTATTCTTAATAGCGAAGCTCGTGCCAACTTATAACCAACTGATTTATTTAAATTAATAATAAATATTATTTATAGTTAGTAACGAATTGTTGAGTAGTAAATTGCAGCTTTGTAACGAAATGAGTAAATAGATAATTGCCGAGAGAGGGAAAAAACGCTGCTTTCCGCCCATTATTTAGAATGGCGACCAAGCCGCCTCTAAAACGGTGTCTCGTTTGAGGTGGCTATCGGCCGATAGCTGCCTCGGTTGAGGCGCCAATGTAATGAATCGGATTAGGGAAATAAGGCAGTGGGTATCAATTCGTTACAAATCGGATAAGTAGAATAGAAAAAATAGATATAAAACAAAGAGATCGACATTGGCACGTAGCGTGCTCCATAAGCAGCAGAAGCATCAGCATTGACTCACCACATAAAATTTAGATGTTGTGCTTATCTGACTAACGCACGTTTTGTAAAACCCAGCTATAAAATCCAGGCTCAAAAAAATACAACTGTTGATACCAAGAGGAAAATATCATGGATACGGACCTACTAAAAATATTTGCCGTAAATGTGTTAGAAATTAGCTCCCTGCTGTTCGTGTTCGTACTGGGTGTTGGAGTGCTAATCCTTACCTACCTTTACCTCGCCGATGTGACTCAAAACAAACAGGCAATCCGAAAAAACTATCCCATCGTCGGTCGGTTTCGCTATTTCTTTGAACATATGGGCGAATTCTTTCGGCAGTATTTTTTTGCTCAGGATAGAGAAGAGTTGCCGTTCAATCGTGCTCAACGATCCTGGGCCTATCGGGCGGCTAAAAATGTTGATTCCACCGTGGCCTTTGGTTCGACTCGACCGCTTAATGAACCCGGCGATATTATTTATTTGAACGGATTGTTTCCCACGTTGACGGAAGATGCCCTGCCGCCCGTGCCAGTGACTATTGGTGAGGGCTACGCTGCGGAGCCTTATACCACTGCTTCGCTGGTCAATATCTCCGGCATGAGTTATGGGGCGCTATCGACTCCCGCCGTGCGGGCCTTGTCCGCCGGAGCCGCAAAAGCTGGTGTATGGATGAACACGGGGGAAGGCGGTTTGTCGCCATATCATCTGGAAGGCGGTTGCGATATTGTTTTTCAAATCGGCACGGCGAAGTACGGCGTGCGCACTCCGGAAGGTGCATTATCTGACGAGAAACTCCAGGAGATCGCTGCGCATACTCAGGTGCGGATGTTCGAAATAAAAATGAGTCAAGGTGCCAAACCCGGTAAAGGTGGCATTCTACCTGGCGCAAAAGTCACTGAAGAAATAGCACAAATTCGTGGCATACCTGCCGGCAGTGATTCCATTAGCCCAAATGGCCACA
This sequence comes from uncultured Porticoccaceae bacterium, assembly GCA_964462265.1. GTDB lineage: Bacteria > Pseudomonadota > Gammaproteobacteria > Pseudomonadales > Porticoccaceae > Reddybacter. The sequence continues at coordinate 2,114 of CAYWXW010000022.1, read as the reverse complement.
CCGATATTAGCTGTATAGATGACTTGCTCGACAAGATTCTTCACATTCGTGCAGTGACCGGCAAACCAGTCGGGTTTAAAAGCGTTATCGGCGACAGTACCTGGCTGGATGAAATGTGCGAGAGCATTCATCGCCGCGGCTTTGAATACGCGCCAGATTTTATCACCGTCGACAGCGCCGATGGTGGTACTGGCGCGGCACCCCAGAGTTTGATTGATTACATGGGCCTGCCGATTCGCCGCAGCCTGCCCCTGGTAGTAGATAAGCTGGTGGAATATAACCTCAAGGATCGCATCAAGGTAATTACCTCAGGGAAATTGATCAACCCGGCAGATGTGGCCTGGGCGCTGAGCATGGGCGCGGATTTTGTCACCTCGGCACGGGGCTTTATGTTTGCACTGGGCTGTATTCAAGCTTTGCAGTGCAACAAAAATACCTGCCCAACCGGGATTACCACTCACGATATTGCCTTGCAACGGGGGCTTGACCCCACTGACAAATCTGAGCGGGTGGCGAATTTTGCCAAAAACCTGGCGTACGAAGTGGGTGTGATCGCCCATTCCTGTGGCGTTGAACAGCCACGCAAGCTGGCCCGAAAACACGCGCAAATCATCAATGCTCAGGGTATTCCGGAACCCATGGAAACCTTGTTTCCGCCAGCGGTGCCTCGGCCCGAATACGAAATCATTCCTGCGGTACAGGTCGGCGTGGGCCAGTCGGTGAGTGGGCAGGAGTCGCCATCATGATTCCCGAACTCATTGGCCAAATACTGTTCCTTAGCGGTGTTGCTATTGTCGGCATGCTGATTCACCGGCTGTTACGGCTCGATCTGACCCTGGCTTGTCTTGGCGCAGGAATGCTCGCTGGCTGGGCTGTGCCATTGCTGGGCATTGACACCGGCATACGCGCGCACAGCCTGCAAGACCTGGTGTTCTTTGTCATTCTACCCGTGCTGATATTTGAAGCCACCTGGCATCTTGACCCTGCTTTGCTGAAGCGTTGGTTGAGTCCTATTATGCTGCTGGCCACCCTCGGCGTGTTGGTGAGTTGTTTTGTTACGGCAGGCCTGGTGTATTTGGGCATCGGGCACCCCACCGGCTTTCCATGGATAGCAGCCTTACTGACCGGGGCGATATTAGCGGCAACCGATCCCATTGCTGTGGTCTCACAGCTAAAAACCCTAAACGCACCGGCTGATCTCGGTACTTTGTTTGAAGGCGAAAGTCTTTTTAACGATGGTGCGGCCGTGGTGCTGTTCGTTATTGTGTTTAGTTTTGCGACCGGAAGCATGGCAGAATCGCCCAACCACCTGTTGTTTTTTGGCACGGTATTTCTCGGTGGTCTGGTGCTCGGCGCGCTGCTGGGTCTAGTGGCCGCAATTGTGGTTTTGCTACTGGGCAAGATTCCCGCCACCAGTGTGGTGCTGGTTTTTACTGCCTTTGGCGGTTTTTATCTGGCCGAAGAGTTACTCCACGTCTCGGGCATTATGACCATTGTCGCCAGCGCCCTGGTGGCGCGCATGGCCTTACGGGAGCAGGAAACCACGTTTTTAACGGGTATCGTCGACACCTGGAACTGGTTGGGACTACTCTTCAACAGCCTGTTATTTGTCTTGATGGGCCTGGTCATTACCTGGAATATGTTTCGGGAACAATGGCTAGCGATGGTCATTGCCATAGGAGCAGCCTTAGCTGCAAGAGCGCTAGCTGTAGGCTTTTGTGGTCTGTTAACAAAACCGATGCTGCGGCCCATATCGGGCGTCTGGCAGGTGCTGTTATTTTGGGGTGGCTTGCGAGGTGCCATCGCCATCGCGCTGGTTCTCTCACTACCAGTATCGCTGCCTTACTGGTGGACCATACAGTCCATGGTATTTGGCGTGGTGATATTTAGTCTGCTGGTGCAGGGCACGACCTTTAAACCCTTAATGCGTTACATTGAAAAAGGCCGCCTTTAGGGAAGGTCTTCTTTGCTAGCACCAGGTTCACCGAGGCGCACTTGGTAAAACGCATTGTGCATTTTTATCTAGCAGCCTGTCGGGCATAAGCAAATAGTTTCGAAATGAGATAATCATGGCCACGCTGGCAGTGTTAGGGAATAGGTAATGGGGAAATTCA
>CAYWXW010000021.1:0-33423 GCA_964462265.1 uncultured Porticoccaceae bacterium | reverse complement strand
CGAATGTCTTAATGAGATTTACGGGCGGTTTTTTTAGCGCTGAAAAAAGCCAATAAACCCTTTGATTTAAAAAGAAGTACGGCTACGCCAGCGACAGCAATAGCTGGTAGTAGATGAAACTTGAGCATGTGCTCAGGTGAGTACATGCAAGCCATTTGCATGTACCATGCGGGTATCATGCCCGCTGCCAAACCCAGTCCGAAGCCCGTGTTTGTTAATTCTAGTGCCAGCCGTCGTCGCGCTAAGAGCCCGGCTATAAACAGGGGCGCCAGGGCGTAGAAAAATATTTCATAGGCACAATAATGGCGATAACCCTCGGACGATGGCTCTATCGCCGGATCGAAAAGTCCGTAAATATTCAGTCCTATCCAGAACAAAACCGCAATACTAGCCGCCGTTTTTGCTGACTTGCTGAGCGCGCCGGGTACGGTGTGACGAAAGGCGACGACACTCGTTAGTACAATCGCTGTCAGGCCGGCCAACATTTCCAGCATAAAGCGTGGCTCTGTTATGAGTTGGCTATAGGTATTGCTGCGAATGGCACCGAACAGATGAATGACAATGAGACAATAAGCAAGGCTGCCCAGTAGCCATAAAAGGGCGAGCAGATCAGGGTTTATTAGCGCTTTGACTGGCGCGACTTGCGCGGCCAGGGATTTGATCAAGGGCTGGTGGCTATTCATAGGACTCGGCCTCCAATAATGACTGGCAGCCTCTTTGCTGGTGAGGCCAATGATCTTAGTGAGCGCCAGGGCTTCACGGTGCTGCGGTGTAAGGGCCTTGAAAACAGAGCCTTCGAGCAGCGGCTCCTCCATCTCTCCCTGGGCTTCATCCACGGCGTGGGCCGCTTGTCGTTCAAGCATCTTGCGGTAGCTGCTCTGTCGACGCAGGCCATCAATGGTCTGATGGCGGATAATGGCAAATAACCAGGGGCGTATTGCTCGCTTTGGGTTGTAGGTGTGGCGCCCCTGGTGAATGGCAATAAGAATATCCTGTACCCAATCGTCGAGGCTTTGATGGGCGCCGATACGCGAGCGTAAATAATGGCTGATAAACGTCGCCAGCTCACTCAAAAGTTGCTCGTAGTCCCTTTCGTTGCCATCTTGGGCGGCTGCCATCAGGCGTGACCAACGCTGCTCGTCTTCTCTGTAATGTGCTTTCGTCATAGACCTTAAATCGAGCTGCCAAGGCATATGATAGCTCGATTCAAGATCCATAGCTTCTCCGTAAGGTTGGGGCGGGGGGCATTTTGGCTTAAGGGCGTTTGGTAATGGTGATTTTCGCTACCGCATTATTCCAGTCGTAGAATTGCGGTTTTAGTATTTCGTTACCCTGGCCGTCGCTATCACCCAGGTCGTGAAAACCATTGCCAATATGTACAAAACCTTCGTCGAGTTCAGAGGCCTCGGCTGAATACCCCTCGCCACCACAGCGGGGACCAGGAATATTCAAACAGTTCTGGTCATTGTATTCGGTGCCCGCATCGTAGGCGGGGACTAAATAAGTGACACTGCCCCGGCGCGGCAAGCGCATGCCGTTGAGGGCAAGAAAAGTATCGTTGGTGGGGATCAACATGGCGACGACGGTCAATAGGCCCCGGCCCGGGTTGCCGTGAATCATCAGGGAGGTGCTTTCTCCCGCGGCGAGCAGGCCCTCGGTGTTTTGCATATCTATGGCATAGTCGCTGACCAGTGTTGCCAGGGGGCCGGTATCACCGTCCTCGGCCACTATTTCTAGCTCAGTGTTGGCCGCCTCCCCCAGAGTGAACAGAGGATTTCGATGGGTGTGGGTAAAAGCCAGTTGCGGAGTAAAAGTTTGACCGGGTGTAATATTGGTAATCGTCACCTGGTAGGTGTTTTTGTAGTGGGGATAGTTCTCGGCGTAGGCCAGATTAAAGGAACAGCAAAGTAATAAGTTGGTGACAGCGGCTTTTAACATGATAAACGTCCTGTTGGGGTTGATGTGCTGACTAATACGCAGCGGGGGTTTGAAAAGTTACAGGCACAAAAAAAATATTTTATTTGCTATGCTAGCGGGCCTCGAAATCACCCTGTTTCTCGAAAGGATCAGAATGAAATTACTACATACAATGCTGCGCGTTGGCGACCTGGATAAATCCATCGCTTTTTACACTGAGTTGCTCGGTATGGAGCTACTGCGCAAAAAGGATTTTCCCGATGGCCGTTTTACCCTGGCTTTTTTGGGTTATGGTTCGGAAAAAGAAAATACCGTACTTGAACTCACCCATAATTGGGACACCGTTAGCTATGCACACGGTGACGCCTATGGCCACATCGCCATTGGTGTGGAGGATGTTTATGCCACCTGCGAGCAAATTAAAAGTCAGGGCGGCGCGGTGGTGAGGGAGGCGGGACCAATGATGCACGGCAGTACGGTATTGGCTTTTGTCGAGGATCCCGATGGCTATAAAATAGAATTATTGTCGCTTAATAAATCCTGAACTAATTAGAACTGATTTGATGAAAGCTAGCCCTCTTCATCTATTTCCAGGGCCCCGGCACTGGCCTTTGCGCGCAGCCAGTTAAGACCGTTGAGAATTTTTGGATTGCTGGCTATCTTGCGTTCGAGAGTAAATTTGCCGGGATAATCCATTAGCAATAAGCCCATAGCTATGGTCAATAGCCCCTGTCCGGGAATAAAAAGCATAATTATCCCCCCCAGAAGCAGCACCCAGCCGAAGCAGTTTTTGCTCACTAAAATTACGAGTCTGAGGACGGGGTGGCTTTGTTTTAAGGGGGTCGGGTGGCGTTTGTGGTGGCAGAAGTAGTCGCTGGGAATGCGGGCAACCAGCCAGGGCAAGGTCAGCAAGCTGATAACAAAAGTGAAGGCCGAAATAATGGCCATCCAGGTAAAGAGAGCCTGGTACTCGGCGAGCCATTCCATTAGGGGCTAGTGAGTGAATAGGGCAGTTCAGCGATGCGAACCTTAACGCTTTCGCCATCAATGATAAAAGAAGAGGCATCGGCTTGCTCTTCGTGTAATACCGCCAGCATTTCAGTGCTTTTCTCATCAGCCGATGCAGCCAACAAAACACTGCCTACCAGTTTATTATTTGCACTGTCGTAAATTTCTGTTGCCACTTGTGGTGGCGTTGAAGCCTCGATAATCACGCGGTAAGTACGGCGTTTGAGCTTGCCCAGATATTGCATGCGGGCGACGATTTCCTGACCGGTATAGCAGCCCTTTTTAAAATTAACCGCCCCCGTTGCCTGCAGGTTGAGCATTTGCGGGACAAACTGTTCAAATGTTTCAGCCTGCACGCAGGCCTGCCCGGCACGAATTGATTGTAGTTGCCAGTAACCTATGCCCGTGGGGGTAAAGCTCAGTGCCAGTTTTTGCCAGAGTTCTACAACCGCAGCGGTTTTGACGATGACTAAAAATTGCTGTGGGGAGATGCGTAGCAGTAAATAATTCTCAGTAATGTAAAGTTGATTAAGCGCTGTGGGAATAGCGTCAAAATGCTGTTCGAGTACAGACTCACAATCCAGGCCGCTAATGCCCAGCAGGCGATAGTCTTCACTGGCATTACTTAAGCTGGTTTTGAAAAAGGCTGCGTATTTACCCAGGTTATTGATTGTCGTATCGACGAGGGGGCGGTGCATCACTAGCAGTACCGTGTCTGTTTCGGCTTCAACGGCGTGATAGGAGCTCAGCATTCGCCCTTTGGCGTTGCAAAACGCACCGGGTAAAACGGTATCTGCGTTGAGCTGCTCAGTATCGCTGGTGCTTTGGCCCTGTAAAAAACGCTTACTGTCTATACCCTCAAGGGCTAACACGCCGAGATTACTGAGGTCTGTCAAGGTAGCGCTTAACGTCGGGTAATTGCCCGGCGTTTCGCCAAAAGAGGTGACCAGACCCTCCGTTATGGTGGCGCCCTGTTGGGTAAGGAAATCCTGCCAGCTCTGTATTGTGTCGGTGTTTTTGGTATCAGCCATTTCAGTTCGCTATTTAGATGGGTAGTTGTTCAGGCTTGCATTATAATGCCACTCGGCGATTCAGGTGTGAATTGCTTCATCGATGATTAATCAGTGGCTGAATGTACTATGGATAAAAATCGTCTCTTTTGGGCCAGTCGTCGCGGCATGCTGGAGCTAGATATTATATTGCAGGCTTTTCTCGAAAATACCTACGATCAATTAAAGCCCGCCGAGCAGGCTCTCTATCAGCATTTGCTGGGTGGTGAAGATCAGGATTTGTTTGCCTGGTTGATGGGGCGTGAAGAGCCTGAAGACAAAGACACGGCAACGATTATTGCCATTATTCGTGACAGCCAGCGTGCACCTGCAAGCTGAGTTCAACTTTAAAGCATCCCGCGCTGCCCAGCGCCTAAAAATACAGCGCTTGCAACACCTGTTTGCAGGGCTGATTGCTTTGTTTATTTATTCTGTAGTTAACGATGCAATTGTTACCGGCTTGCTAGAGTTAACCCTGTTGCTGGTGCTTTTGCGGGCACGCCAAGCTTTAACGCTGTTTACTGCCGTCGAATGTCTAGTCGTGAAAAATAAAAGTGCAGCGGCCTCGATTAATGGCCAGCATCATCCTTTATCGGCTTACGGACTAGATTATTTCAGTAGTTATCTGGCACTTGTCAGCCTGACAACGGTGGCGGGGCAGACCTACCGCTGCTTCGTTTCCCCCGGTTTATTCGGTGCCGCTAAATACCGCCAGCTGCTAGCCTTACTGAAAGCTGCACCGACGGCTGCGGCGCAGCGGCTTGCTTAGCGCCACTTACTTCCCCAGCTTATTAGCCCCGCTTATTAGCCCCGCTTAATTTTTACTGACAATAATATCCTGCCCAGCAAAGTTCATCGGTACCAGAATGGTGTCTTTGGCAACGGCCGATAATTGCGGGTGGTCGAGGGTGTAGTGCAGGCCCCGGCTTTCTTTGCGTAACATGGCAGAGCGAATAATTAACTCGGCAACCTTGGCGAGGTTTCGCAACTCGAGTAAATCGCGGCTCACCTTATAGTTACTGTAGTACTCCTGAATTTCCCGCTGCAATAAACGCACGCGGTTTTCCGCTCGCTCGAGACGCTTGCGGGTGCGCACAATGCCGACGTAGTCCCACATAAAGCGCCGCAGCTCATCCCAATTGTGGGAGATAACCACGTCTTCATCGGAGTAGGTGACCCGTGAAGAATCCCATTCCTTGGTGTAGCTGGGTTCTGGAATAGTGGCGATACTTTCGCGAATACTGCTGGCCGCAGCTCGGGCAAAAACCAGACACTCAAGCAGGGAATTGCTGGCCATGCGGTTGGCCCCATGTAAGCCGGTAAAGGCACACTCGCCAATGGCATAGAGATTGTTGAGATCAGTATGCCCCTGTTTATCGGTGACAATACCGCCGCAGGTGTAGTGAGCGGCGGGCACAATGGGGATGCGCTCGCGGGTGATGTCGATACCAAACTCCAGACACTGGGCTTTTACCGTGGGGAAGTGACTGTCGATAAAGTCGGACGGTTTGTGGCTGATGTCTAAATAGAGGCAGTCGCAACCCAGGCGTTTCATTTCATGGTCAATGGCGCGGGCGACGATGTCCCGTGGTGCCAGCTCACCCTTGGGGTGAAAGTCAAACATAAAACGTTTGCCATCGGGCAATAGCAGGTGGGCGCCTTCACCGCGCAGGGCTTCAGACACTAAAAAAGCTTTGGCTTTGGGGTGGAAGAGGCAGGTTGGGTGGAACTGATTAAACTCCATATTGGCAACGCGACAACCCCGGCGCCAGGCTGCGGCAATGCCATCACCACTCGCGCCGTCAGCATTACTGGTGTAGAGATAGACCTTACTGGCACCACCGGTGGCGAGAATGACAACCTTTGCCTGAAACAGACAGACTCGATCCCGTTGGGTATCCAGCGCATAGGCACCGTTGCAGCGAAAGCTCCGCGAGTCGGCATCGGCCTGGGTGGTCAGATCGACCACAACATGTTGCTCAAATACATCAAGCTGGGGTGTGTTCAACACTTTTTCGGCGAGAGTAGTCGACAGAGCCTGGCCAGTGGCGTCGGTGCTATGGAGAATGCGCCGGTGGCTGTGGCCGCCTTCCTGCGTTAAATGGTAGTCATCATCTTGTTCATTGCGACTGAATTTCATGCCGTTGTCGATCAGCCATTGCATGGCCTCTGGTCCCTGTTCAGCGGTTTGACGCACCACATCCTCGTGGCACAGCCCGGCGCCGGCAGTAAGGGTGTCGGCAACGTGAGCGTCGACGCTGTCGTCCTCGCTAAATACAGCGGCGATTCCGCCCTGAGCGAGCCAGGTCGAGCCAGTTTGTAGCTGGTCTTTGCTCAACAGAGCAACCCGATGGTCGGGGGCGAGGTGTAGCGCAAGCGTCATGCCTGCGGCACCGCTGCCGATGATAAGGACTTCGTACTGGTAGGTTTTTTTCACGTCAAGGTATTCACTGAAAGCTTTCTTGTATGAGGACTATTAAATTAGAGGTGAAGCGCCGGGCGCTACGACGACTGCAAGAGCGCATGATAGTATAGCGCCGGAAAAAAGCCCACTGGTGGGATTGCTGGCTTGTAAGATTGACAGCGAACCAAATGAACGACTGGCGGTCTGCAAGAGGGGCAAGAATAATGGGTAACGAGCTGGAGAGAGAATGACGGCCAACAATGAGACAGATACCGATAAGCAGCTAGTCGCCCGTGTGCAAAAGGGTGACAAACGCGCTTTCGATTTGTTGGTGATTAAATATCAGCACAAGGTGGCAGCTATCGTTAGTCGCTACATCTACGATCGAGAAGAGGTCAAAGATATTGTGCAGGAGGCCTTTATTAAGGCCTATCGCGCCATCGGTTCTTTTCGTGGTGACAGCCAGTTTTATACCTGGCTCTACCGTATCGCTGTTAATACAGCAAAAAACTTTCTGGTGTCGCGCAGTCGTCGTCCTCCGGCGAGTGATATTGAAGTCGCGGATGCGGAATATTTTAGCGGTGCCGACAACCTACGCGATGTGGCTTCACCCGAGAACCTGGCTTTTCGTGATGAGCTACAGGAGGTTGTCGATAATGCCATTCACACTTTGCCAGAGGATTTGCGCACAGCAGTCAGCCTGAGGGAGCTGGATGGCCTCAGTTATGAGGATATTGCCAGCGTAATGGACTGCCCTGTGGGAACGGTACGCTCGCGCATTTTCAGGGCGCGAGAGGCCATTGATAAGCAGGTGAAAGCCCTGTTTGATGGCCGGCTATAAGGGCATAAAAAACGGTAAACAAAAGGACAGAAAAAAATGGAAAAGTGTTGCCATGGATTCGGGAACCTTTTTACCCGATACCAGTCAGATTAGCTGGGATTGCTCAGTCGCGGTGCGAATGAGAGTTTGAAAAGTAGTGGGTTTGTCGATAAGTAGTCGCTTAATAATGGAAGAGTCATTGGAAGGTATGGTCCTATGAATGAGCAAGTAGGTAGCAAAATGCGCGAGACGCTATCGGCCTTGATGGATGATGAGGCCTCTGAGCTAGAGCTTCATCGGGCGATGCGTGAGACGGGGGAAGATGATTCTCTCAATGCGACCTGGTCTCGCTACCACCTCGCGGCAAGTGCCATGCGCAAAGAACTGCCGCTCGACTTTGTTGATTCCTCAGCCGAATTGCGGGCAGCCATCAACATGGCGCTGATTAGCGAACCCGTGCCGCAGCGCACACCACAGTGGCCTCAGTCTTTGGGTCGTGTTGCGATCGCGGCGAGTGTGGCGGTAATGGCTATTTTCGGTGCCCAGCAATACCAGGCTTTTGAGCCGTCGTCATCAATGCCGCTTATTGCTCAGGGCGAAACCCAAGGGCAGCTTCAGACAAGGGATGGTGAAGTAGAGGCTAAGGGCCCGCAGTTTCAGTTGCCCTCTGGTTTTGAAGTACCTCAGGCCACAGCCCGCACTGTAAGTACAGGTTCTTATAATAGTAGCCAAGGTTATTCGCGGCCCGCTCGCGTTGAAATACAGCCGAGCGCTAACCAGCTTGAAATGAATCGACAAATTCAGGCCTATATGCAGGGCTTAATCTCACAGCAGGCAGAGCGTAATTACCACCCTTCAAATTCGATTTTTCTACCCACCGAGCATGGATTCCAACACGTTATTGAGCCTTAGCCTGCCAAAATTAATCTCTTCGGGCGGGCGTCTGTTACAGCAAAAAAAGCCCCAGCTTGCGTTCGCCCGCTGGTTGCTGCGTTATTGGCCTGCCTCTTGATTGAGGAAAACGTAAAAATCCTTGATATTGAAAACAACTATCTGTGGGTTGAGGGCGTTCAGCGCTCGGCCTGTCACACCTGCTCTGCTCAGCAGGGCTGTGGTCAGAGCTTGTTGGCTAAGTGGACTGCCCAGCCTGTACGTTTGCGGATTTCACTCGATGGCCGCGATCCTGGCTTTTTTGATGTCGGGCAAAATGTCACCATTGGCATTGCCGAGCATGTCATGGTGCGGGGTTCTTTACTGATTTACTTATTGCCTTTAATTCTTCTTCTGCTAGGGATTTGGGCCGGTGACCGCGCTTTTGATAATGAGCTGCTGGCAATAGTTTGTGGCTTGTTGGCATTAGTCGGTGGTGGTTTTCTTGCCGGAAAGTTAGCCAATGGCACTGCCCACGGTTCGAAGTTACAGGCTTGTTTACTGGATAGATAATTTCTACGAGCTGTCTTTATTCAGCTCAGCTATAGTTGGCGCTGTGAAAGATTTAAAGCCCAAGAGGGACTGTTGATGATGACGCGAGCACTTTTCGCATTTGTTTGTTTGTTTGTTGGGACCTTGACTGCCCATGCCCAGTTACCTGACTTTACTCAGTTAATCGAAGAAAACTCCGGGGCGGTGGTGAAAATCACGGCCCATGAAAGCAACTCCAGTCGGCGCCGAGAAACTATTCCCCAAGGCCAGATTCCCGATGCTTTGCGGGATTTGTTCAATCAACGACGTAGCCCGGAGCGAAAAGCCCGCTCTATGGGTTCCGGTTTTATTATTTCTACTGACGGCTACATCCTCACCAATAACCACGTTGTCGGTAGCGCTAAACAAATTACCGTGCGCTTGAACGATAGACGAGAATACGACGCTGAGATTATTGGCCTCGACCCCAGATCAGACCTTGCCTTGTTGAAGATCGGCGAGGACGATTTGCCGGTGGTTCACTTTGGGCAGCCCGACAACCTCAAAGTGGGTGAATGGGTGGTGGCTATTGGCTCACCTTTTGGCCTCGATTATTCGGCAAGTACCGGCATTGTCAGTGCTATTGGACGTAGTATTCCCACAGCACGGGGCGAGGATTATGTGCCCTTTATTCAAACCGACGTGGCTATTAATCCCGGTAACTCTGGGGGGCCACTGTTTAATCTCGCCGGTGAAGTGGTGGGTATTAACTCGCAAATCTATACCCGTTCGGGTGGTTCAATTGGCTTATCCTTCGCGATACCCGTCAGTGTTGCCCTTGAGGTGGTTTCACAACTGAAAGAAAAGGGTCGGGTCGATAGAGGCTGGTTGGGTGTTTATATTCAGGATGTGGATAAAAATCTGGCGCAATCTCTGGGCCTTGAAAAACCACAGGGCGCACTTCTTGCTCAACTTGAGCCGGATGGCCCGGCCGATAAAGCCGGTCTCAAAGCCGGTGATGTTGTGATTCGTTTTCATGGCCAGGCTGTACTCGACGCTAGCGATTTACCCCATATTGTTGGGCTTTTATCGGCTGGTAAAGAGGTCGATGCCACTGTTATCCGCCGTGGTAAAGAAAGAACGTTGAGCGTCGAAATTGGCGCTCGCCCCGGTGATGATTCGGTAGCCACCGGTGGCGGCGATCTTCTCGGTCTGGATGTTGCTGAACTCGATCCCGAGGCCATGGAAAAACGTCGCTTGCTAGGCGGCGTGGTGGTGGTCAAGGTTTACCCCAACTCACCGGCTAGTGAAGCTGGCTTACAGGCGGGTGACACCCTGGTGCAGCTGGGCTATCAAACACTCAACGATGTGGCTGATTACGAGGCAATACTGAAGCAGTTACCAGCGAACACGCCAGTGGCACTGCGTTTTTTCCGTCGCGGCCGTTCGATCTTCCGTACCATTGAGATTAAGTGATGGTGCGCAATTTTTTTTGAGCGGGGCGGGTATCGCTCACTGAACGAGCTTCATAGCTTACGGGGGCTAAATACGCTAGAATTCGCGTCGCTCAACCCCCCCTAAGCTATGGATCCTAAAAGCCCTGTGTCAGACCTCAGTCATATTCGCAATTTCTCCATCATCGCTCATATCGATCACGGTAAATCCACCATTGCCGACCGCTTTATTCAGTACTGCGGGGGGCTGAGTGAGCGGGAAATGGATAGCCAGGTGCTCGATTCGATGGATATCGAACGCGAGCGCGGCATTACCATCAAAGCGCAAAGCGTGACGCTAAGCTACACCGCATCCGATGGCCAAGTCTATCAACTCAATTTTATTGATACCCCGGGCCATGTCGACTTCAGTTACGAAGTGTCCCGCTCTCTTGCCGCCTGTGAGGGTGCATTGCTAGTCGTCGATGCGGCGCAGGGTGTTGAAGCTCAGTCGGTAGCCAACTGTTACACGGCTATTGCCCAGGGCCTCGAAGTTATTCCCGTGCTGAATAAAATGGATTTACCCCAGGCTGAGCCGGAGCGGGTGTGCCAGGAAATTGAAGATATCATTGGTATCGATGCCTCTGATGCCGTCCTGTGCAGTGCCAAAAGTGGCCTTGGCATTGAAGATGTTCTGGAACAGTTAGTGGCTGAAATCCCCCCGCCCAAAGGTGATGTCGATGCCCCTTTACAAGCGTTGATCATTGACTCCTGGTTTGACACTTACCTCGGTGTTGTCTCTCTGGTTCGAGTGATGCAGGGCACTTTGACTCGTCGCGACAAGATCATCACCAAAAGCATAGGTAAAGCACATATTGCCGACAGCATCGGCGTATTTACACCCAAGCGCACAGAGACCAATGTGCTGCGGGCTGGCGAAGTGGGTTTTGTGGTGGCCGGTATTAAGGACATTCATGGCGCGCCAGTTGGTGACACCATTACCCATTCTAGTAGCCCCGAGGTTGAGTCGCTTCCGGGCTTTCAAAAGGTCAATCCCCAGGTTTATGCGGGTATGTTCCCGATTAATTCTGAAGACTTTGAAGATTTCCGCGAAGCCTTGTCAAAATTGACCCTCAATGATGCCTCGCTGTTCTACGAGCCTGAAAGCTCCGATGCTCTCGGCTTCGGTTTCCGCTGTGGTTTCCTCGGCATGCTGCACATGGAAATTATTCAGGAACGTCTGGAGCGCGAATACGACCTCGACTTAATCAGTACCGCACCGACGGTTGTTTACGAGGTGCTGCACTCGAATGGCGAGCTACTGTATATTTCTAATCCCTCGGATCTACCCGACCCGGGTCAGATTGATGAAATGCGCGAACCCCTGTGTGAAGCCAATATTTTGGTGCCCAAGGACTATGTCGGCAATGTCATTTCACTTTGTGTTGAAAAGCGTGGCGTACAAAAAGATATGCAATTTACTGGAGATCAGGTTTCACTCACCTACGAAATGCCCATGGCCGATGTGGTGATGGACTTTTTCGACCGCTTAAAATCGGTGAGTCGCGGTTTTGCTTCTTTGGACTACAACTTCAAGCGTTTTCAGCCTGCGCCTCTGGTACGCCTCGATATCTTAATTAATGGCGATAAAGTTGATGCCCTGGCATTGATTGTTCACCGCGATAACGCCCAGCAAAAAGGCCGCTTAATTACCGAGAAAATGAAAGAGTTGGTGCCTCGTCAGATGTTTGATGTGGCCATTCAAGCGGCCCTCGGTGGGCATATTATTGCCCGTACCTCGGTTAAAGCACTGCGCAAAAATGTCACGGCAAAGTGTTATGGCGGCGATGTTTCGCGCAAGAAAAAACTACTGGCCAAGCAGAAAGCCGGTAAAAAGCGCATGAAGCAGGTCGGCTCTGTGGAGATTCCCCAGGAAGCTTTCCTCGCTGTGCTGAAAACGGATAATTAATAATGGATTTCGACTTTCCACTGATTTTAGTTGTACTCACCGCACTCGCTGGTTTTATGTGGCTCGCTGACCGACTCTTTCTGTCCAAGCAACGTGAAACTGATGATGCCCCGCCTTGGTATGTCGAATCGACAGCACCGTTTTTTCCCGTGTTGCTTATCGTTCTGGTACTGCGTTCTTTTATCGTTGAACCCTTCCAGATTCCCTCCGGCTCGATGATTCCCACCCTGAAAATTGGCGACTTTATTTTGGTTAATAAGTTTGCTTACGGTCTGCGTTTACCCGTGAGTGGTACCAAAGTGGTCTCGCTGGGCGAACCCGAGCGCGGTGATGTGATGGTGTTTTTCCCGCCCAACGATAAACGTTATTTTATTAAACGAGTGGTTGGTTTGGCCGGTGATGAAATCCGCATTATCAATAATGTGCTATTTGTAAATGGCGAAAAAATGCCCCAGTCGACACTCGACACGGCAGAACCTTATTTTGTTGAAAAAAGCCGAGTAGAGCGCAATTCAGCCAGCAATGCACAGGTGATGATGGAGGAACTAGTCGGCGTTGATCATTTGATTCGCAAGCACCAAACGCCAGGGCGACTGGGGCGCAATTTCAGCACGGTGGTGCCGGAAGGGCATTACTTCATGGTGGGTGATAATCGCGATAACAGTAGCGATAGTCGCGTCTGGGGGCCAGTGCCGGAAGAGAACATTGTCGGTAAGGCCTTCGCCGTGTGGATGCACTGGGAGAAAGTGCTAAGCATACCCAGTTTTGATACAGTGGGCGCAATACGTTAAGACATGTGGGGAAAGTAATGAAACAGCATAAACAGCGAGGTCTGTCGGCACTGGGTATTTTATTGGTTTTGACCATTGCCGGATTTTTCTTGACCATTGCAACGACGATTGGCCCTCTTTATCTCGATAACTCTTTCGTTAATGCAGCGCTGCAGTCTCTGTCCAGCGAGCCCATCCACAAGATGAGCGACGGACAAATACGCCGAAGGTTACAAGATTCTTTTACCATCAATAATGTACGTGATGTGAATGCTAAAGATACTGTGATTGAACGTAAGAAAACGGCCACCACCGTGAGTCTCGATTACGAACGCCGCGTTCATTTTCTTGCCAATGTTGATATTGTCGTCGTTTTTAAAAATACCTATGACACCTCCGCGCTCTAGTTTCCGCAGCGACGCTATACATTGGTGAACATTTCCCTTCGACGCTTTATTAATCGCTTAGGCCACCGTTTTTCTGACCCCTGCTTACTTGAGCAAGCCTTAACCCACCGCAGCTTTTCTTCGACCAACAACGAGCGTCTGGAGTTTCTCGGTGATGCTGTGCTGGATATGGTCGTGAGTGAGATGCTCTATCGCCATTTTCCCACTGCTAGCGAAGGGGATTTAAGCCGCTTGCGAGCTTCTTTGGTGAAGGGCGAGGCCCTGGCCGAAATGGCGCGGGCAATCGATCTCGGTGACCAATTGCGACTGGGTTCCGGGGAATTAAAAAGCGGCGGTTTTCGGCGTGACTCGATACTGGCTGGTGCTTATGAAGCAGTGATTGGCGCTATTTTGCTCGACGGGGGCTTTGAAAGCTGCCAGACCTGTCTTGTTGCCTGGTTTGAGCCTCTTTTACAAAACTTGTCGCTGACTGATGAGCACAAAGATGCAAAATCTCGCTTGCAGGAATATTTACAGGGCAAGGGTGAAGTGCTACCGCTGTACAAACTACTAACGGTCAGTGGTGAGGGGCATGCCCAGCACTTTGAGGTGCAATGTCACCTTGAAGGTCTGCCGGGTGATTATAGAGGTGAGGCCAGTAGTCGCCGCAAGGCCGAACAGGCAGCGGCGCAAGTAGCACTGAATGAACTACAGGCTAAAGGCAATAAACGATGAAAAGGGCGGTGATCCGATGGTAGAGGAAGAGACTCAACAGCGCTGTGGCTATGTCGCCATCGTTGGTCGTCCAAATGTCGGCAAATCGACCTTGCTTAACCATTTACTCGGTTTAAAGCTGAGCATCACCTCGCGCAAACCGCAAACCACCCGTCACAATGTGCTGGGCATAAAAACCGAAGATGACTGCCAGCTTATTTTTGTCGATACCCCGGGTATTCACAGCGGCCAGGATAGGGCGATTAATCGTTATATGAATAACGCGGCAGAAACGGCGATTCGCGATGTTGATGTGATTGTTTTTGTCGTCGATCGCCTGTCTTGGACAGACGCCGATAAAGCGGTTGCCGAGAAGCTTGGCGCTTCGAATTCGCCGCTTATTGTCGCCATTAACAAAGTTGACAGGTTAGACGACAGCAGTGAACTCTTGCCCCACATAGCATATTTACAGCAAATTATGCCCGATGCAGAGGTTATTCCTGTTTCGGCATTACAGAAAAAAAACCTGGATGTGTTGGAAGAACAAATCATCCAGCATATTCCGCAAAGTGACTTTCTCTTTCCGGAAGACCAAATTACCGACCGCTCTGAACGCTTTCTCGCCGCCGAGCTGGTACGCGAAAAAATTACCCGCCAACTTGGCGCCGAGCTGCCCTATCAAATTGCTGTCGAAATTGAAGCCTTTGAAATGAAGGGACATATTCGTCATATCCATGCACTAATCCTGGTCGAGCGCGAGGGGCAAAAGAAAATAATAATTGGTGAAAAGGGCCAGCGCCTAAAAAGTATTGGTCAGGCTGCGCGCATCGATATGGAGCGACTGTTTGATAGCAAAGTCATGTTGACCCTGTGGGTAAAAGTCCGCAGTGGCTGGTCCGATGATGAGCGAGCTTTACGCAGTCTGGGTTATCAAGATTGAATCGTCTGTATTACGGATGCTAACGAGTGAGTCGACAGGTTTCGCCTAACAAGGCCTGGCTCTTGTCACTGCGTTAATAATGAACATGCATACGGAAAACCAAAAAGCCTACGTACTGCACACGCGAGACTATCGTGAAAGCAGCCAGTTAGTGGATGTGTTTTCCCGCGACTTCGGTCGCTTGCGTGCCGTGGCGAAAGGTGCCCGTGGCAAGCGAAAATCAGGCGGTAATCAACTACAGGCTTTTACACCCTTGTCACTGTCCTGGCGGGGCAAGGGCGACCTCAAAAACCTGACCGTGGTGGAAGCGTCGGGCAATAGTGCCGCCTTACAAGGCGAGATGTTATATATCGGTTTATACCTCAATGAGTTGCTGGTGCGACTACTGCCAGAGTATGTGCCCCACGAAAGTTTGTTTGATCGCTACAGTGATCTCATCGCGCAACTGGGTGCGAGCATTGACCCCGAGCCACTACTGCGGCGTTTTGAATTATTGCTGTTAGAAGAGATTGGTTATGGCTTTGATATGACCACTGAACTCGTTGAAGATCGCCCTATTGTGGCAGCAGCGCATTATCACTTTACACCTGATCAGGGCTTTATTCGTATTGATAGTTTTTCACAGCAGAGCAAAGAAATCGGTTTTCTGGGGGCGTATTTACTGGCCATGGCTGAGGACAACTATCAGTTGGCAGAGGTCAGGCGTTGTGCGAAACGTCTACTACGCACGGCACTGCAAGCTCAGCTTGGTGAGCGCCCACTGTTGAGCCGACAATTATTCCGTCAGGCTCGTGTTCCAACAAGTCGAACGAATAGGGCGAAGGGGCCGTAAGCATGGAGCGAAGGATGGCGCGAGGGGTGGATCGAGAATGATAGTGGGCATTGGCAGTGACCTGGTGCACATCAGCAGGATAGAAGCCGTATTAGAGCGCCAGGGTGAAGCCTTTGCAAAGCGTATTTTGCGCCCCGAAGAGTTTGAAACTTTTTGCCAGAAAAACAACCCAAGACAACGGGTTGCTTTCCTCGCCAAGCGTTTTGCCGCCAAAGAGGCGCTGAGCAAAGCATTGAAAACAGGTATTGGCGACGTTTCGTGGCAGCATATTTTAGTCACGAATAGCGCTAGTGGTGCGCCTGGAATAACATTGTCAGAGCAGGCCTTAAAAGTGTCCAAAGCCCTTGGGGCAGAAACTATTCACCTCAGTCTGTCCGATGAGCAGGATATGGCACTGGCCTTTGTGGTGCTGAGCACCTAATGTGTTTCTCTGTATAGGTAGCGTCGTCAGTATGCCAGTAAAGTAAGTCGATATACCCAAGCCGTCTTAAGGATTGGTGCGATTAAATCGATAGTTGTGGCCAGCCGGCCTAAAATTGTTATTTTGTTAGTGAGAAAAACGCAAAGATGGAATATCCGACTATAGAGTCCTGTATTGGCAATACACCCCTGGTGAGATTGCAGCGCCTTAGCGCGGGGCGCAACAATATTGTGCTGCTTAAGCTCGAAGGTAATAATCCGGCGGGCTCGGTAAAAGACCGCCCTGCCTTGAGCATGATTGCCCATGCCGAAGCTCGGGGCACGATTGTACCTGGCGATACGCTTATCGAGGCCACGAGCGGCAATACCGGTATCGCCCTGGCAATGGTGGCCGCGATTAAGGGCTATCGAATGATTTTGATTATGCCCGACCACATGACCGAAGAACGCAAAGAGGCGATGCTAGCCTATGGCGCGGAACTGATTTTGGTCAGTCAGGAGGAGGGCATGGAAGGGGCTCGTGATCTGGCCCTGCAAATGCAGGAAGAGGGCAAGGGCCTAGTACTCGACCAATTTAATAATGCCGATAATCCTCTCGCCCATATCGAAGGCACCGGGCCGGAAATTTGGCAGCAAACAGAAGGCACGGTTACTCATTTCGTTGCCGCCATGGGTACTACTGGCACTATTATGGGAGTTTCTCAGGCCCTAAAAACGTTGAATAAAGAGATTCAGATTGTCGGTCTGCAACCGGCCGAAGGGGCGAGTATCCCCGGCATTCGCCGCTGGCCTGTGGCCTATTTACCCGGTATCTTTGACGCGGCGAGCATTGATAGAACACTCGATATTGCTCAACAAGAGGCCGAGGACACGATGCGTGACCTGGCCCGTAAAGAAGGTGTTTTCTGTGGTGTCTCATCCGGTGGTGCGGTGGCAGGCGCATTGCGACTGGCCAGTGAATTAGAAAATGCCACGATAGTGGTGTCAATTTCTGATCGTGGCGATCGCTACCTCTCTTCAGGGCTGTTTAGTGTCTGAATTCAAACCCCATTTAGTTCTATTGGTTTAGGAGCTGTCCTTGGTACACGTTCGAGAAATACATGCGGCCCAAGTGCAAGGCAGTGCTGATGTTAACTTTTGGCTGGATAAAATCGCCGGTAAATGTAACTTGGATGAGCCAGCTAGAGATAAATTAAGCCAGGCTGCTGAACTGGCGAGGCAGGCGGAAGAGGGTGCCCAGCGAGCGGGCAACTCACAGTTTCGCGGCAGTATTTTACAAATGGGTCTGGAAATTGCGGATATTCTTTCCGATCTGCGTATGGATTGTGAAGGCTTGCAGGCGGCGATTTTGTATCGTGCTGTGCGTGAGGAAAAGCTCAGTATTGATACTGTGCGCGAGACCTTTGGCGAGCATGTCGCGACATTAATTAGCAATGTATTGCGCATGGCGGTGATCAGTGGTCTGCGCAGTGACTCTGAGCAGAATGTACTGGGTGAGGATGCCACTCAGCAGGCCAGCAAAGTGAGAGAAATGCTGGTTTCAGTGATCGATGACGTGCGGGTTGCGCTGATTAAACTGGCTGAGCGCACCTGTGCCATTCGCATGGCGAAAACCGCCCCCGAGGAAAAGCGCAGACAGGTTGCCCGAGAAATCTTCGATGTCTATGCGCCCCTTGCCGATCGGCTCGGTATTGGACAGTTAAAGTGGGAGCTGGAAGACCTGGCTTTTCGTTATCTCGAGGCCGATGAATATCAGCAAATTGCGCGTTTACTCGATGAAAAACGCATTGATCGCCAGCAATATATAGATGCCGCAATCGCCACCATTAAAGATGAACTGAATAAAATTGGTAAGCGCAGTGAGGTCACTGGGCGAGCAAAACACATTTACAGTATCTGGCGGAAAATGCACCGCAAAGATATTGGTTTCTCCCAAGTTTATGATATTCGCGCCATCAGGGTGCTAGTGCCCACGGTAAGTGACTGTTACGCCGTATTGGGCATTGTCCACAGTAAGTGGCGAAATATCCCCAACGAATTCGATGACTATATCGCCTCGCCGAAAGAAAACGGTTATCAATCACTGCACACCGCTGTTATAGGCCCGGGTCGAAAAGTCGTTGAAATTCAGATCCGCACCTATGAAATGCACGAAGAGTCAGAGCTGGGCATTTGTGCCCACTGGCAGTACAAAGCGGGCGAGAGCAATGCCGCCGGTGATAATTACGAAGGCAAAATTGCCTGGCTCAGACAAGTGCTCGAGTGGCATGAGAACCTGGGTGATTTTATTGAACTGGAAAGTGGTACCGAGCAAGTCTATGTCTTTACGCCCGAGGGTCATATTGTCGAGCTGCCGGTGGGGGCCACGCCGATCGATTTTGCTTATCGGGTACACACCCAAATTGGTCATCGCTGTCGTGGGGCTAAAGTGAATGGCGATATTGTCAGCTTGAGCTCGACATTAAAAACCGGTGACCAGGTTGAAATTATTACCGGCAAAACTGATGCGCCGCGTCGTGATTGGCTGGTCAAATCGCTGGGTTATTTACAGTCTACCCGGGCAAGAGCCAAAGTTCAGCAGTGGTTTCGCGCACAAAATCGCGAGCAAAATATCGAGGCAGGGCAACGCATACTTGACCGCGAGTTCCGCCACCTGGGTATTGATCTGGCGCAGATCGATAGCATCGCCAGTAAGTTTAATAAACACGGTGCCGAAGGTTTATACGCGGCAATTGGTGCTGGTGACCTTACTTCTACTCAGGTAATAAGTGCCGCTCAGGGCAGTCTAAAAGTAGCGGGGCGCCCAGCACCATCACAACAATCAAATGCCAGCCGCTACGCGGATTCAGGATTTTATATTTATGGTGTCGGTAATTTATTAACCCGGGTTGCGCGCTGTTGTGGGCCACAACCGGGTGATGATATTTGCGGTTATTTAACGGCCAATCGTGGCGTTAGCATTCATCGTTCTGACTGCGGAGCTCTCTTGCGCCTGCAGGCTGAAGAGCCGCGCCGTGTACTGCAAGTCACCTGGGGCGGAGCACCGCAACAGCGCTACCCCGTTAAGATTCAGGTGAGCTCTTTTGACAGGGCCGGTTTATTACGCGATATTACCGGCTTGATCGACAGGGAGGGTTTGTTTATCGGCACCTTAAATAGCGTGGAAACAAAAGAGGGGTTGATTGAGACTGAATTTTCCACAGAAGTAGCGAGCATGGAAGAGTTAAGCCATTTACTCACCAAACTATGCCAGATCGACAATATTGTGGATGCCTGCCGCGTGGTTGAGGAGCTGCCCGCCGGTGAACACTGAAACAAAAACATACAGTGTTGAAGATCTTATTCATTTAATGGCGCGCCTGCGCAAGCCAGATACGGGTTGCCCCTGGGATCTTGAACAGAATTTTAATAGTATTGTGCCGCACACCTTGGAGGAAACCTATGAGGTGGTCGATGCCATCGAGCGGGGCGACTTTGCCCATTTGCGCGAAGAACTTGGGGATCTGCTGTTTCAAATATTTTTTTATAGTCAGATGGCTAAAGAGCAGGATCTTTTTGATTTTGACGACATTGTTGACTCCCTTACTGCCAAGCTACTGAAACGACATCCCCATGTATTTCCCGATGGTAGTTTGCAAAGCGAGCAAAAAGCAGGCCTTGTCCAGGAACAAGCTTCGATTCGCAAGACCTGGGAACAATTAAAAGCCAAAGATCGACTTGAAAGAGGGGTGCTGGGTCGCCTGGCTGATATTCCCCTTGCACTACCCGCGCTGACCCGCTCAGAAAAACTACAAAAGCGGGCCGCTAACCACGGCTTTGACTGGCCCGATTATCGACCCGTTTTAGATAAAATTGACGAAGAACTTGCTGAACTACGTGAAGCCATTGAGCTCAATAACGCCCTGCACATTGAAGAAGAGTTGGGCGATTTAATCTTCGCTTGTGTCAACCTCGGTCGTCATAGGGAGATCAATCTTGAGACCTGCCTGCGCCGTGCCAATCAAAAATTTGAAGCCCGCTTTCGTGCAATGGAAGAAATAGCAGAAAATGATAAGCTCGATTTTGAAGGCTTGAGTCTGGAAGAAAAAAATGATCTGTGGCTACAGGTGAAAAACAAGGAAAAAGCGTCCGCTGGTTAGCCATTAGCCGTCATTCCATCGACTTGTAGAAAAGCCCTTTTCAGTGTAAGGTTCGGCCTTTTTTTGGTGCCGTAAATCTTTATCGACGCATCAAATAGAGTGATGGTTGGCTAGTAAGATTGGCCTCTGGCCTGCGCTGTATTCTGCAAATCGGTACCTGTCCGCCAATCGGAGAACATCAATGCGATTAATACTGTTAGGCCCACCCGGAGCTGGAAAAGGAACTCAGGCCCAATTTATTTCAGAAAAATACGGCATCCCACAAATTTCCACGGGTGACATGCTGCGTGCGGCGGTTAAAGCCGGCACCGAGCTTGGCCTCAAAGCTAAAGATATTATGGCCTCCGGTGGTCTGGTTTCAGATGACTTGATTATTGCTTTGGTTAAAGAACGAATTCTACAAGCTGATTGTGTGAATGGCTTTCTGTTTGACGGCTTTCCTCGCACGATTCCCCAGGCTCAAGCGCTTGTCGATGCTGAAATTGCCATTGATGTGGTGCTGGAAATTGATGTCGCCGATAATGAAATTGTCTCACGCCTGAGTGGTCGGCGAGTGCATGAAGGCTCAGGTCGCGTCTACCATGTTGCCCATAACCCACCCAAAACAGAGGGCGTTGACGACCTCACAGGTGAAGCTTTGATTCAGCGTGTCGACGACAGTGAAGAAACCGTACGCAATCGTTTAAAGGTTTACCATGAGCAAACTGAGCCACTGGTTGCCTTCTACGAAGCACAGTTAGAGGGCGGAGCAAAGTCTGCACCGCGCAATGTCCGTGTTGACGGTGTTGGCGCTCTGGATGACGTTCAGGGGCGAATTACCGCAGCGCTTGCCTAAGCAATGCTTTTGTTTTTATAACCCCCGACATTCGCTTTGTCGGTTATCGGTGATCAGAGCTTACTTAGTTTATACAGCAGTTGGGGGGTTAGTTTTTGTCAGTGGAAAAAATCGGTGTCATCTTAGTTAATCTCGGCACACCAGAAACTGCCAGCACATTCGCTGTGGCTCGATTTTTACGTGAATTTCTTTCCGACCCCCGCGTCGTTGAAGTACCCAGACTACTCTGGTGGTTGCTACTTAATTTTTTGATTGTCCCCTTGCGCTCGAAAAAAGTAAGTAACAATTATCGTTCCATTTGGCTCGATGATGGCTCGCCACTTAAGGTCATCACTGAGCGGCAAGTGGCCGCTTTACAAACTGCCTTTGACAAACAAAGCTGTGAAGAAAAAACAGCGGGTATAAAGAGTGCCAGGGAGTATATCTGTACCTACGCCATGACCTATGGCGATCAGTCTATTGCCGCTAGCGTGAAGAGTTTGCGTGATCGCGGCGTCGAAAAAATAGTTGTTCTGCCTTTATTCCCGCAATATTCCGCCAGTACCACCGCTGCAGTTTATGACCAGCTTGCTGAATTGGTAAAACAATATCGTCATATCCCCGATATTCGAGTTGTTCATCATTACTATGACCGCTCAGATTACATTGCAGCACTCGCAGACTCGGTTCGCCAACACTGGCAAAAAAATGGCCAAGCAGAGTGCTTGTTAATGTCTTTCCATGGCATACCCAAAAAATATGTTGATCAGGGCGACCCCTATTACGCCCAGTGTCTGGAAACGGCGCGGGCATTAGCTCAAAGCTTAGATCTATCTTCTCAGCAGTGGGCTTTCAGTTTTCAATCGCGCTTTGGTCGACTTGAGTGGGTGAAGCCCTACACCGATGTGGTTTTGCAAAAATGGGGCGCGCGCGGTCTCGAAAGCGTCGATGTTATTTGCCCTGCTTTTTCCAGTGATTGTCTTGAAACCCTGGAAGAAATTGATCAAGAAAATCGTCAAATGTTTCTGCAGGCCGGGGGGCGGAAGTTTACAATGATCCCTTGTTTAAATGACTCGCTTTTACATATTCAGTTGTTCAAAGAGCTGGTTTGCAGCCATCTATAGGTCTTTGTATGGCCGTTGATCTGAGTTGCGCTAACTCAGGGCGAATTGTTGTTTAGGCCGCTGTTACTTTGTTTGCGTATTTTGTCTCAAAAAAAATAATAATTAAAAGTATAAGGCCCTATTGCCTTGTTTTAGGGGACATTTTGTGGACACCAAAAAAATTATCAACTAAAATTCGCGCACTTGAAACAAATTCAAGCCATTTTGCTTATTGCTTTAAATTATTTTTTCAGGAGCATTTATATGCCACGCCCTGCCAGCAAAAAGAAACCCGCAAAGCCAGTAGTAAAACGCACTGTTAGCAGTGCTGGATCAGCTGCGGAAAAAGAATTGGAAAAAGCGCTGAAACAGCTGGATGCTCAAAGCGGAAAACTGCGTATCGCCAGGGAGAAACTTCGTGAAAAAAGAGCCAGTGTTGCGAAAAAGGCAACGCCTGCCAGTACTACCGCTTTAGAAAAAGCCTACGAGGCAGTAACAAAGCATTCGGTGTCGCTTGCTGAATTAACTAATTCGGTTCGACTCGCCAAGGCTGAAGTGCGAGTAGAGGCCGTTTTGAAAAAAACTCAGGATGCCCAAGCGGCAGCTCAACTAAAGCTTGAGAAAGCGGCGCAGACCATGGCTGCAAATTCAGCTTCAGACCTTAAAACGGCTGTGGAGAAGTTTGAACAGCGTTGGTTAAAGCAGCGTGAACAGGCCAATGCCAAAAAATTAAAGTTGGCTGCTGCGCGTTTGCGGGCCAAAACCAAGAGTATTGAGAAAAAAGCGAATGCTGAGGCGTCCGCTATTCGCAAGCGTGCGAAGAAACTTAGCACCAAGCCTGTAGCCACTCCCGGTCGTCCCGGTCGCCCTGCTGGTTCCCTTGCAAAAACCTCCAAAGCAGGTGCAGCACCCAAGCGCAGGGGGCGTCCAGCAAAGGTTGTTGCTACAGCGACTGCTAGTGAGCCTAAGCGCAGGGGACGTCCAGCAAAGGTTGTTGCTACAGCGACTGCTAGTGAGCCTAAGCGCAGAGGTCGCCCACCTAAGGCAGCAACTGCTCCAGTAAAAAAAGCAGCGGCTAAAAGTGCTGAAGCACCCAAAAGACGCGGGCGCCCACCTAAAGCTAAGCCTGCAGTAGCGCCCAAAGCAGCTAAAACTGCGAGTAAAGCTGGAGCACCGAAAAAGCGTGGTCGTCCACCAAAGGTCGCAAAAGCGTAAATTTGACTTAGCTGCACAAAAAAAACCCCCTTCGCTGGGGGTTTTTTTTGCTTTAAATTTTGCTCTGGCGAAGTAAATAATCAAGCAAGTGTTTATAATCAAGCGCCGTTTCCTATCGAATTGATAGTTGTTATTTGGGGTGGCTATTATAATTCGTCACCTTCATTCAGCCTTTCGTTTTAAAAGTTACAAGACTATGGCATCTATTCTCTCAATTGATACTTCTGGAACTTGCTGTTCTGTTGCCCTGGGTCTCGATAATAAGCGGCTGGTCAGGCGCGCTGATACACCGCGTGAACATGTACGTCTGGTGCTGCCGATGGTCGATGAGATATTGTCCGAGGCGGGTATTAAACTTTCTGCCCTTGATGCGATAGCATTTACTCACGGTCCTGGCTCGTTTACTGGCTTGCGTATTGGTTTCGGTGTTGTACAGGGTCTGGCCTTTGGTGCCGATTTGCCGGTGATTGCACTTTCAAGTCTTCAGGTGATGGCGCAAAGAGCCATTCAGCAACAAAGTATTGCCTGCAATTGCATTATTGTTCCCGCTATTGATGCCCGTATGGGTGAATTATATTGGGGTACTTATAAACAGGTTATGGGCTTTGCCAGCCCTCTTGCTCCCGATGGGCTGTGTCCCCAACAGGGCATGTCTTTGCCCTTATTCGACGACTCTGCAGATGACCCAACTGATGAAGCGCCTCTAATCGCTGTTGGCGACGGGTGGCAGTATCAACCGGAATTTCGCCACGGTGATGAAGTCGTCAAGCCCAGCGATATTTATCAGGATGTCGGGCCAGATGCCGAAAATGTACTTGCTCTTGCCTTTGCCGCTCTGCAACAGGGGCAGGAGAGTGCCATTGAACAAATTGAGCCTGTTTATCTGCGCAATACAATTAGCTGGAAAAAACGTCAACGCTTAAGATCTTAAACATTCTGATGACTTATCAATAACGGATTAATGTATGGAAACAATCCAGGTCTTTGTTTTGGCGCTTATTCAGGGCCTGACTGAGTATTTGCCGATTTCTAGCTCCGCCCATTTAATACTTCCCTCGCAGTTACTCGACTGGCCTGACCAAGGACTAGCCTTTGATGTGGCAGTGCATATTGGGTCGTTGCTGGCCGTTTGCACCTATTTTCGTCACGAGCTGCAAGTTATTTTTGCCAGTTGCTGGAGGCAGTTATTTCAGGGGCAAGGCAATGAACACAGTCAGCTGGGCTGGCTATTAATGTTCGGCACAATTCCCGTTGGCCTTGCGGGTCTGTTATTTGATGATTTTATTGAAAACCATCTGCGTTCAATTATGGTGATCGCCTTAACGACGATTATCTTTGGTTTATTGCTCGGGCTGGTTGATAAAAAGGGCTCCCAGCAATTAACAATGGCGCAGATGAATTGGCGCTCTGCCATGCTGATAGGCCTGTCTCAAGCGCTGGCATTAATACCCGGAACCTCTCGATCAGGCATTACCATTACTGCAGCGCTGGCTCTGGGCTATGACCGCCAAAGTGCTGCGCGATTCTCCTTTCTTTTAGCCATCCCGGTGATAATTCTCAGTGGCGGATACAAAGGGCTGCAGCTTGTCGGTGAGCCTAATACTGTCGCCTGGGGTGATATCTTTCTGGGTATTGGCATCTCTGCCGTGACCGCATTTACCTGCATTCACTTTTTTCTCGCCCTGGTTAATCGCATTGGTATGATGCCTTTTGTTTGGTATCGGCTTATCCTCGGTGGATATTTATGTACTTTGTTAGTCAATGGGAGCTAGGGCAATGAAGCAAAAAGTAGCCTTCCTCGGCCTCGGGGTAATGGGTTATCCCATGGCCGGTCATTTGAGTCGCAAGGGCTTTGAGGTGACGGTTTACAACCGAACAGCGGCACGAGCCGAAGATTGGATTAATGAATTCTCTGGCCAAATGGCGCTAACACCTGCCGAAGCTGCATCCGGTGCTGCGATTGTTTTCGCCTGTGTTGGTCAGGATGAAGATGTACGGGCCATAACAATCGGCGCACAGGGCGCCTTTGAGACATTAAACAAAGACGCTATTTTTGTTGACCACACCACGGCTTCGGCTGCTTTGGCCCGCGAGTTGGCAGAGCATTGTCAGCAGCGCGGCTTCCACTTTATTGATGCGCCGGTTTCCGGTGGTCAGCAGGGTGCCGAAAATGGCCGCTTAACCGTCATGTGTGGTGGCGACGAATCCGCTTTTACGAAAGTAGCCCCGGTTATTGAAAGCTATGCGCAAACCGTTAAATTATTGGGCCCGTCGGGCAGTGGCCAACTGTGCAAGATGGTCAATCAGGTTTGTATCGCCGGTTTGGTGCAGGGGCTTGCCGAAGGATTGCACTTTGCCCAGGCTGCCGGACTCGACGCCAACGCAGTGATTGAGGTTATTTCCAAAGGCGCGGCACAATCCTGGCAAATGGAAAATCGACATAAAACCATGTTGGCGAATGAATTTGAACACGGCTTTGCCGTTGACTGGATGCGTAAAGACCTCGACATCGTTTTGCAGGAAGCGCGACGCAATGGCTCGCAATTACCAGTGACTGCGCTGGTCGATCAATTCTATGCCGACGTGCAGGCGGCAGGGGGAGGGCGTTGGGATACGTCCAGTTTGTTGACGCGTTTACAAAGCAAAGTGAAACCCGATTAGCATTTGATTTATAGAAGCTTGATGCATAGAAATTGGCTTAGGTATTAATACAGTGAACAATCAAGATAGTTTTAATGACCAGTTATTAGCCTTTATAAAGGCTTCCCCCAGCCCCTTTCATGCCGTTGAGCAAATGGCCCAAAGGCTTGATGAGGCCGGTTTCGAATATCTTCCCGAGCAGGACCATTGGTCAATAGAGTCTGACGGGCGTTATTACACCACGCGCAATGGCTCGTCGCTTATTGCCTTTACCAGCGGTGATTTTAACCAGGGCATACGTATGGTCGGCGCCCACACCGACAGCCCCTGTTTAATGGTTAAACCGCAGCCGGAAAAAACCATAAACTACCTGCAAGTCGGGGTAGAGGTTTACGGTGGTGCCCTGTTAAACCCCTGGTTCGACCGGGACTTGTCATTGGCAGGGCGAGTGATTTATCGCGATAAAGCCAGTGGTGAATTGAAGCAAAGCTTGCTCGATTTTGCTCGGGCGATAGCGACCATTCCCAGTTTGGCAATCCATCTTGATCGTGAAGCGAATACAAGTCGTACGGTGAATCCGCAGACGGATATCCCGCCCATTTTATGTACCCTGCACGAACAGCGCAGCCGAGACTTCCGCGAGTTATTAGCCGCAGAATTATTGGCGCAAAACCCTGAGCTTGGTGTTAATCCTGAAGCCATCAGAGTGCTCGATTATGAATTGTGCTTTTACGATACCCAGCCCCCAGCCATTATTGGCCTGCATAATGATTTTATTGCCTCGGCTCGGCTTGACAATTTGCTCAGCTGTTTTACTGGCTTGCAGGCGTTATTGTCTGCCGATGGTTCGCAGGCGGGTTTGCTCGTCTGTACCGATCACGAAGAAGTGGGCAGTGCCTCCGCTTGTGGTGCGCAGGGGCCAATGTTGGCATCTGTGCTTGAGCGTTTGATGCCCGATATCGGTGAGCGCACGCGCTGTATTGCCCGCTCGTTGATGGTGTCAGCGGATAATGCCCACGGCATACACCCCAATTACGCCAGTAAGCACGATGCCAACCACGGCCCGCTGCTCAATGCTGGCCCGGTGATAAAAATTAACGCTAACCAGCGCTATGCCACTAACAGTGTCACGGCGGCACTTTTCCGTGACTTATGCCAGCAGGCAGATGTGCCCGTACAAAGCTTTGTTACCCGCACAGACCTGGGTTGTGGCAGCACCATCGGCCCCATTACTGCGAGTGAAATCGGTGTGCCGACTCTCGATGTCGGTGTGCCGACCTTTGCCATGCATTCGATTAGAGAGCTTGCCGGCAGCGATGATGCCTGGTCACTGTTTAAAGTGCTGCGCACACTTTATGAGCAGCCAGAAGCGCTTTGTGTTTAGACGCTTTTAGCCAAAAAAATCACAATAACCCTAAGTTTTATTCATAAAATAAGGAAAAATCATGCGATTAGCAGGAAAAGTAGCACTAATAACCGGAGCCGGTGGCCCCATGGGTATGGGTGTGGCAAAGCGCTTTGCCGAAGAGGGTGCCTCGCTCATTATGAGTGATATTTCAGGTACTCGTCTGGCTCAAGGTGTGGAAGAGGTCGAGGCTTCACTCGTCCCCGGTGCTTCAATTTATTCACAAAAAGGTAGCGTATTGGTTGAAGCCGAAGTCGATGCCCTGCTCGAAGGTGCCCTCAAGCAATTCAAACAAGTCGATATTATTATTAACGTGGTAGGTGGTTTGTTTCTCGATGCCCGCTACACCCCGGTACTCGAAGTACAGGAAGAGCGCTGGGATATGTGCTTCACCGTTAATATGAAGGGTATTTTCTACCTCACTCGCAAATTGGCGCCGGGTATGCTGGAGCGCAATTACGGCAAGATTGTCAATGTCTCCTCTGTTGAATACTGTGGGGCAGCGGGCCACGCCGACTACGCTGCAGCCAAGGCGGGCGTGACTTCTTTAACACGCAGCCTGGCCGAAGAGCTTGCGCCAAATATCAATGTCAATTGCATAGCCCCGGGCATTATCCGCACCTTGGCGATTCGCGATGTCGGTGAAGATGTGGCGAAAGAATTTGCTGAGAAAAACCTGCTCAAGCGTATGGGCGAGCCGGAAGATATTGCCAACACGGCACTGTTTCTCGCCAGCGACGAATCCAGCTATATTACTGGCGTAACCATTCCTGTCTCTGGTGGACTTTGGCCAGCGCTCTGATTTTTGTAGCGCTTTTTTAGTACTACTTTTTTCGTACTACAGCTTTTAGTGCTATAGCTAGTACTACAGCGTCGATTGTTCGGCCCTCCTGTTTGCAGGGTGGTCGAACAATCTATTTTCTAGAGCCTCCAATCTGAATTTTTCCAGCAAGTGCTCCCTGCTTTTTATCACTCAATTTTATAGCTCAGCTCACTTGCTTTGTACTATCGTCACTTATTACTCTCGATAGAGTAGTGCGGGCGCAGCAATTTCGTTAAAATACGCCGCTTTTAGGCGACGTAATCCGATGCTCGAAGTTAATCCCATCAGAAATACTCTGGCCGACCTGCAAGCGCGAACCGATGTGCTCAGGGGGTATCTTTGACTATGTCGAGAAGAAAGACCGCCTTACCGAAGTAGAACTGGAACTCGCCGCCCCCGAAGTATGGAATGAGCCCGCCCGTGCTCAGGCCCTGGGTAAAGAGCGCGCCTCCCTCGAGCTGGTGGTTGAGACGATTGAATCCCTCGACAGCGGTGTCGCAGAGAATAGCGAACTCCTCGAAATGGCCGCCGAAGAGGACGATAAAGACACCCTGGCTGACGTCGAGTCGGAAGTTGCCAGCTTGACCGCACGCCTTGAGATATTAGAGTTTCGCCGCATGTTCTCCGGTGAGATGGATGCCAACAGCGCCTACCTTGATATTCAGGCCGGTTCCGGTGGCACCGAAGCTCAGGACTGGGCCGAAATGCTACTACGCATGTATCTACGCTGGGGTGAGCACAAGGGCTTTAAAGTCGAGTTGATTGAAGCCTCTGCCGGTGATGTCGCTGGCATCAAAAGCGCGACGGTTCACTTTCAGGGTGACTATGCCTTTGGTTGGCTGCGCACCGAAACCGGTGTGCATCGTCTGGTGCGCAAATCCCCTTTTGATTCGGGTAGTCGTCGCCATACGTCGTTTTCAGCCGTCTTTGTCTCCCCTGAAATCGACGACGATATTGAAATTGAAGTCAGTAAAAGCGACGTGCGTGAAGATACTTACCGTGCTAGTGGTGCCGGTGGTCAACACGTAAACAAAACGGACTCTGCTGTACGTTTGACCCACCTGCCCACGGGCACAGTTGTACAGTGTCAAAACCAGCGCTCTCAGCATCAAAACCGCGACAACTGCTGGAAAATGCTCAAAGCCAAACTTTATGAGTTAGAAGAGCTACGCCGTAAAGAAAGTGCCCAGGTAGTGGAAGACAATAAATCGGACATTGGCTGGGGCAGTCAAATTCGCTCCTACGTACTCGATGACTCGCGCATTAAAGACCTGCGCACCAATATTGAAACCCACAATACCCAGCAAATGCTCGATGGCGACCTCGACAAATTTCTCGAAGCCAGTTTGAAGGCGGGTCTTTAAGCCACTGTTTAGAATTATTTTCGCTAATTTTTAGCGCCAACACGCACGACCAAACCTCGGAAGATCCCATGAGCAAAGAACAATCCCAGCCCGTCGATGAAAACAAGCTGATTGCCGAGCGCCGTAGTAAACTGGCAGCCATCCGCGAAAAAGGTCAGGCTTTTCCCAATGCATTTCGTCGTGAAGATTTTGCTAATAAGTTGCAGCAAGAGTTTAGCGAACAGACCAAAGAAGAGCTGGAAACTCTCGGCCACATAACGAGTGTTGCGGGCCGCATTATGGCCAAGCGCGGCCCCTTTATGGTGTTGCAGGATGTCTCTGGCTCGATTCAGCTCTACGCCGATAAAACCACTCAAAAGGATATTCGCGATCGTTGGGGCCACTGGGATGTGGGTGATCTGATTGGTGTGCGCGGCACACTACATAGATCTGGGCGTGGCGATCTCTACGTTAACCTTGAAGAATATGACCTGCTGACCAAGTCACTACGACCGCTGCCGGAAAAATTCCACGGCCTCGCCGATCAGGAAATACGCTATCGCCAGCGCTATGTCGACTTAATCGTCAACGAAGAGTCGCGTAATGTGTTTCGCCTGCGCTCCAAAATTGTCGATTTTATTCGCCACTATTTGATTCAGCGTGACTTTATGGAAGTGGAAACGCCGATGATGCAGCTCATCCCCGGTGGCGCCACGGCTCGGCCTTTCGAGACTTTTCACAATGCCCTCGACCAGCCCATGTTCCTGCGTGTAGCGCCTGAGCTGTATTTAAAAAGGCTGGTGGTGGGTGGCTTCGAACGGGTATTTGAAATCAATCGCAACTTCCGCAACGAAGGCCTGTCGACTCGGCACAACCCCGAATTCACCATGCTTGAATTCTATCAGGCCTATGCCGATTACCGCGACTTGATGGATTTAACCGAGGACATGCTACGCCACTTGTGTGAAGAAGTACTGGGCACCAGCAAAGTGACGTATCAGGGCAGTGAGTTTGATTTCGCTAAGCCTTTTGATCGCTATACCGTGGTTGAATCCATTTTGCACTTTAACCCCGGCTTATCACTGGCGGATATCGACAGCCTGGAGAGCGCTACAAAAATTGCTGAGGGTTTGGATATTCCCCTTAAAGAAATCTGGGGTTTGGGTAAAATTCAGATTGAGATTTTTGAGAAAACCGTAGAGCACCGTCTCGATAATCCCACCTTTATTACGGCCTATCCGACCGAGGTTTCTCCACTGGCACGTCGCAATGACAATGACCCTTTTGTCACCGACCGCTTTGAATTCTTTGTTGGCGGGCGCGAGATTGCCAATGGTTTTTCTGAGTTAAATGACTCCGAAGATCAGGCCGAGCGTTTCCTCGATCAAGTGAAAGAAAAAGACTCCGGCGACGATGAAGCCATGCACTACGATGCTGACTATGTACGGGCACTGGAGTACGGTTTGCCACCGACAGCGGGCGAGGGCATTGGCATCGACCGTTTGGTGATGTTGCTTACCGACGCCCCATCCATTCGCGATGTGCTGCTCTTCCCCCACATGCGCGCCGAATAATTTGCAGGCCTAAATCTGTGTTGATAGCTCTGTGATGATAGTTCTGTGTTAAATGAGAAAAAAGGAGGCATTCAACTGGATGCCTCCTGGCTTGCCGTTTTAGGTGATGAATTCGATAAGCCCTATATGCAAAGCCTGAAAGCCTTTCTTGTTGACGAGAAAGCTAAAGGTAAAGTCATTTTCCCCGCCAGTCAGCGCTGGTTTGCCGCTTTTGATAGTACGCCCTTCGAACAGGTAAAGGTGGTGATTCTAGGGCAGGACCCTTATCACGGGCCAGAACAGGCCCACGGCTTGTGTTTTTCTGTTCCTCCAGACATTAAAATACCACCTTCACTGCTAAATATTTATAAAGAGTTGGCTAGCGATCTCGATATTTCCATGCCCACGCAGGGCTGCCTTGAGCACTGGGCGCAGCAGGGTGTTTTGCTACTGAATGCGACCTTAACGGTTGAAAATGGGCAGGCGGGTTCACATCAAAATAAAGGTTGGGAGACCTTTACCGACCGTGCAATACAGGTATTAAATGAACAGCGCGAAGGCCTGGTTTTTATTTTATGGGGCGCTTACGCACAAAAAAAAGGCGCCTTTATTGATGCCCAGCGTCATTTAATACTGAAGTCACCGCACCCTTCACCACTATCGGCCTATCGCGGTTTTTTTGGTAGTCGGCCCTTTTCTCAAGCCAATGCTTATTTAAAGTCTAATAACAAAAAAGCCATCGACTGGCAGATTAACTGACAATCGATGGCTTTAATTTTGAGCGTTTAAGGGATAAAGATTTTAAGCTTTGATGGCTCCAGACGCTTTCAAAGCGGCAACCTTATCGGCACTAATACCCCAGTCTGCTAGCACTTCATCGGTGTGAACACCGGTTGGCGGCGTTGGCGATTTAATGGAGGATGGCGTGGCACTAAAGCGTGGCGCCGGTGCTGGGTGCATAACCCCTTCAACGTCGACAAAAGAACCGCGCTCTTTGTTGTGCGCATAGTCGGGTGCTTCGGCCAGGCTGAGTACGGGGGCAAAGCAAATGTCGGTATTTTCCATCAAGGCACACCACTCATCGCGGGTCTTGGTGAGGAAGATTTCCTTAAACTTCTCCTTCATGGCAGGCCAGCTTTCACGCTCCATTTGGGGGGGCAGCGAGTCGGGATCGAGGCCTAATTTCTCCAGCAACATGGCGTAGAACTTGGTCTCAATAGAACCAATAGAGACATATTTGCCGTCGCGGGTTTCGTAGGTGTTATAGAAATGCGAGCCACTGTCGAGAATGTTCGAGGCGCGTTCGTCGCTTTGGTTGCCACCGGCGTGCATGCCATAGATAGAGGTCATCAACGACAGGGCGCCGTCGACCATGCCCGCATCAACCACCTGACCCTTGCCTGAGTTTTTAACTTCGTGCAGGGCGGCGAGTATGCCGACCACTATAAACATGGTGCCGCCGCCGAAATCACCAACCAGATTCAATGGTGGTGTTGGTGGCTCGTCATTGCTTCTGCCGATGGCGTGTAGAGCACCCGACAGGGCGATGTAGTTGAGATCGTGGCCAGCACTTTTAGACAATGGGCCTTCCTGTCCCCAGCCCGTAACGCGACCGAAGACTAGCTTGGGGTTGCGCGCCAGACAAACATCGGGACCCATGCCCAAACGCTCCATAACACCGGGGCGGAAGCCTTCAATGACGATATCGGCTTTATCAATGAGATCAAGGAGGGCGTCAATGCCCTCGGGGTTTTTCAGGTCGACGGCGATAGACTTACGGCCGCGACCGAGGAAGTTAAACTTCTTCGGCATTGGAATACCAAGGCCGGAAGCGGTGAGCCGGTCAACTCGAATGACCTCAGCACCCATGTCTGACAGCATCATTGCCGCCATTGGTGCGGGGCCAATGCCCGCCAGCTCGATTACTTTTAAACCCGTTAATGGACCACTCATTTCTAATTCTCCTATTACTGATGAGTCTTGTTACTGCGTTATTGTGACGATAAAAAGTTGTTTAGCCCCCCAAGGTATAGCGAAATACCAGGCGTTGCAATCATGTCGATAAAATTGCCCAAATATCTTTTATAGACAGGTGTGATATGCGCTGTTTGGCGAGTCCTCAGCACCCTGCTTTTGTGTGTTGGCAGTGGCCTGGGTCAACGGTGCAGGGTAAATAGACCGGGACTTTTTAGCCTCTTGAATGTAAAGTAAGTCACTGATTTTCAAACACAGCATCAACACTTACAGCAATAACTGGAGGATATTATGGATTTCGATTATTCCGACAAAGTACGGGATCTGCAGCTGCGGATTCAGGATTTTATG
>CAYWXW010000020.1:26351-34022 GCA_964462265.1 uncultured Porticoccaceae bacterium | reverse complement strand
TTAAGGCTTAAATGCGTTTTTTGAAGCCAGGACGTACAGCGAGTCGCCACAAAATAAAGTGAAGTAGGACAAGGCCTTGACTAAATTTTGGCCTTCTCTAAGCCCTTAAGCCGGGAATTTACTGTTATTTCTTCAATTATTGAAATCAAACTCATTCTTGGGTTGCCCCAAGCAGGAATAGGTTTAGAATTGCCCCCATTTTTCGCCCACCCGGCACTTTCTTTGTCAGGGCGTAAAGGCTGGAGGCATGAATCAGACCTTAAAATTTATTGAGGTTGTCTACTCTCTGATGTCCCCGTCTTAAATTTTAAAGCAGATGTTTAAACCCAAGTAACTTGTAATCTGGAGGCAACAATTGATTAAACGGTATATAGCCCTGGCCCTTGGCTTGATAATGGCTACACCTTTATGGGCATCTGCAGAGGGTGGTGCCAAGCTTGAATTGACCCACAACTGGGTGGGTTATTTGGCCATCGGGATTTTTGCCTTCGCTTATATTTTTGTCATTCTTGAAGAAAAAATACATCTGCGAAAGTCCAAGCCTGTACTACTCGCTGCCGGTCTTATCTGGATTTTAATTGCCCTGGTCTACAATTCACACGGCATGCCCCATGCCGTTGAACCGGCGATTCGGCACAACTTCCTCGAATACGGCGAGTTATTTTTCTTCCTGCTGGTGGCGATGACCTATATCAACGCGATGCTCGAGAGGGGTGTTTTTGATGCCCTGCGCAACTGGTTGGTAGAAAAAGGCTTTAGTTACCGTAGCCTGTTTTGGCTAACGGGCATTTTGGCCTTCTTCATCTCTCCCATTGCCGATAATCTAACGACCGCTTTAATTATGTGTGCCGTGGTGTTGGCTGTTGGTAAGGGGCAGCCCGGTTTTGTCTCAATCGCGTGTATCAATATTGTTGTCGGTGCCAATGCTGGTGGCGCCTTTAGCCCCTTTGGCGATATCACTACCCTGATGGTTTGGCAAAAGGGCATGGTGACTTTTGGTGAGTTTTTTGCTCTGTTTATTCCTTCAGTGGTCAACTTCCTTGTGCCGGCCTGTATTATGCAGTTTGCCCTGCCTTCGGGTAAGCCGGCTGAGGTAGAGGGTGAGCAAGAGGGTTTGAAGTACGGCGGGATGGTTATTGTGGGCTTGTTTTTACTCACCATTGTTACCGCTGTTTGCTTCCATAATTTCCTGCATATCCCCCCCGTGTTCGGCATGATGCTTGGTTTGGCTTATCTTAAGTTTTACGGTTACTACCTGCGTCAGCGCTCGAAGTCATGGACGGCGGCTACCGAGGCCCCCCCAGGCTCAGCCGCAGACCCCTATAATTTTGATGTGTTTTCCAAAATTGCCCAGGCCGAGTGGGACACCTTGTTTTTCTTTTACGGTGTGATTTTGGCCGTTGGTGGCCTCGGCTTTATCGGCTACCTGGGTATGGCCTCTGAGTTTGTTTACGGTGAGCTAGGAGCCACCACAGCGAATATATTGGTGGGTATTATGTCGGCCATTGTCGACAACATTCCCGTCATGTTTGCCGTATTGACGATGAACCCTGAAATGTCTCACTTCCAGTGGCTCTTAGTGACCTTGACCGCAGGTGTGGGCGGTAGTTTGTTGTCTGTTGGCTCGGCTGCCGGTGTCGCCCTTATGGGTCAGGCTCGTGGTCAGTACACCTTCTTTGGCCATTTGAAATGGACACCAGTGATTGCCCTCGGTTATGGAGCCAGCATCTGGGTACACTTTTTAGTTAATGGTTAACGAGTGAGGCCTACAAGGCTTCTTATTTTCAGGTCATAATTGTTTTCAAGTCATAAAAAAGCCCGCTTACAGCATTGTGAGCGGGCTTTTTTGTAGTGCTTAAAATAGCGCTTAAAATAGTGTTTAAAGTGGTACTCAAATACGTTTCTGTATCTACAGTTTTAAGCGGTTGAGTAGCCAGTAGAGTCTTTCATGAGCCTTGCTGTAGGGCGGATAAACAACTCTCGCTTGCCGACTTTGTCCCATAACTTCAATCTCTCGATAGCCGTAAAAAATGACACATTCATAGTCTAAAAATAGTAGCTGTTTCGCTAAATGTAAGCAATTTTAGCGAGTTACAAGCCATCTACGCTCGTCTACTTGTGATTTTTTAAGTATGGAAATTGAGTACTCGAGGATCAATTGCGCCAAATCAAATGCTTGCTTGGCCTGAAGAGGTAAATTCCAATTCTGTGTAGCTGGCAACCCAACTCCACAGTTAAACGATCAGGTTCTAACATCGATAGAACTGATACGAAGACGTACTTGTAGTTGCTTTTTACTGCTTTCATGAGAAGTCACTCTCGACAGGTGTTTGTGTATTTTCCAGAAATTAATGAGGTATAAACTATGTCAAATCAATACGATGCCATTATTATCGGGGCCGGTATTTCAGGAATGTATCAGTTGCATAAGCTGCGTGAGCAGGGGCTCTCGGTAAAGGTTTATGAAGCGGGAACGGGCGTTGGTGGTGTTTGGTATTGGAATAAATACCCGGGCTGTCGTTTTGACTCTGAGAGTTATACCTATGGCTATTCGTGGTCAGATGAGGTTTTACAGGAGTGGGACTATAAAGAGCGTTTTGCAGCGCAGCCTGATACTGAACGCTATCTGAACTTTGTGGCTGATAAATATGACTTTCGCAAAGATATTCAATTTAATGCGAACGTTACCAAGGCAACCTTTGATGAAGCCAATAGCCAGTGG
Source organism: uncultured Porticoccaceae bacterium (assembly GCA_964462265.1). Lineage (GTDB taxonomy): Bacteria > Pseudomonadota > Gammaproteobacteria > Pseudomonadales > Porticoccaceae > Reddybacter. Next base: position 31,300 of record CAYWXW010000020.1, on the reverse strand, counting down.
GACGTTGAGCTAGAAGACGGTAGCAGTGCGCGTGCAGAAGTTTTAATCTCAGCGACAGGCCCCCTAAATGCCTATACCTTGCCGCGCATTCCCGGCATCGATAGCTTTAAAGGGGAGTGGGCTCATACTGCTCGCTACCCGAAAGAGGGCTTTGGTGGTCGCGGAGCCGATCAATTTAAAGGCAAGCGTGTCGGTGTTATCGGCACCGGTGCCACCGGCGTACAGGTGATTCAGGAAGTGGCTAAAACGGCCGACACCTTAACGGTATTCCAGCTGGCACCCGAGTGGTGCGCACCCCTTAAAAATGGCCCGATCAGCCCTGAGGAAATGAAAGACATTAAGGCCAACTACAAGAAAATATTTGCTGAATGTAATGAGACCTTTGGCGCCTTCCGTCATAAGTTTGACGAACGCTCAGCGCTTGATGTGTCGGATGAGGAGCGTGAGGCTTTCTTCGAGAAGAAATACAACGAACCAGGCTTCGGTATTTGGTTGGGTAACTTCCACGATATTATGACCGACCAAAAAGCCAATGATCTGATCACTGACTTTATTGCCAGAAAAATCCGTAGCCGTGTCAACGACCCGAAAACTGCTGAAAACTTAATCCCCAAAGACCACGGCTTTGGTACGCGCCGTGTGCCGATGGAGACCAAGTACTTTGAGTGCTATAACCAGCCCAACGTTAAGCTGATCAATCTCAAGGAAACGCCCATCGAAGAAATTCTGCCCGAAGGTGTTAAGTGCAGTGATGCGATGTATGACCTCGATATTATCATTTATGCCACTGGTTTTGATGCGGTCACAGGCTCGCTGAAACGCATAGATATTACTGGTAAAGATGGCGTTAAGCTGACCGACAAGTGGGCTAATGGCCCGCGCACTTTACTGGGTATGCAAACCGTTGGTTTCCCCAACTTGTTCACCTTGGTTGGCCCCCACAACGGAGCCACCTTCTGTAACATTCCCCGCTGTATTGAGCAGAATGTTGAGTGGGTTTCAGATACCGTTGCCTACATGAAGAAAAACAATTTTCACTCAATTGAGCCTACGCTAGAAGCGGAAGATGCGTGGACCATTCACGTTGATGAAACGGCAGAGGGCACCTTGTTCCCCACTGCAGACTCGTGGTTTATGGGTGTCAACCTGAATGATCCGACCAAAAAACGCACCTTTATGCTCTACGCCGGTGGCCAACAGAACTACCGTGCCGAGTGCGATAAAGTCGCTGAGAACAACTACGAAGGATTCGTTCTTAAATAGGTGACAGCTCTGTTTTAGTTAGTTGTACAATTGAAAGGGCTGCTGTAATAGGTGGCCCTTTCTTATTTCCGTAATTTCCTTTCAGCGATTAAGGTGCCGCATTTGTCGTACCTTTTTGATTTCGCTCCAGCCAAAGAGGTCTAAGTATGTCCAATAAATATGATGCCATCGTTATGGGAGCCGGTATTGCCGGTATGTACCAGCTACTCAAACTACGAGAGCTGGGACTCAATGTAAAAGTCTATGAGACGGGTGATGGCGTAGGCGGTGTCTGGCATTGGAATAATTACCCGGGTTGTCGTTTTGATTCTGAAAGCCACACTTACGGTTACTCCTTCTCTGACGAGCTACTGCAGGAGTGGAACTGGACTGAGCGCTTTGCACCACAACCCGAAACCAAGCGCTACCTGAATTATGTTGCCGACAAATTTGATCTGCGCAAGGACATTCAATTTAACAGCCGCGTAACCAAAGCCACTTATGACGAGGCCAATGCTCAGTGGCAAGTTGAGTTGGAAGACGGCAGCACCGCCAGCGCCCGCTTTTTGATTTCTGCCACCGGACCACTGTCGGCCTATACCATGCCGCGCATTCCCGGTATCGACAGCTTTAAAGGCGATTACTGTCACACCGCGCGCTGGCCCGAGGGTGATACTGGCTGGCAGGGTAATGATTTTAGTGGCCTGCGTGTAGGTGTGATCGGCACTGGTGCCACCGGTACGCAGGTCATTCAGGAAGTGGCTAAAACCGCCAAAGAACTCACCGTATTTCAGCTTGCCCCCAACTGGTGTGCGCCGCTACACAATGCGCCCATCGAGCAGGCCGAGATGGACGAAATGAAAGCCAACTATAAAGAGACCTTTGAGTTTCTTAGCACTACCTTTGGCGCTTTTGCTCACAAGTTTGTCGATACCTCCGCCCTCGATGTTTCGGAAGAAGAGCGCGAAGCCTTTTTTGAAAAGCTCTACGCCGAACCCGGTTTTGGTATTTGGCTGGCCAACTACAACGACATTATGACCAGCCCCGAAGCCAATGCCCTGATTACCGAGTTTGTCGCCAAGAAAATCCGCCAACGCGTTGACGACCCCGCCGTTGCCGATTTACTAATCCCCAAGGATCATGGTTTTGGCACCCGCCGTGTACCCATGGAAACCAAGTACTTTGAAGCCTTTAATCAGCCCAATGTTCACCTCATTGATCTCAACAAAACACCGATTGAAGAAATTGTACCCGAGGGCGTGCGCTGTAGTGACAAGCTCTATGAGCTCGACCTGATTATCTACGCCACCGGTTTCGACGCCGTAACCGGGGCCCTGAAACGCATTGATATTAGCGGCAAAGGCGGGCAGAAATTGACCGCCAAGTGGGAAGATGGGCCGCGCACTTATCTGGGTATGCAAACTGTTGGCTTCCCCAACCTCTTAACTCTGGTTGGCCCCCATAACGGCGCGACGTTCTGTAATATTCCCCGCTGTATCGAGCAAAATGTCGAGTGGGTTACGGATCTGATCCACTATATGAATGACAAAAACCTGGTCGAAGTAGAGCCGACTCTGGCAGCGGAAGATGAGTGGACTCAGCATGTCGACGAGCTTGCCCAGAAGACCTTGTTCCCGACAGCCGATTCCTGGTTTATGGGTGTAAACCCCAACAACCCGGATGCCAAGCGCACCTTTATGCTCTATGCTGGCGGCGCTCCCCATTACAAGGCAAAATGTGATGAAGTTGCCGAGCACGACTACGAGGGTTTTGCCCTTAAATAGCTTCTACTCTATTTATAAGCTGTGATAGGTAGTGCCTAAAACCAACAGGGCTTAAAACTAATAGAGTCCAAAACTAAAGCGGGGCTAACGATTGCACCGCTTAAACACATCTCGTTCGCACGCCTTTCAGTATATTATCGAATGCAACACAAATATTGGTGAGGGAAGGGCATTACCCTTGCAGGCTAGAGGGCAGCCCTTTAGGCTTGCTCGCAGGACAATACGAAAACTGTACAGAGAGCTAGTCGATCTGGCAGAACAGATATAAGGAAAGAGTGATGGCAAAGTCTAAAAAATCAATAATGGGACGCGGCCTGAAGGGTGTTTTTCACGCACCCTGGGAGAGAGCCTTTGACAAAATTCTGACCCCCTTTGAAGAATTTATTCACCGCCAAACCACCAGTAGTTTGTTGTTGATGGGCACGGCGGTGGTGGCCTTGATCTTAGCTAATGGCCCCTTCGCGGCTGCCTACGTGCATATTATGCATGCCCCGGTCAGTCTTAGTATTGGTACCTGGTCCCTCAATATGAGCCTCCATCACTGGATTAATGATGGTTTGATGGCGATGTTCTTTTTTGTCGTTGGCCTGGAATTAAAGCGAGAGATACTGGTAGGGGAACTGGCCGACCTACGCAATGCTGCGCTACCTATTGGTGCCGCCATTGGCGGTATGGTGGTGCCGGCATTGGTCTATTTCGTGATAAACCCAGAGGGTGACGCCGCAATGGGGTGGGGCATTCCAATGGCCACCGATATTGCCTTTGCTATTGGCGCGTTGGCTTTACTCGCCAGCCGCGTACCCAAGGCATTAATCACTTTTTTGGTGGCCTTGGCGATAGTTGATGACCTGGGCGCGGTACTTGTTATTGCTGTGTTTTACACCGATACCATTGCCCTGGGGCCGCTAGCTGTGGCCGTAGGGCTTTTTACATTACTGCTTGCCTTTAATCTTGTTGGTATCCGCAAGCCCTTGCCTTATTTTATTGTTTCTTTGGTTTTTTGGTACGCGGTTTTGCTATCCGGTGTTCATGCAACCCTGGCGGGGGTTCTCGGTGCCCTGTGCGTACCGACAAGACCCAAATATCAACCTGAGCGCTTCAGTATGCTGGTAAAGGGCCTAATGAAACGGTTCGATACTACTTATCAGTCGGGCGAAAGTATTCTGATCAATGACGAGTTACGTGCAGTGGTGCAGAGCCTGGAAAACGGCGTGCACAGCGTACAGGCACCCTTGCAACGCCTCGAACACGCCTGGCACATGCCCGTTGCCTACATTGTGATTCCAATCTTCGCCCTGGCCAATGCCGGTATTCCACTTGAGCTTGCCTCTATGGCCGAAACCCTTAACCACCGTGTTTTCATCGGTGTTTCTCTGGGCCTGATTGTGGGCAAATTTATCGGCATAACCGGCGTTAGCTGGCTGATGCTCAAGCTCGGCCTTGCCGTACTGCCAAAGGACACGCGCTTTACACAAATTGCTGGTGTGTCGCTATTAGCTGGTATTGGTTTCACCATGTCGATTTTTGTCGCCCAACTTGGGTTTAATGAACGTGACGACTTATTGCTTATTGCCAAAACAGCTATTCTTCTTGCGTCCCTCGTTGCAGGGGTCGCGGGTGTTCTCTGGCTTTATTTAGTTAGCAAGCCTGCGCCTGTTGATAGTGCCGACGATGAATAACTTGCTATCTTGTTTAGCGTGACCGCGTACCACTAGTGCCATTTGAACTCGCCAAGTTTGATTCTGTCTTAGTGCGTGAAAGTACTCGCCTACACGATGACATAGAGTGCGTGTAATGTATATTATGTTAAATCTATTGTTTTTTAGGATTCGAAATAAGCTTGTAAATAACGATACCACCCTCAGTCTACTGTTACACACCTTGAGGCTTTACTAACAGGCTGTCTTATAATCTTAGTGCTAC
>CAYWXW010000020.1:8860-26341 GCA_964462265.1 uncultured Porticoccaceae bacterium | reverse complement strand
AACTCGCCAAGTTTGATTCTGTCTTATTAGTGCCTGAAGGTACTAGCTCGCACGATGACATACAGTGCCAATTGCGTATAATGTATATTATGTTAAATTGCTTGTTTTTTCAGGATTCGAAATAAGCTTGTAAATAACGATATCACCCTCAATCTCCTGTTACACACCTTGAGGCTTTACTAACAGGCTGTCTTATAATCTTAGTGCTACACTTCTACCCTAATACTTGAAAGACTGAATCCCTATGAAGTTACTGTCATTCGCAATCACAATCACGCTATTTCTGCTGGCAAGCACAGCCTACGGCAAAACAGAGCCTTTGGTGTTTACTAAAGAGCACTCGCAAACGGCGATGGAGATTATTGACACGCTGAGCAGCAAGCACTACAAAAAACAAACCATCGATGACAATTTTTCCAGCCGCTTGCTCGACAGTTACTTCGATGCATTAGATCCCCTTAAAGTCTATTTTTTACAATCCGATGTAGCGCAATTTGAAGCCACTCGTTACAGCTTTGATGAGGCGCTGGCGAATGGCGATTTGGCGCAAGGCTTTGCTATTTTCAACCTCTTTCGCGAGCGTATAGCCGAGCGTCTGGAAAGCAATATTGCTCTTCTTGAAAGTGATTTCAGCTTTGATTTTAGCCTGCAAGAAACCATCAATCTCGATAGAGACAGTCGCAGCTGGATGGCGAACGAGGCAGAAACCGACAATTATTGGCGTAAGCGAATGAAAGACAGCTTGCTACGACTTGTTCTGTCAGGCAAGGAGCCTGATGCGGCGCGTGAGCTACTGCGCAAGCGCTACGCCAATCAACTAAAGCAGCTGGCACGGCAAGATGCCGATGATGCTGTGCAGGGTTTCATCAATGTGCTGGCCGGTATCTACGACCCTCACACCAGTTATCTCGCCCCACGCACCCTTGAAAACTTCAATATTTCAATGTCCCTGTCCCTGGAAGGCATTGGTGCCGTTTTACAGATGGAAGATGAATTCACCAAGATTGTACGCATTGTTCCCGGCGGCCCGGCTGATAAGCAAGGCTCTTTAGCCGCTGAAGACAAGATCATTGGCGTGGCTCAGGACGATGATGCCATGGTCGATGTTATTGGCTGGCGGCTCGATGATGTTGTCGACCTGATTCGCGGTAAAAAAGATAGCCGGGTGCGGCTAGAAGTTATCCCCGGCACCTCAGACGGTGATAAAACGACTATCGTGGCGATTATCCGCGACAAGGTGAAGCTGGAGGAACAGGCTGCAAAAAGTGAGGTCATCGAACTGAAGCAAGGTGATAAAAACTTTCGGGCTGGGGTTATCACTGTGCCCGCCTTTTATATGGATTTTGAAGCCTATCGCCAGCGCGACCCCAATTTTAAGAGCACCTCGCGCGATGTCATGAAGCTCATTATCGACTTAAAAAAGGAAGGTGTTGACGGCATTATTCTCGATTTACGCAACAATGGCGGCGGCTCTCTGTACGAGGCAACATCGTTAACGGATTTGTTTATTCACCCCGGCCCGGTGGTGCAAATTCGCCATGCCGACCAGCATGTTTCTCGGGAGCAGCGCGCTCGGCAGCGGCCCTTTTACGACGGCCCGCTTATTGTTTTAATCAATCGCCTCAGCGCCTCGGCCTCGGAGATTTTTGCCGGTGCGATTCAAGACTACGGACGGGGTTTGGTGGCGGGCACGACCAGCTTTGGCAAGGGTACGGTTCAGGTTCTAGCCCCCTTAAAACAGGGCCGCCTTAAGTTGACAGAGTCTAAGTTCTACCGGGTTTCCGGACAAAGCACCCAGCACCGCGGGGTTGTTCCCGACATTGACTTCCCCTCCTATTTCGATCTTGAAGAGGTCGGTGAGAGCAGTCAGGACAACGCCCTGCCCTGGGATAGCATTCGTGAAGTCAGACATCGCATGTACGAAGACTTCGACCCCCTGCTGTCCGTGCTAAAAACCCAACACCGCCAGCGTGTTGAAACAGATCCCGACTGGCAATTTATGCTCGATGAAATCGCCCTCATTAACGAACAACGTGCACTTCAAACATTTACCCTGAATAAAGCCAGTCGTGAGCAACTGAAACAGCAGCGTGAAGAAAAATGGCTGGCCATTGAAAATATACGACGACAAAAGCGCGATGAGCCTGTTTTTGAATCGACCGACGCCGTCGAAGCTTTCCGCAAACAGCAGAAAGAGGATGAAAAGACGCCCGACCCTATTTTGCAGGAAACCGCACATCTACTAGCAGATTACACCCATGCGGCGGCTTCACTGGAAACTCGCCTGGTGAGAAAAGAGGCTGTGCAATAAATAAGTAGCACTTACTGTCAACCAATTGTGGCTTGTGGCGTTAGTGTTTATATCTTCCGCCAAAAAGCTAAAAGTTGGAGAGTAAAAATGCGTACAACAAAGTTGATATTGACAGGCCTGTTAGTACTGGTGTTTTCCACTACCGCCTTTGCTGAGCATAAACACCACGCCCGCGACAAAAAGCAACATCGACACCAACATCAACACCACAGCCCTCAGCATCAGGTGAAATACAAGCATCGGGGACATAAGGCTGAGCGTCACTATAGCGCCCACCGCGAGTCTGCTGAGCATTACCAGCATCAGCAGAGCTATCAGCGCTATCCGGGGCGAACGGTTTATCGTGCTGTCAAACATCATCCGACGCATCGTGACGCGCATCACTACGATCGCCGCTATGAGCATCGGCTTTTCTACAATGATCAGCGACGCGATGTCTACCGTCTGATTGGTGGGGCTATCGTGCTCAATGAAGTGTTACATCATCTCCATCACTAGCTCGCTAGCGTGGTCTTTTTATGGATATTCCTGCACTCAAGAGTGATTTGAGCATCGAGACTACGGAGTCCCGTCTGGCTATGGATGGCTTTTTAGCCTCGGTGGAGCGCCGTGCCTTTGCTATGGCGCGAGCAGCCTCGGGTAATGCTGACGACGCCATGGATGTGGTACAGGACAGCATGTTACAGCTGGTCAAATCCTATGCTGACCGAGATGCGGACGAATGGCGCAAGCTCTTTTATCGCATCCTCAATAACAAAATCAACGACCTGTTTCGACGGCGTAAATTACAGCGACGTTTTGGCGGCTTGCTACCGGGGCTTTCAAATCACAATGCCAATGAACAAGATGCAGCCGACCCCTTTGACAAAATTGCTGCTGCCGATGGTGACCCTGCCATTCACCTGCAGCGTCAACGCACGATTGTTAAGCTTCACGTGCACATCAGCCGCCTGCCCCGCCGTCAACGCGAGACCTTTATGCTGCGTTGTTGGGAGGGCTTTTCAACACGGGAAACAGCGCAAACCATGGGCTGCAGTGAAGGTAGTGTAAAAACCCATTATTCGCGAGCCCTCGACTCTCTGCGTGCAAACCTTGGGCAGCCCGGTGAGGAAGACCCTTATGAAAACTGAATTTGAGCAAAGCTTACAAAGTGATTTGCGCCGCAGCGAACAGGCTGTCGATGCTGAGCACCTACAGCAGCTAGCAGATTTCCGCCTGCAAGCACTTGAGAACACAACACTAACCCCCCGCCGTTTGCGACGTTTTCTATGGCCCACCGCAGGCATGGCGCTGGCGTCAATACTGGTACTTGTTCTCGCCATGCCCTTTTCGCCTTTAGGGCCAACAGCGCCGAATGAGTATGTGAGTGACAATCTGGAGCTCTACGATGATCTCGAATTTTATTATTGGCTGGCCGATAATGAACAGGACTTAAGAGGCTGACATGGCAGCACCACACCCTTTAATTATCGTACTCAGCCTGGTGATCAGTGGCGCATCCCTACAGGCTTCTGCGCGTCTATCTTCTGTCGAAGAAAGTTCAGTTATCTATAATTATCAATTAGTTGATGCTGCTTTATCGAATCCGTATAAGGTTTTGTTGGCACCTGAAAAGCACTTAATTGCACGCCAGGAAAGTGATGCAAACCGTAGAAAAGACATAACCCCAGAGCAACGCGAACGCCTTAAGGAGCGTAGAAAACGCTTTGAATCCCTACCGCCGGAAGAGAAGCTGCGGCTTAAAGAGGCACGCAAGAAATTCAAGCAACTGCCCCCCGAGGAAAGAAAAAGGCTGAAACAGAAATGGCGTGATTTATCGCCCGAAGAACGGGATAAAGCCATCAAGAAACAACGACAGAAAAAAGCCTAGGCCTTATTAGCAGACATAAAGAATTAGTAGGAGTAAATAGCAGGCATAAAAAAACCGGCATAAAGCCGGTTTTTTTATGGGGATAAAGAGCGTTTTACAGCGCTTCGTCCAGCTCTGGCAATGCCTTAAACAAATCGGCAACCAAACCATAATCCGCCACCTGAAAAATGGGCGCATCTTCGTCTTTGTTAATGCAAACAATCACTTTCGAGTCTTTCATACCCGCCAGGTGCTGAATGGCACCAGAAATACCGACAGCAATATAGAGGTCGGGAGCAACGATTTTACCCGTTTGACCCACCTGCATTTCGTTGGGTACAAAGCCAGCATCAACCGCAGCGCGTGAAGCACCAACCGCAGCGCCGAGCTTGTCAGCCACTTTGTAAAGCAGCTCAAAGTTCTCGCCGTTCTGCATGCCACGACCACCGGAAACGATCACATCGGCAGCTGTCAGTTCAGGACGATCAGACTTGGCGACTTCTTCGCCTTTGTACTCAGAGACACCGGCATCGTGAACACCGCCAGCGGCCTCGATAGTGGCACTGCCACCCTCCGCTGCTACGGGATCAAAAGCGGTCGTGCGAACCGTCATCACTTTTATGCTATCGCTGCTCTGTACGGTAGCGACGATGTTGCCAGCATAGAAGGGACGCTGGAAAGTATCTTCACTAATAACAGCACTGATATCCGACATCGGCTGCACGTCGAGCAGTGCGCCAACACGGGGAATCACGTTCTTGCCGTTAGTGGTGGCAGGTACCAGAATGTGGCCGTAGTTAGCCGCTAACTCAGCAACCAGGGGGGCAACGTTTTCAGCCAGCATAAATTCATAGGCTGCATTATCGGCGACGACAACTTTGTTGATACCGGCAATTTTTGCAGCCGCATCGGCGGCAGCGCCACAGTTGGCACCGGCGATAAGAATGTCGACATCGCTACCGATGGCCTGGGCGGCGGTAACAGCATTCAGCGTTGCGCCTTTGATTTCGTTGTTGTCGTGTTCCGCAATTACCAGAATACTCATGAGATCACCTTGGCTTCGTTTTTCAGTTTATCAACCAGTTGAGCAACGTCTTCTACTTTGATGCCGGCCTGACGTTCGGCGGGTGGTTCAGCCTTGAGCAAGGTCGTACGTGGAGCAACATCAACGCCCAAATCTGCTGGAGTAGTGCTATCGATTGTTTTCTTCTTGGCTTTCATGATGTTAGGCAGTGAGGCATAACGCGGTTCATTCAAGCGCAGATCAGCGGTAACAATGGCCGGCAACTTGATTTGAATAGTCTGCAAGCCGGCATCCACTTCACGTACAACCGTAGCGCTGTCGCCGTCAATGTTCAGCTCGGAAGCAAAAGTCGCCTGTGCCCAGCCAGTCAGTGCACCGAGCATCTGGCCCGTGTGGTTGTTATCGCCATCAATCGCCTGCTTACCCAGCAAAACGAGGTCAGGACTTTCGTTATCGCAAACGGCTTTCAGACATTTGGCAACGGCGAGTGACTCGAGGTCAGTATCCGTTGTCACCAGAATGCCGCGATCTGCACCCAGTGCCAGAGCGGTACGAACCTGCTCCTGAGCAGCCTGTGCGCCAATGGATACAACAACAATTTCTGTTGCAATGCCCTTCTCTTTCAGTCGAACAGCTTCTTCGACTGCAATTTCACAGAAGGGGTTGATGGCCATTTTAACATTGGCCAGATCGGGGCCGGTATTATCTGACTTAGCCCTTACCTTTACGTTGTAGTCGGCAACGCGCTTAACAGCGACAAGAATCTTCATGAACCACCCTTGGTATGTTTATGGAGTGTGACGAATAAATTGGATGCACATAAAGCACTGCACCTAATTTAGGGGGCGCCATAATGCCGATTTCGCAGCCAAAAATCAAATTTTGCTCCTCCGAGAAGCTCTTGTGCTTGTTCTAAAATTAGTGAAACCCGCTCGTCACAGTTTTCTCCGTTTGCAGCATAGTTTTGTCCACTAACAGTAGGTTAAAATGCGCGATTGTCTTAGTTGCCTGGGGAAGAGTAATGGAAAGAGAATATATGGAGTACGACGTTGTGATTGTTGGCGCCGGCCCTGCTGGTTTGTCGGCGGCCTGTCGTTTGCGTCAATTGAATCCAGAAACAACGGTCTGCGTCGTTGAAAAAGGCTCTGAAGTCGGCGCGCATATTCTCTCCGGTGCGGTATTTGAACCCACCGCCCTCAACGAACTCTTCCCCGACTGGAAAGAAAAGGGTGCACCGCTGCACACCCCGGTCGATGGCGACGATATTTATGTGCTCACCAGCCAGGAGAAAGGCATCAAGGTGCCCGGTTTGTTTGTGCCCAAAACTATGCACAACGAAGGCAACTACATCATTAGTCTCGGCAATCTTTGTCGCTGGCTGGCAGAACAGGCTGAAGCACTCGGTGTTGAGATCTTTCCCGGCTTTGCCGCCGCTGAAATCGTCTACCACGAAGACGGCAGTGTAAAAGGTATCGCCACGGGTGATATGGGCCTCAATGTGGACGGTGAGCAGAAAGACAGCTACATGCAGGGCATGGAGCTACACGGTAAATACACGCTGTTTGCTGAGGGCTGTCGCGGTAGTCTCGGCAAGCAACTGATTGAGAAATTTAATCTCGATGCCGGCAAAGACCCTCAGCACTACGGCATTGGCATTAAGGAAATCTGGAAGGTCAGCGATGAGCAGCACAAGCAAGGCCTGGTGGTACACAGTGCCGGCTGGCCACTGGACGAAAGTAAATCGGCGGGTGGTGCCTTTGTTTATCACCTCGAAGATAACCAGGTGGCATTGGGTCTGATCACCGACCTCTCCTATTCCAACCCCCACCTGAGCCCTTTTGATGAGTTTCAGCGCTTTAAACATCACCCCGTCGTTAAGCAATATATTGAAGGTGGTGAGCGCATCGCCTACGGTGCACGCGCACTGGCCAAGGGCGGTTTGCAGTCTCAGCCACGCATGAGCTTTGCCGGTGGTCTATTGATTGGTGACGATGCTGGCACCTTGAATTTTGCCAAAATCAAAGGTAATCATACGGCCATGAAGTCCGGCATGATTGCCGCTGAAGTCGTCACTGCGGCACTGGGTAAAGAGCAAGCTGGTACAGAACTCACCGAGTACGCCGCAGCCTACGAAAGCTCATGGGCTTATAAAGAGCTGCATGTACAACGCAACTTTGGCCCGGCTCAGCACAAATGGGGCAACATTATTGGTTCGGCTTTTGCCTTTATCGACATCAATATTTTCAACGGCAATCTACCGTTCACGCTGAAAGACCCAAAGCCCGATCACGCGCAGATGAAACCGGCTAGCGAGTGCAAAAAAATAGACTACCCCAAGCCCGATGGCAAGCTTAGCTTCGATAAGCCCTCGTCGGTGTTTTTATCCAATACCAACCACGAAGAAGACCAACCCTGCCATCTGAAATTAACGGATGACAGTATCCCTCTGGCAAAAAACCTGCCCCTCTACGATGAGCCCGCCCAGCGCTACTGCCCTGCCGGTGTTTACGAGGTGCTGGAAAATGAAGCTGGTGAAAAAATATTCCAGATTAACGGTCAGAACTGTGTGCACTGTAAAACCTGTGACATTAAAGACCCGGCACAAAACATCACTTGGGTAACACCTGAGGGAACAGGCGGGCCGAACTACCCGAATATGTAAGATTTACAAACGCTAGTACGAGCCCGAACAGATCTTTTTAAGCTTTGTTCGGGCTTTTTTATTATTGCAACGGCTATAGAAAGTAATGCCTTAATCGTTTTAACGCCGACACTATTTACATCTAAATCCTGTTATATGGGGTCACGCCCCAGCGCTGCCATTATGGATTCGGGTCATCTACTTTTGGCGAGACACCGCGTTCACTTTCAGAGGCTTGAACACGTATCCGGTGTTCTTCCAGACGTGTGTGAAAGCCCTCTGCTTCACCATAGCCCATAAAACTGGCGTAACGCTCATGGGGGTTTTTGACCCGGCGAGCATGCTTGATCGGACACCAATATTGTTCGGTGCGGGCTGAGATTTCACGGGCGTAAGCCAGTACGCCGTTGCCATAACCGCAATAGATACAGTTGAATTTTTCAAACAGGTTGAGATAAGCCAGCATATGTCGATCAATCACCACGTAATCGGCTCGCCTTACCCGGGGGATGCGATAGGCCCGGAAACATACCTGCTGATAGATAAACAGGGATGCATCGAGTATCACCAAAGGTAAGAACATCGCGTAAATAAAGGGCGCAGAAAATAAATGCCGTGGTGGTGTGTGTTTCAAATAATCAGCCCAGCGTATTTTCATTTGCCGGTGGGCCGCTTTCACCCGGTGCTCGAAACGTACTCGACGCCCCTTTATTTGATAGACGAGTTCATCTTCCCGCTCATGAAACGCCGCTTCCAGCTCCGTTTCAAGGGCGCGCATTTTCGCCAACAGGCTGTCAATTCTTGAATTCATTATTAAGTAATGGCCAATCGAAGGAAGGTTTGCCAAGCGTTATTCACGATTTAGCCTGAAACACTTTATTCAGTAAATCGAGGGGGAAAACAATGGTATTACTGCGCTCATTGGCAATTTCAGTCAAGGTTTGCATATAACGCAGCTGTATCGCCTCGGGTTGTTTTGCCAGAGTAACGGCGGCCTCGAGCAATTTTTCAGATGCCTGCATTTCCCCTTCGGCGTGAATCACTTTTGCCCGCCGAGTACGTTCTGCCTCTGCCTGTTTGGCGATGGCACGAATCATACTTTCATCCAGATCCACATGTTTAATTTCAACATTACTGACCTTAATGCCCCAGGCATCGGTCTGCTCGTCTAGAATGGCTTGCACATCAATATTGAGGCGATCGCGCTCGGACAACATTTCATCTAAATCATGTTGGCCTAATACCGAGCGTAGCGTGGTCTGGGCCAGCTGACTGGTTGCGGCGTAAAAGTCTTCAACCTGAATTATCGCTTTCTCCGGATCAACCATGCGAAAGTAGACGACAGCATTGACCTTTACCGAAACATTATCCTTGGAAATAACATCCTGACTGGGTACATCCATAACAACCGTACGCAAGTCGGTGCGCACCATTTGCTGTATGCCGGGAATAATGATGATGAATCCCGGGCCTTTGACTTTCCAAAAGCGCCCGAGTAAAAACACTACCCCCCGCTCATATTCACGAAGAATTTTTATGGCACTGGCAATAAATAAAATTGCCAAAACTATTAATGTGTACAGGGGGTACTCGATCATCGTGACGCTCCTTAATTAGTCAATAAATTTTCAGATTGAAGCCTGTTAAATTCAGTAACGCTGCCTGCAGTCGTCAGGGTTTGATTTATATTACTTACTGCTTACTCTCCAAAGGCTCAACTTCCAGCGTTAAACCATCAATGGCCTTGATCTTAACTTTTTGGCCTCTGTGTAACGGCATAGAACTACGCGCACGCCAGCTTTCGCTGTGTACAGAGACCATTGCCAGGCTGGTATCAAGCAAGGTGTTAACGGTGGCTGTTTGACCAATCATTTGTTCCAGACCGCTCACCACGGGTCGCCTGCGTGCCCGCAAAGCCATACCCACCACCAGGGAGAAAACCAGCGCCGTTACCACAGCAAAAGTGAGGATTACCGAAAGATAAATCGTAAATGCCGGCAGCTGTGTATCCATTAAAACAATGGAGCCGATAACAAAGGCGACCAGCCCGCCGAGACCGAGCACTCCAAAACTGGGCTGAAAAGCCTCTGCCACCATTAGGACTACGCCGAGTAAAATCAAGCCCATGCCCGCATAGTTGACCGGCAATAGCTGGAATGAATAGAGCGCCAGCATCAAACAAATAACACCAACCGTACCGGGTAAGATACCTCCCGGATTATAAAATTCGAGTATCAAGCCATAGACGCCGATCATCATCAGAATGTAGGCAATATTGGGGTTGGTGATGACGCTGAGAAAACGGCTGCGCCAATCGGGTAGTAATTCGACTATCGTCAGGCCACTTGTGTGTAGGGTTTGCTCGCGATTGAGTACCCGCACCTTGCGCCCATTGAGCTGGGCCAACAAATCGTTGAGATCATCCGCCACTATATCGACAACATTAAGCCGCAGTGCTGCGCTTGCTGACAGACTCACCCCGCTGCGTACGGCATCTTCGGCCCAATCTGCATTGCGGCCATGCAGAGCGGCAAGGCCACGTATATAAGCGGCGGCATCGTTAATGATTTTATGTTTCATGGCATCGCCTGGTGCCTGCTCGGCGGATTCACCGTCCGTGCCCTCCTCTTGTTTTTCCTTCATGCCCGGTAGCGAAATACCACCGAGCTGCACCGGTGTGGCAGCGCCGAGATTAGTGCCCGGTGCCATCGCCGCAATATGGCTGGCATACAAAATATAAGTGCCTGCACTGGCGGCTCGTGCACCCGTGGGTGACACGTAGGTGGCGACGGGTACGGGTGATGCGCTGATGGTTTGAATAATACCGCGCATAGCGCCATCGAGTCCGCCGGGCGTATCCATGCGGATAATGATTAAGGCCGGTGCTTCTTGCATGGCATCCTGAAAAGCGCGATGCAGGTAATCTTCTGTCGCCGGGCCAATCGCCCCCTCTATTGACAAGAGTACAACCTGACCGGGGACGGCGTAAGCTGCGTTCGACACTAGCGCTAAACAGCACAGTAATGTGGCGAAACAGGCCTGTGTGGTGAAACCACAAGGGGATAAAAGTGCTTTTAAAGCAGTCATTTAATAGCCTTTTTAGCGCTAGCTAGAAAGTAAAAAATAGTTGGACTAAAAGTTTGGCTGCGGCGATCTTTACTCGAGATCATCTTAAGGGTATAGCCTGATAAGCCGGTATTGGCAAGGCATTCATGGCCTGGAGTCACTAACAATTGATGTGGGACATGGCCTATTGATGAGCGGCGCAACATCGGAAAGCTGGAGTAGCTTGGCTCGCTTCCAGTTAGATGCGAATAAAATTGATAGCAATGTGAAAAAGGCATCCGCTTGAAGTCTGAAGCCCAATCACTTTTGCTAAGCTAGTGCTCTCTTCAGGCATGGGTGATATATTGCTTTGGGAAGTATTCCTCCAGCTTAAGGCGAATCGAGGCACCAGGTAAACGGTTAAAAATATGCAAATACTACAGCAATTAAAACCCGCCTATTTACGCTTGAGCGCCATCGGTTTTGTTGGCAACGTCCTTATTGGTAGCGGCAATGGAGAATAAGCTCGTTACTGTAGTAATACCCTGCTATAACCACGAGAACTATATCCAGCAAGCGATTAACAGTGTTCTCTCCCAGGATTACCCATCAATCGAACTCATTGTTATTGATGACGGCTCAAAAGATAATTCACCACAAATCATTAAAGAGCTTCACGATAAGCATCAGAACTTTACTTATCTCCCACAGAAAAATAGCGGCTTAATCGCCACCTTAAAATCAGGGCTTAATAGAGCCAAGGGTGAGTTTTTCTGTCAATTGGCATCTGACGATTTCTTGGCAAGTAATAGCATCTCAAAACGAGTAGAGATACTTTCCGCGAATCCTGACTGCGTTGCGGTATTTACCGATGCCTACAGTGTTGATGGCGATACCGTTACACAACAGAGGGTAACACGGGATAAGTTGAAGCAAATGTACACTAGCGATGACCCTATTACTCATATTCTCAAGGGTGCGCCGCCTGTTTTCGCGACAGGTTTGCTTAGGACAAGTGCATTACGTGCCATCGATGCCTTTGACAGCACAACCTTTCGCTATTACGAAGATCTCGATACACCAATCCTGCTTTTAACCCAGGGTTCATTTGAATACCTGGATGAAGCCCTGTTTTTTCGAAGAACTCACGCTACTAATGTCTCTGGTTCAACGACACATATTCGCTCTGAAAAAATAAAGTGCTATCAAAAACTATTAGCTAATAGTGAATTCGCCGCCTACCATACGTTATTACTCAAACTTCTGAAAAAAAGCTATTTGAAGCTGGGGCGCTTAACCACCCACTCCAGAGATGAGATGCAAGCTGAGAAAATATTGCTCAATACTGGCTGGAAATACGCCCTCAGTGATATTCGCCTTTTCTACTATCTGTTTGCGAACAAACTGAAAAAATAAGCACTTGTAATTTCGGCGTGTCTTTTCCTGACCTAAAAGAAGCTTAACGATGAGTAAAATTGAAATTCTTGAAGCGGATATTACCCAACTTGAGGTCGATGCCATTGTCAATGCCGCTAAAAACTCACTACTCGGTGGTGGCGGTGTTGACGGTGCCATTCACGCGGCTGCCGGGCCAGCATTACTTGAAGCCTGTAAAATATTAAACGGTTGTGACACGGGCGCTGCGAAAATCACACCCGCTTTCGAGCTGCCGGCCAAGTATGTAATTCACACCGTCGGCCCTGTTTGGCGCGGCGGCGAGCATAACGAAGCTCAACTGCTGGCGGCATGCTATCGCAACACCCTTACCCTGGCGGTAGAACACGGGCTGCGTACTATTGCCTTCCCCGCCATCAGTTGTGGGGTTTATGGCTATCCGATAAGCGAAGCCTGTCAGATCGCAGCGGCTGAGGTGGGCAATTTTCTGGCACAGGATGAAACCCTCGAAAAGGTCATTTTTTGTTGCTTCAATAGTGATGTCAAAACAGCCTTGCTAGAAGCGCTTTCAAAAAATTAGTTCAGCCTTTATCTATTCCTGTTTGGATAGCGCTTTGCCCGGCTAAACGCAGATAAGCATTTCTTAGTGTTCGTAAAATTGGATAGATGGCAAGCGATAGAAGCCTGTAGCGCAGCAAGCGATGGTGCAAGCCGGCTAACCAGCCAGAAGCCCCATGTTCCCTTGCCAGTAGTGTCAAAGCTTCGGCGTCCTGTAAAACCCCATCACCTTTAATCACTACAATACCGGCATTAATATCAACGTCCTTGTCAGCGAGTTGCCCAACAAGTTCAGGCGCACTGCGGGCATCGACTTTATTTAGCCCGGGGTGATTATTTTCGTCCTTATTTTCAAGGCTGGCGACATAAGCGCGACAAAAGGGACACTGGCCATCGAAGACGACACAGGCGGTGCTTTCGCTTACCTTACCTTCGGTACTCACTACCTAGCAACTAACTCCCGTGCCACGCAGCCCGCAGTAGCCGTTGGGTACTTTGGCCAGGTACTGCTGGTGGTAGTCTTCGGCATAATAAAAAGTGGGGGCTTCAGCTATCTCGGTGGTGATGGTCGATAAACCTGCCGTCTGGAGTGCGGCCTGATATTTAGCACAACTCGCTTGTGCTTCTGCCAGTTGCTCCGCGCCATAACAGTAGATAGCTGAGCGATACTGGGTACCGATATCACCCCCCTGGCGCATGCCCTGAGTGGGGTCGTGGGCTTCCCAGAAGATCTTCAGCAGATCGGCGAGAGTGATTATGGCCGGATCAAAAACCACCAGTACCACTTCCGTATGTCCGGTGCCGCCGCTGCAAACCTCTTCGTAGGCAGGGTTGGGCGTAATACCACCGGCATAACCGGCGGCGGTGGTGTAAACCCCGTCCTGCTGCCAAAAGCGGCGCTCCGCACCCCAAAAGCACCCCATGCCAAACATGATTTGTTGCATATTTTCGGGGAAAGGACCTTTTAAAGGATGTCCGTTAACGAAGTGCTCAGCTGGTACTCGCATGATGGCGCTGCGTCCGGGTAGTGCTTGCTCTGCAGTGGGCAAGGCTGCTTTTGAAAATCCCATGATTTTTCACCTTTGGTTTGTCTAAACGCTGAGGTGCTAAATATAACACTTAGCACCCGGCTGTGGCGTCAAAGTAACAAGACTAATATCGTATTAAAATGCCTGGCAATCGTTTGCCTCGATTGAAAACAAACAGCCCTCCGCCTATTATGTCGAGGCTGCGTATATCGCTGGCTTGCTAAGATAAGGCTCGTGTAAATCAGCGGGTACAGCCAGATTTATATTTTCAAGGCAGTGATGGAGACTTGCTTAATGCCGTATTGATGTCCTCCCATTGACCGACAAGCGCCCTAATTCACGAAACGACAGCGACACCTATGACTGACAAAGCATTAATGGAACGCATTATCGCGTTTCGCGCCAAACCCGAAAACCAATCCCCCCACGGCATGTTTCTGGGCCTCGAAATTATGGATGTGGATACGGGCGAGGCGACCGTCAGGGTGCCCTACTCTAAGGATCTCGCCGGTAACTCGGCAACGGGCATATTGCACGGTGGAATTGTCACCACGGCCCTCGATGCAGCCAGTGGGCTATCCGTTATCACCGCCTTTGATCGCCCGATCACCATTGCGACTCTCGACCTGCGCATCGACTACCTTAAACCTGCAACGCCCGGTGAAGCCATTTTTGCCTACGGCCACTGCTATAAAGTGACTCGCAACGTGTGCTTTGTCAGGGGGCTGGCCTACCAGAAAGACAAGGCCGATCCCATTGCCAATGCCACCGCCACTTTTATGATTACCGCCAATCACACGGGCCGCAAGGAAGACCAGCCAGCGGCTGATAGCTCCAAGGAGACACAGTCATGAGTTTAATGGAGCTAATCAAACGCGCAAAAGAAGAGGATGACTTCTCCCTCCTTTCTGAAGGTATCCCCTATATGAAATCACTGGGTATTAGTGTGGTTGAAAACGAGGGTCAATTGATCACCACGATGAAAGCCGACCCCAAGTTGACGGGCAACCCGTGGATACCCGCACTTCATGGCGGCACCATTGGTGGCCTGCTAGAAACGGCGGCCATCATTCAACTGGCCCACGACCAGGATACTGATAACTTACCCCGCACCATTAATATCACGGTTGAATACTTACGCACCGGTTTCATTAAAGACCTCCACGCCAAAGCCCTTGTTACCAAACAGGGCCGCAGAGTTGCCAATGTGCAGGTGCAATGCTGGCAGGAAAACCCCGACAAACCGGTTGCCTCCATGCACGGCCATTTTTTAATGAGTTAGGGCTTAGGTTTCAGCAATTACGCTATTTGAAAAATAACAAAAGGAAGATTTCATGGCACTCAACATTCAAGCCGCCGAATTACTGAAACGCGCCGCAGAAAGCGGCACACCCGGTCTCGGTGAAGGTACGCCAGAAGAAGGGCGCGCCATTTTTGCCGCCACTACGCAGCTGCTGGGCCTACCCGCTCCTAAAGTAAAAGAAACTCAAGAGATTCAAATTAGTGGCCCCAATGGCGCTATTCGCACCCTGGTGATCACGCCCGAAGGTGTTGAAACAAAAAACCTGCCCCTCTTTATTTACTATCACGGTGGCGGTTGGGTGATTGGCAGCCCCGAAACGCACTACGAAGAATGTTGTCACTATGCCAACGAAGCCCAGTGCATTGTCGTGGTACCCGACTACCGCCTCGCCCCCGAGCACCCCTTCCCCGCCGCACCCGAGGATTGTTATGCCGTACTGCAGTGGGCGGCAGATAATGCCGAAAGCCTCGGTGCCGATAAAAGCCGTATCGCCGTGGGTGGCGACAGCGCCGGGGGTAACCTCTCCGCCGTTGTTGCCCAAATGACTAAGCAGCGCAGCGGCCCTGAACTCGCCCTGCAGTTACTCATTTACCCCGCCACTCGCATGGGCGCAGAAACCCAGTCCTACAAAGATTTTGACGACGGCTATTTCCTCACGGCCAAAGCGATGAACTGGTTTTTCGACCACTACTTAAAGAAAGCTGAAGATTGGGACAACCCCCTGGCTTCTCCGCTGTTAAGTGATGACCTGACAGGTCTTGCCCCAGCCTATGTAATGACAGCGGGCTTCGACCCCCTGCGCGATGAGGGCCGCGCCTATGCCGACAAACTCAAAGCCGCTGGCGTGCCGGTTGAGTATGTCTGCTATGAAGGGCAAATCCACGGTTTTGCCTCAATGGCCGGCGCACTGGATGAGGCGCGCAGTTTTCTCGATGAAGCCGTTCAAGTATTGCGCAAGGCCTTTAATTAAGTAGACTGAATAAAGTTAATCTAATTTATTGAAATAATTTCTAAGCCATTAAATTTAAACACTAATAACGATTGGAGCAAGTCATAAATGTCACAAGCACAACTCGATAAACTACTGACTATATTTGAAAAAATGCCGACCCTGGGCTCGATGTCTCTCGAAGAGGAGAGAGCAAACCTCGATGAAGGCGGCGCACGCTTTCTAGTGCCCGACGATGTCACCCAGGAAGTGGTCGATGCTGGCGGTGTCCCCGCTGAGTTCCTGGTCGCCCCTGGCGCTGCCGATGACCGCGTTGTGCTCTACCTCCACGGTGGTGGCTATGTGATTGGCTCTATTAAAAGCCACCGCTACCTGATGCAAAATATATCTCGTCACTCTGGCGCTAAGACCTTGGGTCTCGACTATCGCCTAGCCCCGGAAAACCCCTTCCCCGCTGCTGTGGAAGATGCTACCAAGGCCTACCAGTGGCTGCTGGCCCAGGGCTATAAGGCCAAGAATATCGCCATTGCCGGTGATTCCGCCGGTGGTGGTTTAACCCTCGCCACTCTGGTTAATCTGCGCGATAAGGGCATAGAGCTACCCGCTGCCGGTGTGCTGATTTCGCCATGGGCTGACCTCACTGGCGATGCCGAGGCCGTCAAAACCCGCGCCGACATTGACCCCATGGTTAAGCCAGAAGGTTTGTATTCTCTGGGTGAAAAATACCTCAACGGCGTCGACGCCAAGACCCCCCTCGCCTCTCCCGTGTTTGCCGACATGGCCGGTCTGCCACCGCTGTGTATCCATGTTGGTGGTCGCGAGATTCTTTACGATGATTCAATAACTATCGCCGACAAGGCGCGGGCCGCTGGTGTTGAAGTCGAGCTACTCGACGAGCCGGAATTGTTCCACGTTTGGCATGCCTTCGCGCCCATGCTTGAAGAAGCTCAGGACGCCGTTGAAAAAATTGGCGCCTTCCTGCAAAAGCAATTCTAGGCAAGCGCTGGGACATCTGGTCGTGCGCTTCAAAAGTGTCGTGTTTTTTAAGTCGTGCTTTTAATTAGTATTGCTAAACCTTGGGGCAACGGTTTCCAACTACCCTTACCCTAAGGTTTAGCAAGCGCATAGGCTACTGGCAACGATATTACAATGCCTGTGGCCAAGTAATAAAACGTGCTTTAAAAAAACAGGCTGGGTTACTTTAACTAAGTAGCTTTAACTAGGTAGCTGAGACTGAGCACCTAACCTCGCTTCACCCGGGTAACAAAAACCCCTCTCAAACAACAGTAACATTCAAGCCCTACACACTTACTCACATAACACCTCTTGCAAAACACCCCTTGCAAAACACCCCTTGCAAAACACCCCTTGCAAAACA
>CAYWXW010000020.1:0-8760 GCA_964462265.1 uncultured Porticoccaceae bacterium | reverse complement strand
CTCTTGCAAAACACCCCTTGCAAAACACCCCTTGCAAAACACCCCTTGCAAAACAATGGCCACAGGTGTTTTCGTCTATTTACATAAACCTGGTTTCTTGTTGTAAATAACACCCACGATAGTTAGCAAGGTCGATTGACTGACTATTCCCCATGATTAGCCATGGTGCATTGCCTGGTCTGGCATGCACCAATAATGGCGCAATATTAATTATCCCTATCTATTTCAGCGACAAGACATAGGTTTTTCACTGCGTCCATAGCGTTTTAGTGTGTTGGCACACAAAATGCTTACAAGCGATATAATGTTGATGATTTACACGGATTTTATGCATGAGGGAAGTGTTATATGGCTGTACTTTGTTTTTGATCGCAACTTTTCAATTCCGTGATTTTAGTTCCGTGACTTTAGTTCCCGTAACGAAAGCTCCCGTAATTAAAGCTCACCGACAGCTTTGCGCTTAGCCCCCATCATGTCAGATCCTGCCATAAAAAAAGATTCCGACTTCCCCGGTAGTACCGCCCGTGGATCAACCATCGCCGCTGGCCCAAGTGGCGATGCCAAAATAATTGTTATTGGTAGTGGCCCTGTAGGCATGCGTTTTGTGGAGTCGCTACTACAGCGAGCACCAATGGCTCATGTCCAATTGTTTGGCAATGAACCTTATCAGCCCTATAACCGGGTTCAGCTTTCAGCCCTACTGGCCGGAGAAATAAGCCGTGATGCGCTGGATATACCGCTTCCTTCACCGTGCGAAAAACCGAATTTTTCCTACACCGTTTCAGTTATTCGAAAAATAGATACTTCCACTAAAACCGTTACCGATGCTGACGGTCGCGAGCATGACTTCGATATTTTAGTCATCGCGACGGGGGCGAGAGCACATGTACCATCAATTCCCGGTGTTGATAGAAGCGGCGTCTATACCTTCCGCAACTTGAAAGATACGGAGTTTTTATTGGCTCGCGTGGTGAGATCTCGCCATACCGTCGTGGTTGGAGGTGGCCTACTTGGCCTCGAAGCGGCAAAGGGATTACTTCGCTTCAATACTCGGGTTACTGTCATTCAACAGGGCCCACGCTTGATGAATCGCCAACTCAGTGATGAGGCCGCCAGTTTATTGCAAGCCCAGGTAGAGGCCTTGGGCATTCGCGTTATTGTCAGTGCCGGTGTGCGCAAGATTCAGGGTGATCAAAGCATTCAATCTGTGCTCACTAACGATGGCGATGTTATTGATTGCGATACCGTACTACTGTGCGCGGGCATCATACCCAATGTCGAGCTGGCAAGGGCTGCGGGCATTAGTGCTGCTACAGGCATTACGGTTAATGACCAGTTACAAACCTCCCACCCCGATATCTATGCCATTGGTGAATGCTGTCAGCATAGAGGCTTGACCTATGGCCTGGTTACTCCTGGCTTTGAGCAAGCCACCGTTGCAGCAGAGGTGATATGCAATGGGCAGGCGCACTATGTTGGCTCCCAGGTAGCCAGTCGTTTGAAGGTTATTGGGCAAAGTGTGTTCAGCATTGGGCAAATAAACGACCTACCTAGTCGCCCTCTGCAACGTGAAGCTGTTTATCGCAATAAAGGCCAAGGTATTTACCGGCACATCATCCTGCATCGCGGCCATATTATCGGCGCCGTGGGTATGGGCGAGTGGCCTGAATTGAATCGTGTTCAAGAGGCTTTTAATACCCAACGCAAAGTTTGGTTTTGGCAATACTGGGTATTTTTACTCAGTGGGCGTCTCTGGCCCCTGGATGGAGCCGAGGCCGTCGGCCAGTGGCCGGCAACGGCCATTGTCTGTCAATGCAGCAGTGTCACCCAGGGCGAACTTATTAATGCAATAAGCACTGGCTGTACTAATCAGCAACAACTACAGGACTGTACTAATGCCGGCAAGGTCTGCGGCTCCTGCAAACCCCTGCTTTCAGAATTACTCAGCGATAGCGGCTTAAATGAACAACTGATACCGGAAAAAGAAACTGGCTGGGGTGTATTACTCGCGGCCAGTATCGCCGCCCTCTCGACCGCCGTAGTGGTAGCAGCGATGCCAGAGGCAGTGAATGCCGACAGTGTTCAAAGTATTGGCTGGTTTGAACGGGTCTGGAATGACAAGTTCTGGAAGCAGGTAAGTGGTTTTAGTCTACTCGGCTTGTCACTACTCGGCATGTTGATGTCACTGCGCAAGCGGTTAAATCTTAGCTGGATGGGCCAGTTTGCCAATTGGCGAGTGTTCCATGGCGTGCTCGGCCTGGCCTGTGCGGGCGTACTTATTTTGCATACCGGCTTTCATTTAGGTAGCAACTTGAATCGTTGGCTAATGGTGGACTTTCTCGGGGTGCTTACCATCGGTGCAGCAAGCGGCATGGTGGTGGCCTTGAGCCATCGCTTAAAACCTCGACGTGCAATCTCAGTGCGTAAAACCTGGAGCCACTTGCATGTACTGATGAGTTGGCCATTACCGGCCCTACTCATTATGCATATTTTGAGTGTGTATTATTTTTAAGTACTGTTTTTATAGTGTCGCTTTTCAAAGGGAGATTACAGATGATTTTGACATTGTTATGGCTAGGGTTTGAAACCATTACCACAAATCAATGACCACAAATCAATTAACGCAACAATTAACGCAACAATTAATGCAACATAGACGATATGTAAGTTCTTGAAAAAATATATTTGGGCAACGTGGGTGGTGGTAAGTGCAGTGATTGCAGGTTATTACGGCTTTAAAATATTTATCGACACCGACAAGCAGGCCTTGCTGATTGGTGAGGCTAGCTATGGCCACTATCAAATTGAATTAACGTGTACGGCTTGTCATAGCGAAGCCTTTGGCGGCCCAGAGTTGATCCAGGATGCCTGTCTGTCGTGCCATGAAAATGAGCTCGACGCAGCCCATGACTCCCACCCCAAAAAGAAATTTAATGATCCGCGCAATGCTGAATTACTGGAGATTATTGATGCCCGTTATTGCGTGAGCTGCCATACAGAGCATCAAAAAGAACAGACATTAGCAATGGGTTTGACCATACCCACGGATTATTGTTTTCACTGCCATGAGGATATTGGCAAAGACAGGCCCAGCCATCAAGACCTGGCATTCGACTCCTGCGCCAGTGCCGGATGCCATAATTATCACGATAACAAAGCCTTGTATGAGGATTTTTTACTGAAAAACTCCTCCGGCCCCTGGTTGAAAGCGATTGCCAATATTGGATCAGGTAATGACCTTAATATGTCTGCAATAGCCGCCGCTAAAAATATTAATCCAACAGATAAGCTTAAATTTGAAAGCAAAATTCACGAATATCCACAGATCCATGCCCAGTGGTTAAACAGTGCCCACGCGGGAATTAAGGGCATAAATACGCCGGATGAAAAGGAGCTTCTGCCTTCTCAAGTCGGTACAAAATCTGCTGAAACCACCGCCCTCTCATCTCAAAGCAATGCCGATATGTCTAAGGCAAACGTTAATTGCGGCGGCTGCCATAGCGACGACGCGGGGCAGTGGCTCGAACACCCCGGCGTTGAGCAATGCCAAACCTGCCACAGCGGGGAAACTGAGGGATTTTTACAGGGCAAACACGGTATGCGACTGGCTCACGGTCTGTCTTCGATAACCCCCGGGGAATCTTCTTTGCCAATGAAAGCTGCCTCTCTGGATACTGGCCACAGTTGCGTTGCCTGCCACGGTGCCCACGATTTTGATACGCGCTGGGCGGCACAGGACAGCTGCCTTGATTGCCATAACGACGAACATTCACTGGCCTTTAAGCAATCACCCCACGGGCAACTCTTTGATAAAGCCAACAAGGGCGAAATACCTTTCGAGCAATCCGTTAGTTGTGCGACCTGCCATATGCCGCGCTTGCCAATGCCGGCAGGCTCAGGGCTGAACACAAGTATCGTCGAACACAACCAGAACCTGAATCTTCGGCCCAATGAAAAAATGATTCGCCCGGTATGTATGCAGTGCCACAGCCTTGGATTTGCGATTGATGCCCTGGCCGATGATGCCCTGATACAAAGCAATTTTACCGGACAGCCCAGTGTCCACATTCCATCAATTGACTGGGTACTTAAACGCGAAAAAAATGGAGGAGCTTCTAAAGATGCCACCCAATGACACAGCTTGACTAGATCACTTAACCGCCCTGTTCGATTGTTTTGTATTTAACCCAAGAGGAAACACCATGAAAAAATTATTGTTAGCGACTGTAATTACCGCAAGTGCTGTGGGCCTCAGCGCCTGTGGTGAAAAGGAGGCGGGCATTGCGCCAAAGCTCTATACCGACTCGCTATTTGCAGTTATGAATGCCGACCGAGCCAATTACACCAAGCTGATCGTGCAACGGCTTGGGCCTAATGGGGCGGACTCCATTAAACCCGCTGAGCACTGGAAGGATCTCGATAATGGTGCTCCTTTACCAGCGCAAATGTTTCGCATGGGTTCTGAAAAGGTTGCAGAAGTGACCAGTGAATTCACCTATTCACTGCAGTCTATATGGCCCATTAACGCACAAAATGCGCCTAAAACAGATATGGAGAAGCAGGGTCTGGAGTTTATTGCGGCCAACCCCGGCAAGAATTTTTACGGTGAAGAAAAGCTCGGCGATAAGACATACTATACCGCCGTTTACCCGGATGTAGCCGTCTCCCCGGCTTGCACGACCTGTCACAACAACCACAAAGATTCCCCGAAAACAGATTTCAAACTGGGTGAAGTCATGGGTGGTGTCGTGATTCGAGTACCACTGTAATACTGATGGCGATAATGCCGACCCAGAAAACCAAACGACTTATTCACCATTTGATGAGGAAATAATTATGTCTCTATTTGAAGATATTGGCGGTGAAGCTGCGGTCGATGCCGCAGTCGATATTTTTTACCGCAAAGTGCTGGCCGACGATCGCGTGAGTGAATTTTTTGATTCCACCGATATGGAGGCTCAGCACGCTAAACAGAAGGCTTTTCTGACCATGGCCTTCGGGGGGCCGAATACCTACAGCGGAAAAGATCTTCGCGAGGCTCACAAATCGATGAAGCTCGATGACGGTCATTTCGGCGCCGTAGCGGAGGATCTTGTCGCTACCCTTGAAGAGTTGAGCGTGCCCCAGGAAAGCATCGACCAGATTGTAAGTATTCTGGGTTCGGTTAAAGACGACGTCTTAAATCGTTAGGGTTGCGACTGCCTTGTCCATTAAAACAACAGGCGATAATGCCGTAGCCGACAAACCCCAGGCATTGGTCACCTTTGAAAACGAAACCATTGCCTTAGCCGAAGGTGAATCAGTCCTCGACGGCTTGACTCGCGCCGGCCACAGTATTCCCAGTGGCTGCCGGGTAGGTGTCTGCCAGGCCTGCATGATGGTGATGCCAGAAGGGGAGCCGAGCAGTTCTTGTCAAAAAGGACTTTCGGCTCCCCAAAAGGCTTTAGGTCACGTTTTAAGCTGCCAATGTAAACCTGATCGCCCGGTTAAAATTAGCCGTTTGTCTGTTGCCAGTCAGCAAATACAAGGCAGCGTGATGGACAAAGTTTGGCTAAACGATACAGTCGTTAGATTGCGGGTTAAGGCCGACCTGGACTATCGCGCTGGCCAATACGTGACGCTATGGCAAGGCGAAGAACTGGCCCGCAGTTACTCCCTGGCCAGTGTCCCGAGAGTGGATGATTTCCTCGAATTCCATATTAAGCATGTGCCTGGTGGCGCGTTATCACCGGCCCTGTGTAATGAGTTACAAACCGGCGACACTATCGGTATTCAAGGACCCCTGGGGCAATGTTTCTACACCGCAAGGCCCGATCAACCCCTGCTGCTAGCGGGTATTGGCACCGGGCTCGCACCGCTTATGGGTATATTAAAAGACGCTCTACACAGCGGCCACAGTGGGCCTATTACCTTGATAGTGGGCGCAGCAAAAACCTCAAACTTTTATTTACAGCAAGCGCTGGGGGCTTTGGCTGAGGAAAATGAGCAATTGACGGTGCAGTTTATTGTCCAGTCCGTTGACCGAGTTATTGATCAGCCCACTGAGGAATCTATTGCTCAAGTTAATTCATCAACAGTCCTTGAAGGTGATCTCTATACCTTTTGTCGCGATAACTACCCGGACTTGCAAGGCTACCGGGTGTTTCTTTGCGGAGCCGAAAGTTTTGTGCAGAAGATGCGTAAACAGTGCTTCCTCAGCGGTGCAGGTATGTCTGATATTTCTGCAGATGCCTTCATATCATTTGGCTAACACGCTTATTAGATACGGCCCGATGCAATCCACCGAATATTCAGCAGCAGATCAGAATGCTGATCAGTGCGCTGATATTAAAAGGCCTTGCCTAGACCTTCAATGGCCACATCCTGATTCAGATCCCAGCTCTCATTTCGACTCTCCTTTCGAAAGTCGGGAACACACCCCGATTAAATACTGGTAAAACTGCGCATAGTGCTTTAGCTTTCCTCAATCAAAATTCCCTAATAATTTTAAACGCAAAAGGAAGCATGCCAATGGCCAGCCCAGAAAGTAAAAAACTACTCGAGCTACTGTGGAAGAACTACCCCGGCCCCTCGAATTACGAAATGATGAAAGACAAAGTCGATAAAATGCGTGCTAACTTTGTCAAAGCTACGGCAAATTTCGCCACGCCACCGGGCAATGTCGCGGTCACAGCGGTTGATGTTGACGGCACCCCGGGCGAGTGGCTCGATGCGCCGAATGTCGATACCGACCGTGTACTGTTATACCTTCACGGTGGTGGTTATGTGATTGGCTCCACCGCGACACATCGGGGTCTTACCGGCGCATTATCGCAGGCTGCCAATTGTCGCGTGTTGTCTCTAGACTATCGCCTCGCCCCCGAGCATATTTACCCTGCAGCGGTGGAAGACGCCACTAAAGCCTATCGCTGGCTGCTCAAGCAAGGTATCTCGGCGTCAAAAATCACCATTGCCGGTGACTCAGCGGGTGGTGGTTTGACTCTCGCCACGTTAGTTGCTCTGCGCGACGCTGGCGACACATTGCCCGCTGGTGCGATCCCTATTTCACCCTGGACGGATATGGAAGGTACGGGCGAGTCGATGAAGACAAAGGTTGACCTCGACCCCATGGTGGAACCCGGTGGTTTGATGGGTATGGGGCAAATCTACATGGGTGGTGGTGATCCGAAGCAGCCAACAGCCTCTCCCCTACATGCGGATTACGCTGGCCTACCACCCCTGCTGATACAGGTCGGTGACCTCGAAACCCTGCTCGATGATGCCACCCGTGTTGCCGCCAGTGCTGAAGCTGCGGGTGTCGATACCACGCTTGAAGTGTGGCCAGAAATGGTTCACGTCTGGCATTTATTCGCGCCCATGGTGCCAGAGGGACGCGAAGCCATTGAGCGCATTGGTCAGTTTATTCAGCAGAGAACAGCTTAGTACTGAGCCTCAACGTTTTCTCGTACACAACCCCCGCCGCTAGTAACCTGGACTCAAATCTGAAGTGCATTTCAGCTGCGGGGGTTTTTCCTGAAATACCCAACCAGTCGAAACCAAAGCGCAGACAACGCTTATCTAATTTACTTGCAATTTTAATCACTATCCTTTCAACTGATAGACATATAAAAATTTTGAACAATAATTCTAACTATCGAGGTTACGCAACATGAAAGCCCCCGTTGTTTCAGCTGATTCACATATTGTCGAACCCCCCGAGGCCTATTCCAAGCATATCGACCCCAAATACCGGGATCGCGTGCCACGCATTGTCGACGACGGCAAAGGTGGCGACGGCTATTTATGGGAAGGCATTAAGCGCCCTCTCGATTTAGGCTTGATGTCGGCAGCGGGCATACCCGACGAAATCATGCCCAAAGAAGGCCCCCACCGGCGCTTTTACGATATGCACAAAAGCGGCTGGGATCCCAAGTACCGCGTCGCCGACCAAATACAAGACGGTGTCGACGCTGAAATCATTTACGCCTCCGTGGGTATGGTGCTGTGTAATGCCAAAGACCCGCTCTACAAAGACGCTCTGTTTCGCTCCTACAATCTCTGGCTACAGGGTTTCTGTAGTGAAGAACCCGAGCGTATTTTTGGCCTCGGCCAAACCGCTATTCTCAGTGTCGACTCCGCCATCGAAGACTTTCGCCGTATTAAGGCAGCCGGCTTTGTCGGTGTAATGATGCCCGGCACACCGATTGAAGAAGACTACGACCACCCCATGTACGATGCTCTGTGGGAGTGCGCGGTGGATCTTGAGCTGCCCATTTGCTTCCACATCCTCACCTCTAAAGAAAGTGCCGCCAGCATCAGCCAGTTTCGCGGCCACAAGCTCAACGGCTTTATGAAACTGATACGTGCTATTCAGGATTTGATCGGCCTGTTCACTTTGGGCGGCGTCTTTGAACGCCACCCCAAGCTACGTTTTGTCGGCGCCGAGGGTGACGCCGGTTGGCTACCCCACTACATGGCCCGTATGGATCACGCCATGACCCGTCACGGCCACGGTAAAAGCGGCCCCTTACTACCGCGTCTGCCCAGTGAGTATATTCGCGAAAATGTCTGGCTGACCTTTCAGGACGACTGGGAAGCCTTCGGCTGCTCACACCGCATGAACTCCGAACGTCTACTCTGGGCCAACGACTTCCCTCACAGTGACTCCACCTGGCCCCACTCCATGGCCCTGGTCGATAAGCATGCCGAGTGCGTCACTCAAGAAGTAAAAGAACAGATTCTTGGCGTTAATTGCGTCAATTTATTTAATCTGCCATTGGG
>CAYWXW010000019.1:30769-34051 GCA_964462265.1 uncultured Porticoccaceae bacterium | reverse complement strand
TGGCAGAATTTCCTTGATTCAATGCCTGTTCCGCATGGCTGCCTGCTACTGGCATAAGATATTCGATGGGTAGGTTTGTTTGTAATACTGTGAAATTTCAAGCAATACACTGCCTCTGCAATAAAAAGTGTAGTAATTAGTTAAGTAAAACTAGAAATATATCTTTAAGCAATTGATTTTATTGGTTTTTAACAACTGTGCATCATTGGCGTATGTTCTGATTTTGCCACTTTTACTTTCTGAGCTGTCATTGCTTGTGATTTATCTACGTAGGTTGTGAGTCGGTGTCAGGTGAAGCCCGTCACCAGGCTTAATCACTCACTTGATCTTTTTCTATGCCTTCGTCACCTTCAGTTTTGGCCGGCTTGTGAATTAGGCGGCCGAACAAAATGCCGATTTCAAATAATAACCACATGGGTATGGCTAGTAAGGACTGGGAAATTACGTCAGGTGGTGTCAGTAGCATGCCGAGTACAAAGCAGCCAACCAGTACATAGGGTCGCTTGCCAGCCAGTGATGAGGGCGAAACCATGCCTGTCCAGATCAAAATAAAGGTGGCGATGGGTATTTCAAAGGCGATGCCAAAGGCGAAAAACAGCTTGAGAACAAAATCCAGGTAGCTGGAAATGTCCGTCATCACGGTGACGTTCTCAGGCCCGACGCTGGTGAAAAAGCCGAAGATTAAAGGGAACACCACAAAGTAGGCGAAGGCCATGCCTGCGTAAAAAAGCATCACGCTAGAGGCGAATAAAGGCAGGACAATAAAGCGTTCTTTTTTATACAGACCGGGGGCGATAAAGGCCCAGGTTTGATACAAAATAAAAGGCATTGCTGCAAATACTGACAACACCATGGTTAGCTTGAAAGGGGTCAGAAAGGGGGAGGCCACCTGAGTGGCAATCATGGTCGAATTTTCGGGTAAATAAACGCGCAAGGGCTCTGAAACAAAGCCATAAATTTCATTGGCAAAGGGAAACATCGCGACAAAAAGAAGGAGGACAATAACGATGGTACGCAGTAAGCGGTCGCGCAGCTCGATAAGGTGATTGACCATGGGCTGGGCGTTACCAGGGGCGTTTTCCCCTTCTTCACTTGGTTCTTGAGTTGACTCGTTTGGCATAAGTTATCTTGTTGGTGCCGTCTTACAGGGCTTTATCGGCAGTGGTTTGTGTGGCTACGTCGCTGCTTGAAGGCGGGCTAGAATCTATTGCTGCATCGGCAGGGGAGTCAGCGACTTGCTTGTCACTGGGCTGTTCCTTGCTGGATGGTTCGCTAGTGGCGTGTGCAGTGGCGGGCTGTACATCGACGGATTCTTCATTGGCGGGCTCTTTATCGGCGGGCAAGGGTTCGCTCGGCCCGTCATCGATAAAATCTTCTTCGTTGGGAATCTTTAAGTTAGCTGGCGTAGGTTCATCAGCGGCCGTGGTGGATGGTGATCCTAAACGTCGCTCTATTTGTTTGCGCTCGTCTTCCATGCGGCCTAACAATTCTTCGTTGTAGAGTTCCCGGCGTATTTCATCGAGTCCAAATTCCCGCTCCATATCTTGCCGCGCACCCTGTACAGAGCGGCGCAGTTTGCCGACCCAATAGCCGAGAAAGCGGACCGTTTCGGGCAGCCTTTTTGGCCCAATAACAATCAGGCCGACCACTGCGATCAGTATCATTTCGGTAAAACCAATGTCGAACATGTGGTCTGATCCAGGTTTAAACGGGGCTATTCAGTGTGCGGTGTTTTATCAGGTGCTCTTGTCTGAATTGTCGCTGCTGTTTGTCGCTTCTGCTTTTTCTTTATTGACGGTGTTATTGCTGGCGTCTGCAGTTTTATCAGCTTCCAGGTTTTGCTCTTTTTCAGCATCGTCATCCGTGGCGACGGCATCTTTGAAACCTTTGAGGGCGCCACCGAGGTCAGTGCCCATACCTTTGAGGCGCTTAGTGCCAAAAATCAGCACTACGATCGCCAGTACAATCAACAATTGCCAAATACTAATTCCACCCAGTCCCATACCTACCTCTTTTGTTATCTTTTAAATTGCCGTGTTTCTATAAGAAATCGCTGGCTAAGAATTTTTGCGGCTGGCTTTTTCGTCCAGTCCGGAAATGTCGAAACGGCGCGCTAGCTCCGCCAAAACTGAGTCGGCATTCTCACCCAAGTGGGAGAGCATTACCAGCGAGTGAAACCATAGATCGGCGGTTTCGGCTATCAATTCTTTATTGTCGCCACTTTGCTCGGCATCTTTGGCGGCAATTAATGTTTCGGTGCACTCTTCGCCCACTTTCTCGAGAATTTTGTTCAGCCCTTTGCGATGCAAGCTAGCGACATAGGATGTGTCGGCGTCAGCACTTTTACGTGCGGCGAGAATAGTGTCGAGTTGGTTTAAAATAGTGTTCATGGTGTTTTCTTGGTGGCCTTATGTCGATTGACTATAGATGGCTTTGGGGTCTTTGAGGACGGGTTCAACAGTTTGCCATTGTGCGTCTTTGAGTACCTTGAAGAAACAGCTGCGCCGACCGGTGTGGCAGGCAATGCCGCCCAGTTGCTCTACTTTTAGGATAATCACATCGTCGTCACAGTCGAGACGTATTTCGCTAACGCTTTGTACATGCCCCGATTCTTCACCCTTACGCCACAGCTTTTTGCGCGAGCGCGACCAGTAGACGGCACGGCCCTCGGCAACCGTTAAGCTAAGGGCTTCGCGATTCATCCAGGCCACCATCAAAATTTCATGAGTGGTTTTATCCTGAGCAATGGCGGGCACCAGACCCTGGTCATTCCAGGTGATTTGATCGAGCCAGTGGCTGTCGACGGGTTCGCTCATGACAGTGGGTGCATCCTCAAGTGTGGTGTTACGGGTGTGGGGGCGCGGAATTATGCCAGTCTTAAGACAGTAGTAATAGCAAAGCGCCAGCAGCGATCAGTAATAAGCCGGGTGAACTTGCCTGTTGAGCGGCATCGTTCAGTGCAGCGTAAGTGCTACCGAGGCCGAGGCCCACTAAAAGCGAACCCACCAGTGCCTTGTTGCGTTGGCGAGGTGGCTGGGTCTGGCTTTTATCCTGGCGAGCATTAAGTGTTTTGTCGATGCGCTTAACCTGCTCCATTGAATCGACCACGAGCTGCGGCAGATGGGGCAGTTGTTCGAGCCAGTCGGGGGCGTGGCGTTTGACTTGCTTAAAGACCTGGCCGGGTTCGAAGCGCTGTACGATCCAGCGTTCGAGAAAGGGGTGGGCGGTGGCCCAAAGGTCGAGGTCGGGATAGAGCTGGCGACCGAGGCCCTCAATATTGAG
>CAYWXW010000019.1:14047-30688 GCA_964462265.1 uncultured Porticoccaceae bacterium | reverse complement strand
TACGGCCGATTCGACCTCGTTGAGGGGCGCATCGGGTTTCACCCAGCCGGCGAGGATATGTAATTCGGCAACCTGGCGGTAATCGCGGCGAAAGATGGCGAGCAGGTTGCGGGCCAGATAGTACTGATCCTCGGCGGAAAGACTGCCAACAATGGCGCAGTCAATGGCGACATATTTTGGCAGGCGTGGTTTTGAGGCGTCGACAAAAATATTGCCGGGGTGCATGTCGGCATGAAAAAAATTGTGCTCGAAAACCTGGGTGAAGAAAATCTCAACGCCACGTTCAGCCAGTACTTTGAAGTCGGTGCCTGCGGCCTGCAAGGTGTCAACATCGGTGACCGGGGTGGCGTAAATACGCTCCATTACCAGCACATCTTCGTTGGTGTAGGGCCAGTAGATTTCGGGGATATAGAGCAGGGCTGAGTCTTCAAAGTTGCGGCGTAGCAGTGCCGTATTACCGGCTTCGCGCTGCAGGTTTAACTCGTCAATAATTGTTGTGCGGTAGTCTCTGGCGACTTCAACCGGGCGCAGGCGCTTGCCGTCGGCGAGGTATTTTTCGACCAACTGGGCAAGGCTGAGCATCAGTGAGCAGTCTTGCTCGATGGTGGTTTTAATATCGGGCCGTACCGCTTTGACTATGACCTCTCGACCATCGTCTAGTACGGCGGCGTGTACCTGGGCAATGGATGCCGATGCCAGGGGAGTGGTGTCAAAACTTTTGAAGAGTTGGTCGACGGGTTGCCCTAAAGCTTGTTCGACAATGGCAATGAATTGGTTCGGCTCAAAGGGTGGCACATTGTCTTGCAGCTGGTCGAGTTCCCGGCAAATATCGGCGGGAATGAGGTCGGGGCGGGTCGAGAGAAGCTGGCCGAATTTGACAAATACCGGGCCCAGTTCTTCCAGTGCCTGGCGCAGGCGTTCGCCTCGAGGTGCCTGGGGCGCGGGCAAAAAAGCCGTTGCCCAGAGTATAAAACGCACTAATAAGGGTGAAGATTGGCGGCTGGTGGCGCTAATATTTGCACCGCTGGCAAAGGTGTCGAGGCGGTAGCGCAGGCTGATGCGCGCAATCCTTAAGGCTCGTGTCAGGCGCAACATTAAAATTGGCTCACGGCAGCAGGGCTTTTAACTGAGCGCCAATAAAGTCCAGCGGTGATTGCGGTTTGCTAGCGCCGCTTTGCTGGTCGGCACTGGTGTCGCTATTGCTAGCATTGCTGTTGTCTGTTTTATAGGTGGCCCAGCCACTTTTACTGCGAGCGCGTATATCTTGCTGGAATTGTTGTGTCTTGCGTAGGGATTCACCGACAAAGTGGGCGGCTACATCACCTGTGTGCTCAGCGAGCAGGGCTTCCCAGTCGATGTCGATTTCGCGACTCAGGGTTAGCAGGGTGGGGATAAGCTCGTCGTCATTGTTGACATCGACCTGGCACTTCTCCGCTGCCTCGACATCACCTGCCAGTAGCAAGCGGATGAGGGCTGGGGCGGTGCCACTAAGCATGGCGGGCGCTGAGCATTCATCACTGGGCATGATGATCAGCTGACTGTCAGTGAATAATAGCGATACGGTAAAACGCGGTGCGGTCGACTCGATCAACAGGCTTTTGCCTGCCACCCCGCTGAGCTTTTGTGGTGTTTGCGGATCGTATTCAAGGGCTCGGTTGAGTACTTTGCCGATGCTTTCGCAGGCCAGCGCGATGGCCGTGTCATTCACCCTTTAATACCTCGGTGCAGGGCGACAATGCCACCGGTCATATTGTAGTACTGGCAGTGGCTGAAGCCGGTATCGCTCATCATGCCTTTTAGTGTCTGTTGATCGGGGTGCATGCGAATGGACTCGGCCAGATAGCGATAGCTGTCGGCGTCATCGGCAACTAACTTGCCGACCCGGGGCAAAACCTGGAAAGAATAGGTATCGTAAATTTTCGCCAGTAGCGGGTTCTTTGGCTTGGAGAACTCGAGTACCAGTAAACGCCCGCCGGGTTTGAGTACACGCAGCATAGAGCGTAGTGCCAGGTCTTTGTCGGTGACATTGCGCAGACCGAAGGCGATGGTAATGCAGTCGATGCTGTTGTCTGCAAAGGGCAGAAACTGGGCGTCGGCCTGGGCGAAGCTGATGTTGTTGAGCACGCCGCTGTCGATTAAACGGTCGCGACCGACCTTGAGCATGGAGTCGTTGATATCGGCGAGGATGACGTGGCCCTGCTCGCCAACGAGTCGCGAGAACTTGAGGCTGAGGTCGCCAGTGCCGCCAGCAATGTCGAGGACGGTGTGGCCGGGGCGTACGCCGGACAACTCGATAGTGGTGCGCTTCCAGAGGCGATGGATACCGCCGGACATCAGATCGTTCATGATGTCGTACTTAGCAGCGACCGAGTGGAAAACGTCGGCGACGCGCTCGGCTTTTTTCTCCACGGCTACTTCGCTAAAGCCGAAGTGGGTAGTTTTTTCGGAGTCCTGTTCTGAGCTCATAGCGCCCCCTCAATAACAGCCGGCATTGTACACCGCTCAAGCGCTGTCTTGAACGATGAATAGGCTTGGCGGTTTGGTTTATTGTTCACGCACTGTTGGGCGGTCGAGATGAACTTTAGCGCAAATGACCGAGATGTTTGCCGACAGTCTTCAGGGTCGGCTTTAGCAGGCGCGGGGTGCAGGCAACGATGTGCCCACTATTGAGGTAGTCATCGCCACCCTGAAAATCGGCGACCCTGCCGCCGGCTTCTTTTACGAGCAAAACACCAGCGGCGATATCCCAGGGCTGTAAGTACATTTCCCAAAAGGCATCGACGCGACCAGCGGCGACATAGGCCAGGTCGAGAGAGGCCGCACCCATACGGCGTATACCGGACGATTGGTCAGCGAGGGCTGCCATGCAATCCAGGTAGGGCTGCATATTCTCAAAAGGCTGGCCGCTAAAGGGTATGCCGGTGGCATAGAGTGCACTGCTGGGCTGGTCGAGGCCGGATACGCGAATTCGTGAGCCATTGAGCAGGGCGCCACGGCCACGGCTGGCGGTAAATTCTTCCTGTTTAATCGGGTCGTAAACAACGGCGTGTTCGATGCGGCCCTTGTGCCGAAAGGCAATAGACACGGCGTAGTGGGGAATGCCGCGAATAAAATTGGTGGTGCCATCGAGCGGGTCGATGATCCACTGGGAGTCGCTATCGTCACCTTTAATGGTGCCCGACTCCTCGCCAATAAAGCAGTGATCGGGGTAGGAACTACGCAGTTGATCGATAATTTCTTTTTCGGCCATGTGATCAATTTCGGTAACGAAATCGTTTTGGCTTTTTTCGTTGATTTGTAGGCGATCGATTCTCTGAGATGCCTTGACGATCAAATCTCCGGCGCTGCGTGCCGCACGTAGTGCGATGTTGACCATTGGTTCCATAGGGTGTTCCGCGCCTGGATTTTGGAAGGCGCGCATTGTAGCAAAACCCAGGCGCTGTGACAGTGTGCGCCGCGTATATATATGACTGCGCTGAAGAATGTGCTCTGCTACAATGCGCGCCGAAAATTGGGCCCAATGTGAGCCAGTGTTATGCAGCAACGTTTTAATAAAATCCGCGTCGTTTTAGTCAATACCAGTCACCCTGGCAATATCGGGGCGGCGGCGCGCGCGCTGAAAAATATGGGTTTGAGCAGGCTCTATTTAGTTGCGCCGAAGGACTTTCCCGCCGATCGTGCGGTTTGGCGCGCGGCCAGTGCAGTCGATGTACTCGACAATGCGGTGGTTGTCGAAACCCTTGATGAGGCAATTAGTGGCTGTGGTCTCGTAGTTGGCACCAGTGCACGGGATCGCCGTATTCCCTGGCCTTTGCTCAATCCGCGGGAGTGTGGCGAAAAATTGTGGCATGAAACGCAAGTGCACGATGTGGCGATTGTCTTTGGTCGTGAAGACCGCGGGCTGAAAAATGAAGAGCTGCACAAGTGCACCTACCATGTACATATCCCGGCCAACCCCGAATACAGCTCCCTCAATTTGGCGGCTGCGGTTC
Source organism: uncultured Porticoccaceae bacterium (assembly GCA_964462265.1). Taxonomy (GTDB): domain Bacteria; phylum Pseudomonadota; class Gammaproteobacteria; order Pseudomonadales; family Porticoccaceae; genus Reddybacter. Next base: position 26,696 of record CAYWXW010000019.1, on the reverse strand, counting down.
AGGTCTTGACCTACGAGGTGAGGATGGCGGCTCTGGCCGATAGCGAGAAACCGCGCGACCAGCTCCTTGGTGGTGACTGGGATGTGCCGCCGGCGCGGGTCGAAGAGCTGGAGCTTTACTACGCCCATCTCGAGCAAACCCTGGTCGACTTGGGTTTTCACGATCGCGATAATCCGCGCCAAACCATGCAGCGCTTACGTCGCCTGTTTGGTCGTATTCGGCTCGATGCGATGGAATTATCGATTATGCGCGGTGTGCTAACGGGCATTCAAAATGCGGCTCATCGTTTGAGTGAGCTAAGCAAAAAAGAGTGATCTTTGCATGATGGCGTCTTCTCGAAGCCGTTCGTGTGAAGAGGGGGTGTTTATCCGACTAAAAGAGTTGGTTATTTACTTGACTAAAAAGCTAGGTTATTCGATAATCGCCACATTGCAAATTGAGACGCAGACTGCGTGGAGGCGGGTAAATGAAGCTGACAACCCGAGGGCGTTACGCCGTAACGGCAATGCTTGACTTGGCATTAAACGGAGAGAAGGGGCCGATTAGTTTGGCGGCCATCTCCCAGCGCCAGGACATATCGCTGTCGTACCTTGAGCAGCTGTTTGCCAAGTTGCGTAAGAATGACCTGGTGGCCAGTGTGCGCGGCCCCGGTGGTGGTTATCGCCTCAGTCGCGCTCGTGAACAAATTAATGTCGCTGATATTATCAGCGCGGTCAATGAGTCGACAGACTCGACCAGTTGTCAGGGTAAAGGCGATTGCCAAAATGGTGAGCCGTGCTTGACTCACCAATTATGGGATGATTTGAGTCAGCAAATACACACCTTTTTGAGCGGCATTTCTCTTGGCACATTGACCGAGCGGCGTGAAGTGAAAACGGTGAGTGAGCGTCAGGTTAGGCAGTCTGCCGAAGATATCGATGTTAATGTAGAGACGCTGATCAACGCTAAAGCGCTTGATCTGTAAAGAAAAGTTAATGGTATTACCCTCTGGTGAGATTCAAAGCTGGAATCGCGAAAGAGGGCCTGTGGAGTGTTAGCAATGAAGTTGCCTATCTATCTTGATTATTCCGCCACAACCCCGGTCGACCCCCGAGTGGCAGCGCGCATGGCTGAGTGTCTGACCATGGACGGCGTGTTTGGCAATGCTGCCTCGCGTTCCCACTCCTTTGGTTGGCAGGCTGAGGCGGCGATTGAAGAATCCCGTCAACAGGTCGCCACGCTGATCAATGCCGACCCGCGTGAAATTGTTTGGACATCGGGTGCCACCGAGTCTGACAACCTGGCGATTAAGGGTTGCGCTCATTTCAACGAGCGCAAGGGCAAGCATATTGTCACCTCCAAAATTGAGCATAAAGCGGTTCTCGATAGCTGCCGACAGCTGGAGCGGGAAGGATATGAAATCACCTATCTCGACCCTTGCTCCAGTGGTTTGATTGAACCCCAGGCCGTTGCCGATGCGCTTCGTGACGACACGACCCTGGTATCGCTGATGCACGTCAATAACGAAATTGGCACCATCACCGACATTGCTGCGATTGGTGAAATTTGCCGTCAGCGCGGTGTCTTCTTCCATGTCGATGCCGCACAAAGTGCCGGCAAAGTAAAAATCGATATGGCCGAAATGAAAGTTGATTTAATGTCTTTTTCCGCCCATAAAATTTACGGCCCCAAAGGCATGGGTGCCCTCTACGTGCGCCGTAAGCCTCGCGTGCGCATCGAAGCGCAAATGCACGGCGGTGGTCACGAGCGCGGTATGCGCTCAGGTACCTTGCCGACCCATCAAATCGTCGGCATGGGTGAAGCTTTCCGCATTGCCCATGAAGAGATGGATGACGAAAATGACCGCATTCTCGCCCTGCGCAATCGTTTGTGGGCAGGCTTCAGCGATATGGAGGAGGTCCACCTCAATGGCACGCTAGAGCAACACGTGGCAGGCAATCTCAATGTCAGCTTTGCTTTTGTCGAGGGCGAGTCGCTGATTATGGCGCTGAAAGATTTGGCCGTTTCATCGGGTTCGGCTTGCACCTCGGCCAGCCTTGAACCCTCTTATGTACTGCGTGCATTGGGCCTCGAAGATGAGTTGGCCCATAGCTCTATCCGCTTTAGTATCGGCCGTTTTACGACGGAAGAAGAAGTGGATTACACCATTGAAAAAGTACTCACGGCGGTCACCAGGCTAAGAGAGCTATCACCGCTATGGGATATGTACAAAGCCGGTGTCGATTTAAGCACGGTGCAATGGGCTGCCCATTAAGCCCCTGTTTTCAAGAAGAGTTTTAACTAATAGTTTTTATGAGTTTGATTTGATCAAGCTCTTACGGAGGAAGTGAGTTATGGCCTACAGTGATAAAGTTCTCGATCATTATGACAACCCTCGCAATGTCGGTGTGTTGGACGATAAAGCCTTGAATGTTGGCACCGGTATGGTGGGTGCTCCGGCCTGTGGTGATGTGATGCGTCTGCAAATTCAGATTAATGATGAAGGCGTGATTGAAGATGCCAAATTCAAAACCTACGGTTGCGGTTCGGCGATAGCCTCAAGCTCTCTGCTCACCGAGTGGGTGAAGGGCAAGACTCTGGACGATGCGGCAAAGATTAAGAACTCTGAAATTGCCGAAGAGCTGGCCTTACCGCCGGTGAAAATTCACTGTTCAGTACTGGCAGAAGATGCCATTCAGGCGGCTATTCAGGATATTCGCAAAAAACGCGGCGAAGACTGAGTCAGTTGATGGGGCAGTAGAGGAGATAGTAGATGGCTATATCAATGAGTGAGGCGGCTCAGCAGCACGTTGCCAACCACTTGAAAAACAGGGGCAAAGGGCAGGGCATTCGTCTGGGTGTACGCACTAACGGTTGTTCGGGTATGTCTTATGTGCTGGAATTTGTCGACGAGGCAGACCCCGGTGATGCGGTATTCCCAGCTGGCGATGTAAAGCTTTTTGTCGATCCGAAAAGTCTTCTTTATCTTGAAGGCACCGAGCTTGATTTTGTCAAAGAAGGCCTCAACGAAGGTTTTCAGTTCAACAATCCCAATGTTAAAGACGAGTGCGGTTGTGGCGAGAGTTTTAATATTTAATGGTTTTTAAGCGATGCCGTTGCAGGTAGTAAACGCGTGAAGTTAAGCGACGATTATTTCCAAATCATGCAAGTGCCACAAGCTTATGACGTCGATGGCACTGCCTTGAGTGAAAACTACCTCAAGCTGCAAAGTCAGTTTCATCCCGATCGTTTTGCCGCCAAGTCTGTCCAGGAGCAACGCCTGGCAGTGCAGATGGCCTCCGCTGTTAATCAAGCCTACGACACTCTGCGTTCGCCGCTGTTACGCGCGGCTTATTTGCTGAAGCTGCATGGCCTGGAGAGTTCCGGCGAAAATACCACTGTCAGTGATATGACGTTTTTAATGTCACAAATGCAGCTGCGCGAACAACTCGGCGCCGTTACCACGGCGGCTGATCCTTTTGCCGAGCTGGAACTTGTCGCTACTGAAGTGGCGAAGCAATTAAGCAATCTGCAGGCGCAGTTTGGTGAGCAATACGGTCAGCAAACGTTTGACACAGCTGCCCAGACGCTGATTAAAATGCAGTTTTACAATAAGCTACAGCTGGAAGTTGATGCGCTGGAAGATTCTCTGGAAGATGCCTAACTCCCGCGCCACCCACTGAAAGCAGTTAACTCCTCGATAGGTAATCTCATTGGCACTATTGCAAATTTCTGAACCGGGTCAGTCGCCCGAGCCCCATCAGCAGCGTCGCGGTGTCGGCATTGATTTGGGTACCACCAATACTCTGGTCGCGACAGTGCGCAGCGGCAGCGCTGAAGCTTTGCCCGATTCCACAGGCGCAGTATTACTGCCGTCTGTTGTTTGCTACGGCGAGGAGGGTATTACGGTGGGTGGCGCTGCCAAAGCGTTGGCCAGTAGTGACCCCAAAAACACCATCGTTTCCGTCAAACGCTTTATGGGCCGTGGTCGCGAGAGCATTGACGACAGCGTTTATGACTTTGCCGAGGGCGACGGCATGATTCGTTTCGCCACCCGCGCGGGTAATATCAGCCCGGTGGAAGCCTCTGCTGAAATTTTAAAAATCGTCAATCGCCGCGCCGAACAAGCACTCGATGGCCCCCTCGACGGCGCCGTATTAACCGTGCCCGCCTATTTTGATGATGCCCAGCGCCAGGCGACGAAAGATGCCGCGATGTTGGCGGGCATTAAAGTGCTGCGCCTGCTCAGCGAGCCCACTGCAGCGGCCATCGCCTATGGCCTGGATAAAAATGACTCCGGACTCATTGCCGTTTACGACCTCGGCGGCGGCACTTTTGATATCTCCATTTTGCGCTTATCGAGAGGAGTGTTTGAGGTCTTGGCCACGGGTGGCGACTCGGCTCTCGGGGGCGATGATTTTGATGCGGCCATAGTTGCCTGGATACATCAGCAGGCGGGCTTGCCCGATACGCTCAGTGCCTCTGCGCAGCGCAGCTTGCTCGATATTGCCCGTGATACTAAGGAAAGTTTGTCGCAAGCGGATGTGGTGACGGTCAGTTTTGACGGTTGGCAGGGCGAGTTCGACAAAGCCCTGCTGCACAGCGCTGTCGATGCTCTTATCGACAAAACCCTACGCGCCTGCAAGCGAGCCCTGCGCGATGCCGGTGTCAGCGCCGCTGAGATCGTCGATGTGGTAATGGTGGGTGGTTCGACGCGGATGCCGCGCGTGCGTGAAAAGGTTGAGCAGCTCTTCGGTCGTCCACCGCTGGTGAGTATTAATCCCGATACTGTGGTCGCCGTAGGTGCTGCCCTGCAGGCCGATGTGCTGGTAGGCAATAAGCCCGGCGACGAAATGTTGTTGCTCGATGTTATTCCGCTTTCTCTAGGGCTTGAAACCATGGGTGGGCTGGTGGAAAAAGTCATCCACCGCAATACCACCATCCCGGTTGCCAAAGCGCAGGAATTTACCACGTTCAAAGACGGTCAAACGGCGCTTGCCGTGCACATTGTTCAGGGTGAGCGAGAGCTGGTCAGTGACTGTCGCTCGTTGGCGCGCTTCGAGCTGCACGATATTCCCCCGATGGCAGCGGGTGCGGCGAAAATACGTATTACTTTTCAAGTCGATGCCGACGGCCTGCTCAATGTCGCTGCCGAGGAAATCAACAGCGGCGTGCAGGCGCGGATTGAAGTGAAACCCTCTTACGGCCTGGCCGATGATGAAATCAGCCAGATGCTGCTCGACTCCTTCGCCCACGCCAAGGACGATATGAAAGCCCGTGCCCTGCGCGAACAGCAGGTCGAGGCAGACCGTTTAATTGAAGATATCAGTGCGGCATTGTCGCTAGACGGTGCGCGGCTACTGGACGAGAGCGAGCTGAGTTGCCTGAATCAGGCCGTCGCTGAGTTGGGTCGAATACGGCAGGCGAGCAGCGATCATCGCGAGCTACAGCGCCAAATTGAAAGCGTTGCCAGGCTCAGTGAAGACTTCGCTGCTCGGCGCATGGATCTGGCTATTAAAGGTGCCCTGTCGGGTCATCGCTTAGAAGAGTTTGAGACGGACAAATAAGTAGGTGGATAAATAAATGGCAAAAATTGTATTTTTACCCCATCACGACGTTTGCCCAGAAGGTGCGGTGATTGAGGCCAGCAGTGGCGAAACGATTTGCTCGGCAGCCCTGCGCAATGGCATTGAAATTGAACACGCCTGTGAAATGGCGGCGGCCTGTACCACCTGTCATGTCTATGTGCGTGAGGGTTTTGAGCATCTCGAACCAGCCGATGATCTGGAAGAAGATTTGTTGGATAAGGCCTGGGGTGTCGATCCCGACTCACGCTTGAGTTGTCAGGTGGTTCTGGCGGATGAAGATTTGGTGGTGGAGATTCCGAAATACACACTCAATATGGTGTCGGAACGGCACTAGGGGTTTTTAGATTGCCAGCGGGTTTTAGATTAAAGCAGCAGGGGAGGGATTAAAATGCAATTAAAGTGGGTAGATGTGCTCGATATTGCCATTGAGCTGAGCGAGACCTGGGCCGACATTGACCCGGCGACCATTAATTTTGTCGACTTGCGTGCCAAAGTCATGGCCTTGCCCGGCTTCGATGATGACCCCGATCGCTGTGGCGAAAAAGTGCTGGAAGCTATACAAATGGCATGGATGGACGAGCTGGGATAGACTAGCCCTGCAGCCAGGACGCCGCGCCAACAAAATGGTTTTTACTGACGGTAGATAGCTATGAGTTTTGTGTCCGGTTCGCCAACAAATAATTATAAATTAGAGCTTTACCAGTCACTTCTCGAACACTCACCCTTTGGCACCCTGGTTTTTGTTTACGGTGTTTGTGTCGAATGTAATCCCCGCGCAGAAAAAATTCTTGCCAGTGAGCGCCGCGCTTTGCTGGGCTCCTCGCTGCAGGAATCCCCCCTCGATGAGCCCCTGGCTCTAATTGCTCTCAAGCAACAGGTGAATACGGCCCTGGAAGAGGGTATTGAACGCTTTGAATGGCACCCTGGACTTGGCCACAGTGAAGAAAATATCGCGCTGGACATTCGTCTTACCGGTAATGCGGTTAGCGAGATCATCGTCACTCTGCTAGAGCAGCAGCAAGTCAGTGCCCTGCCCGAGGTAGAGTCGCCTGAATCCTGTGTTGAAACGTCCGCCGAAACTAGTAGCGCAGCGATAGAAGTGGCAGAGGCAGAAGACCTTGCGCCTGTCAGCGATGCTAGCGTTGAGCCTGATATCTTTGACTTAGGTGTTGTCGAATTAGATGCAGTCGAGGAAGGCAGTGGCGACGTTTCTGCCCAAGAGGTTCTCGTTAAAGAAGAGCCCTCAGCTAAAGAAGAGTCCTCAGCTATAAAAGAGCCTTCAGCGCAACAAGAGCCCTCAGCGAAAGAAAAGCCGCCGGCTTGTGTACATGATCAGGCGCTGAAAACGGTCATTAAAAAGGTCTTTGCCCCGGACGAACTCGAAAGTCGCTCGGCGGTGTTGGAAAAGCTCGCGGGGCGAGAAATTTATGCCCCCCATCATCCTCTCAATCCCGACCTTGATCGGGATATTTATTTTGATGCTTTAACCCAGCTACCCAACCGGCAGCTGTTGATAGAAAGCCTGCGTGATTGTTTGGCCGATGGTGTGGGTGACTCGCAACTGTCGGCGCTATTGCTGATCGATCTCGACCAATTTAAAGACATTAACGATTCCTGGGGCCACGATGTTGGCGACCGGGTGCTATTTAAAGTCGGTCGCGTCATCTCTGCGCTGGTCGATGAAAATATGCTGCTGGCACGGATCAGTGGTGATGAGTTTGTACTACTGGTTAAGCGTGTCGGTGGTGATGCAGAGCAGGCGATGGCCAATGGGCAGAGCCTGGCTGAAAAAGTGCAGGCTTCAATTTCACGCCCAGTTTCTGATGGCGAGAATGAATTCACTCTCACTGCCAGCATCGGTATTGCCCTGCTGGAGGAGAGCGAGCTCTCTCCCGACCGCGCTCTGCAATATGTCGAAACGGCAATGTATGAGGCCAAACGTAAAGGCCGTAATGGCATCGCTTTTTACGACAGCAGTATTAGTGAAAAGGCACAACACCAAGTGGGCATGAATACTCGCCTGCGCAAGGCTGTCGATAATCAGGAATTTGCCCTCTATGTGCAGCCGTTGATCGCCATTGACGATGGTCGTGTGGTGGGTGGTGAGGCTCTACTGCGCTGGATAAATAGCGACCGTGTGACCAATATGCCTGCGGAGTTTATTCCGCTGCTCGAGGCCTCGGGGCTGATTGTCGATGTCGGCCACTGGGTAATTCGCACCGCCTGCGAATACGTGCGCAGCTTCCTCGATGCAGGCTTGTGGGAAGACGCCATGCAAATGAGCATTAATATTAGCCCTCGGCAGTTCAACGACCCGGAATTATTTGAGGTTATTGAACACAGCCTCCGCAGCTATGAGATTGACCCCAAGTACCTTAATTTTGAAGTGACTGAAAACCTCATCATTGAGGATATTGATGAGGTCATCAAAAAGATGAAGCAAATAAAAGCCCTGGGCTCGAAGTTTTCCATTGATGATTTCGGCATCGGCTATTCGTCGATGGTTCACCTCAAGCGCCTGCCCTTTGATTTGCTGAAAATCGATCGCGAATTTATTCGCAATATCCACAACGACCCCGATAGTCGTGGTGTTGTCGAGGCCATTCTCGCCGTCTCCCGCCAATACGGGTTGGCGGTCACGGCGGAGGGTGTTGAAGACCTCGACTCCCTCGAAGTGCTGCGTACCGCCGGTTGTGATACCTACCAAGGTGCTTATTTCAGCATGCCGGTTCCCGTTGAGCAGTTTCGCGCACTATTGGCGGCATGATCCCCATCGATTTCTTGTAAGCCCCTGTCTGTAAGAGTAAAATGCGACCCCCTTTTATTTCCGCCGTTGATGGCGGAAATTACTTTCTGGAGTTAAATATTCATGGCAATTGAGCGCACGCTGTCCATTATCAAACCTGATGCTGTTGCAAAAAACGTGATTGGCGAAATCATCGCTCGTTTCGAGAAAGCAGGACTCAAAATCGTTGGCGCCAAGCTAATGCAACTGTCTGAAGAAAAAGCCGGTGGTTTTTATGCCGAGCACAAAGAGCGTCCTTTTTTCGGCGATTTAGTGGGCTTTATGACCTCTGGCCCGGTTGTTGTGCAAATACTCGAAGGCGAAAATGCTATTGCCATGAACCGTGATCTGATGGGCGCAACTAACCCAGCAGAAGCGGATGCCGGCACTATTCGTGCGGATTTTGCCGAGACTATCGACGCCAATGCGGTTCACGGTTCTGACTCGCCAGCTTCTGCAGAAAGAGAAATTGCCTACTTCTTCGAAGCCGGAGAAATTTGCCCCCGTTAGCTCCCGTTAATAGTACTGGCCCAGAGCAACGACAACGGACGCGGTGAAAAAAGATGACGACAAAAAACGTGGTGCCTGATAGCTCAGTACTAAATGACGAAGCAACGAGCGAGTCAACTGTCGGCGCGAGTGCGGAAAAAATTAATTTGCTCGGCATGAGTGAGCAGAAGCTCGCCGCGTTTTTTGAATCCCTGGGTGAGAAGCGCTTTCGCGTCAAACAATTGATGCAGTGGATGCATCAGCGTGGCGTGATTGATTTTGACGCCATGTCCGACCTGTCGAAAGTTCTGCGCGCCAAGCTCGCCACCGTGGCAGAAATCAACTTGCCCGAGCTGGTCAGTGAGCAAACCTCCGAAGACGGCACCCGCAAATGGTTGGTGCGTGTTGCGGGTGGCAGTTGTATCGAAACGGTATTTATTCCCGAGGGCAATCGGGGCACCCTGTGTGTGTCTTCGCAAATTGGCTGCGCCCTGGATTGTAGTTTTTGTGCCACCGGCAAGCAGGGTTTTAATCGCGATCTCAGTGCCGCCGAAATCATCGGCCAGCTGTGGATTGCAGCAAAATCTATGGACTCCCTCGATCCCACAAAAGATCGCGTTATTAGCAATGTGGTACTGATGGGCATGGGCGAGCCCCTGCTCAATTTTGACAACGTGGTCGACGCCATGAACCTGATGATGCACGACTGCGCCTATGGCCTGTCGAAGCGGCGCGTTACCTTAAGTACGGCGGGTGTGGTTCCCGCGCTGGATAAATTAGGTGATGTCACCGACGTGTCGTTGGCGATCTCTTTGCACGCACCTAACGATGCGCTGCGCGACCAACTGGTGCCGCTGAATCGCAAATACCCGATCGCAGAGCTCTTGCGTTCAGCCCAGGGTTATTTGGCGAAGTTACCCGATAAGCGCCGCAAAATCACTCTTGAATACACCTTGATTCGTGAGGTTAACGACCGCCCCGAGCACGCGCGAGAGTTGGCAGCATTACTGGTCGATACACCCTGTAAAATTAACCTCATTCCTTTCAACCCCTTTGATCAGTCGGATTATCAGCGGGTGTCGAATAATGCCCTCTACCGTTTCCGCGATATCCTCATTGAAGCGGGTTACACTGTGACGCTGAGAACCACCCGTGGCGATGATATTGACGCCGCCTGTGGACAATTGGCCGGGCAGGTAAATGACAGAACAAAACGTAGCCAACGTTATCGACAGCAGCAGGAGCAAGGCCTTGAAGCGGTACGTATTATTCCCGGTTGAGCTCTTGCCTAGCGCAACATTAAAAACGGAGATGAAATGACAGGGCAACTGCGAAAAGCTTTAGGTTTAGCCATTATTATGGCACTTAGCAGTGCTTGCACCGTAACTGAAATGGACTACAGCAAAACCATGGGTTCCAGTTCGGCGAGTGATACTGCGGCGAGTCGACACAATACCACGCGGGATAAAAATAAAGAGGCGGCCGCAACCTATGTTCAATTAGGTTTGGGCTATCTCCGAAAGGGTGAGCGACAACGGGCGCGAACAAATTTATTGAAGGCGCTCGAAAATGATAAGCGCTCAGCTGATGCGCATAATGCTCTCGCCCTGCTCCTTCAGATGGAAGATGAGAACGGCCTGGCTGAAGAGCACTTTGAAAAAGCCGTTACTTATGAGCCCGACTTGACTAACGTGCGTTATAACTACGCCACTTTCCTGTATCGCCAAAAGCGTTTTGCCGATGCTGAAGAGCAGTTTTTAATCGCCGCAGAAGATATTAATTACGCGCGCCGCGGCCAGGTTTTTTATAATCTCGGTCTCATCGCCAAACAATTAGGCAAAGCTGGGCAAGCGCAACAAGCCCTTGAAAAAGCGACTAAGTTAAGCCCCAAATTATCCGGGCCCTTTCTGGATCTCGCCGAGATTTATTTTGAAATGGGCGATTATCCCAGGGCCAAGCGCTACATTGAGCACTATGAAAACTTGAGTAAACCCTCGCCCAGAGCCCTCTGGCTGGCGGTGCGCCTTGAGCATGCCTTTGGCAATAAAGACGGTGAGGCGAGTAAGGCTATGGCCTTAAAAAATATGTTTCCCTACGCTGAAGAAACCATTGAGTACAAGGCGTGGTTAAAGGCTCAGTGAGCACCGCACGTCGTATTAATTAACAGGCTTAAGATGTTTGCAGAAAACCCCATTAAACGCCGTAAAAGCCGCCAGGTAATGGTCGGCGATGTTGCTGTTGGCGGCGATGCGCCGATTGCCATCCAAAGCATGACCAATACCGACACCTGTGATGTGGCGGCGACGGTTGCGCAAATACAGGCTATTACCGACGCCGGGGCCGATATCGTTCGCGTCTCTGTACCGACTATGGATGCCGCTCATGCCTTCGGTTTAATTCGCCAGCAAGTGGCCGTGCCCCTGGTGGCCGATATTCATTTCGACCACAAAATTGCCCTTCGGGTTGCCGATCTCGGTGTCGATTGTCTGCGTATTAACCCCGGAAATATCGGTCGCGATGACCGAGTGCGGGCAGTGGTCGAAAAAGCGCGCGATTTAAATATTCCCATTCGCATCGGTGTTAATGCCGGTTCTCTTGGTAAAGATTTAGAACGTAAATACGGCGAGCCGAGCCCCGAGGCCATGGTCGAATCCGCCCTGCGTCATATCGATATTCTCGATAAAATGAATTTCGATAACTTTAAATTAAGCCTTAAAGCCTCCGATATTTTTATGACCCTGGCGGCCTATCGTTTAATTGCCGACCAAACCGATTGCCCCCTGCATTTGGGTATTACCGAAGCCGGTGGCTTGCGGGCGGGTACCGTCAAGTCAGCGGTGGGCATCGGCGCATTGTTACTCGATGGTATTGGAGACACGCTGCGCGTCTCGCTGGCGGCCGACCCGGTTGAAGAAATTAAAGTCGGTTGGGATTTGTTAAAAAGCCTGCGCCTGCGCAGTAAAGGCATTAATTTTATTGCCTGCCCCAGTTGTTCGCGGCAAAATTTTGATGTCATTAAAACCATGGAATCCCTCGAAGACCGGCTCGATGATATTCGTGAACCCATGGATGTGGCGGTGATCGGCTGCATCGTCAATGGCCCGGGTGAGGCCAAGGTGGCCGATATGGGTTTGACTGGCGGTACGCCAAAAAACCTGCTCTATATCGACGGCAAACCTTTTACCAAAATTGAACCGGACAACTTGATCGAAGACCTTGAGCGCGCCATTCGTGCCAAGGCCGAAGAAAAATCCCTGGCGCGCGAGCATTTGATTGCCAGCGATAACGCCTCTCTTGATTAAGTGAACGATTAAACGAGCGATCAATAGAACAATTAAGCAAGTGATTAAACCTACGATTAACTGATAGCGACGAATAAGAGAGCCACCACCTTGAGTAAAGTACAGTCCCTGCGGGGTATGAGCGATCTGCTCCCCGAGCAATCGGCGATTTGGCAATACCTCGAAGATAAAATCCTCATGGTGTTACAGAGCTACGGTTATCGGGAGATTCGCTTTCCCATCCTCGAGAATACCGAGTTATTCAAACGCTCCATCGGCGAGGTCACCGACATTGTCGAAAAGGAAATGTACACCTTTGCCGATCGCAATAACGAAAGCGTGACACTGCGCCCGGAGGGCACGGCGGGTTGTGTGCGCGCCAGTGAGCAAAACGGCCTGCTCTATAATCAAATACAACGCCTGTGGTATCGCGGCCCCATGTTTCGCTACGAGCGCCCGCAAAAGGGGCGGCTGCGACAGTTTCACCAGTTTGGTGCCGAGGTCTTTGGTCTGCAGGGGCCAGACAT
>CAYWXW010000019.1:0-13947 GCA_964462265.1 uncultured Porticoccaceae bacterium | reverse complement strand
GGCGCACCGAAGCTCGATGAGTTTCTCGATGAGGAGTCACAGGCACATTTTTCGCAACTGTGCCGTTTGCTCGATGCGGCGGGGGTGGCCTATGAAATCAACCATAAGTTGGTGCGCGGTCTCGACTACTACGGCAAAACCGTCTTTGAATGGGTGACCGATGCGCTGGGCGCTCAGGGCACTGTTTGCGCCGGAGGGCGCTACGACGGCCTGGTTGAACAGCTCGGCGGCAAGTCGACACCCGCGGTGGGTTTTGGTCTTGGCGAGGAGCGGTTGGCCTTGTTACTTGACGCCGTGGGAGCAGTGCCCGATAGTGTCGGCCGGCATCTGGATGCCTATCTGGTTGCAGTCGGCGATGTGTCGACAGCAGCACTATTAATGAGTGAAGAGCTGCGTAACAGGTGTCCGCAATTGCGTTTGCAAAATCACTGTGGTGGCGGCAGTTTTAAAAGCCAGTTGAAGAAAGCCGACCGTAGTGGTGCTGACGTCGCACTAATTTTGGGCGAGGATGAAGCCCAGGCGGGCAGGCTAACAATAAAGTATTTGCGCCAGGGTAAAGATCAGGTGACAGTTTCTCTTGATGAAGCCGTTGCCCTCTTGAACGAAGCTTGAATCAGCAGTGCTGCAAGATTATCGCGAACAATATTGGCTGAATAAAAATACTGGTGGCCTTACTTTAAAGGCTGCGAGTGCACACTAAAATGTAATGGAATTAAATCGTGGCTGAACATCTTACCGACGAACAACAACTCGAATCCCTGAAGCACTGGTGGAAGGAAAACGGCATGCAGCTAGTGCTGATTGTCGCCCTCAGCGTGGGTGGCTGGTACGCCTGGCAGCAGTGGCAGGGCAACAAGAAAGTGAAGGCCGAAATGGCTTCGCTGATTTATATTGAAATGATGGATCTTGCCTCTCAGGCACCGCTCAGCGCCTTGCCCGATGAGCAGCGCGAGGCCATGGTCGAGAAGTCACAAGTCTTGAAAAACGACTACGCAAATACCCAGTACGCACACTATGCGGGCCTGCTACTGGCCAAGCTTGCCGTGGCTGAAAAACGCCTTGATGACGCTGCTGAAGAATTACAGATCGTGATTGACAACACCAAAGGCGAAGAGCTTTCTTATATCGCAAAGATGCGTCTGGCTCGCCTGGAAATGGGTAGAAAGAATTATCCTCAAGCGCTGCAGTTACTTGAGGGCGATACGCCCCCTGAAATATTGCCCAGTGTGGCTGAATTGCGTGGCGATATTCACTTGTTTGCCGGTGATCAGCCGGCGGCCCGAGCGGCCTATCAAAGTGCCCTCGACGCCCTTGGCAGTGACGACCAGCGTCTGCGCGCCCTGTTGGAGTTGAAGCTCAATCAGGTTATGCCTGCTCCTGTCGGCACGAGTGACGTCAGTGCGGGTGATGAATCATGAGTCGCCTGTTCGGTACTTTGTTTTGCGTGGTATTTTTAAGTAGCTGTAGTTCGCTGTGGAATGATGAAACTAGCGATGTTGAGTCAACGCAAGACAGTGAAGAACTCACCTTTGATGACTCCGCGTTTGATGATAGCGACGACGAAGAAATTGATAATGAGCCGAAGGATCTCGAATCCATTGAGGCAGCGGTAAAAATCAAAAAAGTCTGGCGTAACTCCATTGGCGGTAGTGATGATGTTTATCAACCAACACTGCATCCGGCGGTAGGCGACGGCGTGGTTTATGCGGCGAGTAATAAAGGTCGCATCAGTGCCTGGCCCGTGATCAAAGGCAAGCGCCTGTGGCGTACAGATCTGGACTTGTCCCTCACTGGTGGTGTGGGCCTTGGGGCTGGTCTGGTAGCCGTGGGCACAGACAAGGGTGAGTTGATTGCCCTTGATGCCGAGACCGGGGAAGAGCGCTGGCGCGTGACCTTGAGCAGTGAAATTCTTTCCGCTCCCGCAGCGCAAGGTGACTTGCTTGTTGCGCAAACCCAGGATGGAAAAGTTTATGGCCTGTCTGTAGCCACTGGCGAAGAACTCTGGCGCTATACCGTTGAAGTGCCCGTGCTATCACTGCGCGGCACGGCGGCGCCACTGGTAACCCCACGCAGGGTAATTACGGGTTTTGCCAACGGCAAGCTGGTGGCATTGAACGCCTCGACCGGCACCCTTCTCTGGGAGGCAAAGCTGGCGACAGGTGAAGGCAAAAGCGAATTGGAAAGAATGGTCGATGTAAATAGCCCAACTTTAGGTGACGAAGTGGTTTATGCCACCAGTTACCAGGGGCGCGCCGGGGCGTTTAGTCGCGGTACAGGCCGTGAACTCTGGGGGCAAGACAGCTCCAGTTATCATCCACCAGCTTTTGGTTCGGGTCGACTGTTTGTCGTCGACACCAAAGACCAGGTGCTGCGCATGAGATCCTCCGGGGGGCGGGCTGAGTGGACCAATACGGATCTGCTGCGCCGTGGCTTAACGCCGCCTCTGGCAGTGGGGGACTACGTGATGGTGGCAGATAGTGAAGGCTACCTCCACGCTTTGTCCCAGGCCGACGGCTCTATTGTTGGTCGCGTTAAAGTCGACGGCGATGGTGTGGCGGTAGGCATGGTCACCGATGGCACGACTCTTTTCGTACAGGACAAGGACGACGACCTTACGGCCTATCAGTTGATCGTCAAGTAGATCAGCAAGTAGCTCATGGCACGATAAATCTACAGCAAATAGGCGGCAATATTTACTGTGCCGTACGGCATCAACAATTCGTGTAAAATACCGCCCCTTTAGTCAGAAACAGAGCCTGGGTTGAATAATCCGGGCTTCTTCTTTTGTTTCTGAGCCCGTTTTATTTTTCTGAAAGTCACGGTCTATGTTACCTGTAATCGCTCTTGTCGGACGTCCCAATGTGGGCAAGTCCACCCTGTTTAATCGACTCACTCGCAGCCGGGATGCGCTGGTGGCCAACTACTCCGGCCTCACCCGCGACCGCAAATTTGGCGAGGGTGTGATCGACGAGCAGCGCTACATGGTGGTCGATACCGGTGGTATTACCGGCGAAGAAGAGGGCATTGACTCGGTCATGGCGCGCCAGTCAGAACTGGCGATGGAGGAAGCCGATCTGATTTTCTTCATCGTCGACGCCCGCGATGGCTTGACGCCGGTTGATGAAGCCATCGCCCGACGCCTGCGGCAAAAAGAACTGCCGGTACTGCTGGTGGTGAATAAAATTGACGGTGTCGATCCCGATGTTGCCCTGGCGGATTTTTACCGCTTAGGCATCGGTGAAGTACATCCAACCACGGCGACCCACGGTCGCGGTGTCAAAACCTTAATGGAGAAAGCCCTGGCGCGCTTTCCCAAAGACGCCGAAGGCAATAACAAACTCGCCACCGGTATTAAAATGGCCGTGGTCGGGCGCCCCAATGTCGGCAAATCGACCCTGGTTAATCGTCTGCTCGGTGAACAGCGTGTGGTGGTTTACGACGAACCGGGCACCACCCGTGACAGTATTTATATTGAATACGAGCGCAATGGTAAGCAGTACACATTGATTGACACCGCCGGTGTACGGCGTCGTAAAAACGTCTCGTTAAGCGTCGAAAAATTCTCCATCGTCAAAACCCTGCAGGCCATTGACGATGCCAATGTGGTGATTTTATTAATCGATGCCCACGAAGGCCTGGTCGACCAGGACATGCATTTAATGGGCGCCGCTATCGACGCCGGCAGAGCTCTGGTGGTTGCAATCAATAAATGGGACGGCCTGGAAGAGGGCGAGCGGGAGTGGCTGAAAAAAGAACTCAAGCGCCGCTTACGCTTTGCCGAATTTGCCGACATCCACTTTATTTCAGCCCTGCACGGCACCGGCGTTGGCCATCTTTATAAGTCCGTGGAAAAAGCCTATCACTCGGCAACAGACAGCCTGAGTACCAATCGCCTCACCCAGGTACTTGAAGATGCCGTCAGCGACCACGCCCCACCTCTGGTCAACGGCCGCCGTATTAAATTGCGCTATGCCCACGCCGGTGGGCGCAATCCGCCGGTGATTGTCATTCACGGCACCCAGACCGAATCTGTGCCCGCTCACTACAAGCGCTTTCTCGAAAAAACCTTTCGCCGCGCCCTCGACTTACACGGCACACCGATACGCATAGAACTGCGCTCTGGTGACAACCCCTATGCCGGGCGCAAAAAAATCAGTGCCAAGGAGACGGGTAAGAAGCGGCATTTAATGCGTGGGAAGAAAGATAGGCCTTCAAGGTAGTACTTAAACGGTTTTTCTGGCGGCTTGAGCTTGGTGATGCCTAGTCAGTATTTTGAAATGTTTGGCAGAGGCCTGGTGAAATGTATCTGATTAAGCTTTCAAAACTAATAGTACTCACGGCGTTCATTCTTTGCATCTGGACAGGCTATGAAATCTGGGTGAGCCCTATAGAATATAGGGGGGTCGAGACAGTTGATTCTATAAATGGGGCTGTCATCGAGAAGAATGTTGTTCGTTTTAAAAAGTTTTCAGAAGTTTCTGGTTTTGGTGTGGTTCCGTTGCTAGTGCCTGTTGCGATTGTCTTTCTAGCTATTTGGGCGGCGTTTACATTAAGAAGTATAGTTTTGGTTTCTTCTTTATTTTTAATCCTAATTTTTTGGATTATAACCGGCTTTTCTATTGGTATGGCTTATCTACCCATTGTCATATTACTAATAATAACTTCGATTGTGAATTTAACGGGAAAATGGCTGGCCAATAAGGCCAGGTCCTAGCAAAGGTTTTAGCTGCCGTTAGAGTTTGATATAACACTCAGGGGGAAAGCCCCTCTATCTCATCCATCACCCGCTCAAAACGTCGAATAACCGCTGCATAAACCTCTGACGAAGCCATATCAACCCCGGCCTTTTTCAGAATATCGTAGGGGTAGTCAGAGCCACCAGCGCGCAATATCGACAAGTAATTATCCCTTTCTTTCTCGCCGCCGTTCTGCACTTTTTCCATTAAATAATAAGCCGCTGAAATTGAGGTGGCGTATTGGTAGACATAAAAATTGCGATAAAAGTGGGGAATATAGGCCCACTCTACCGTGTATTGATGGTCGATGTTCATCACGCCTTCGACGTGGCCGTAGTAGCGTTTTAGCAGGTCGCCATAAAGAGCGTTGAGGGTGTCGGCGGATAAGGCTTCGCCATTTTCAACCCGCTGATGAATGGCCAATTCAAATTCGGCGAATTGTGTCTGGCGAAAAAAAGTGCCGCGTAAACTTTGTAATTCTTGCAGTAAATAAAATAACTTTTCCTCTTTGCTACTGGCATTATCCTGCAGGTAATCCATCAGTAGAACTTCATGGCTGGTCGAGGCAATTTCGGCGATGAAGGTGGCGTATTCGGCTTTAGCAAAGGGCTGGTTTTTATTGGCCAGCAGGGAGTGCATGGCGTGGCCCCACTCGTGGGCATAGGTCGATAGGGACTCAAAATCATCGTTGTGGTTGAGCAGTATATAGGGGTGCACGTCATAGGCCGCGCCCATCATATAAGCGCCGCTGCGTTTACCCGGTGCGGGGTAGGCGTGCACCCAGCTCTGCATTGCGGCTTGCTGCTGTATGTTTTGGTAGTCCTCGCCTAGCGGTGCCAGGGCCAGGGTGAGTTGCTGCTGGGATACAGAAAGTGAGTAGGGTTTGTCGATGGCGCTAACCGGGGGGTAAACGTCGTAGTAGCCGGGGTCTTCAATGCCCATTAATTTGGCACGTAAGGCCAGGTAGCGGTGCAGTGAGCTGAGGTTTTCATTCACTGTGGATACCAGTGATAGATAGACTTGCTGGGGAATATTGTCGGTCGCCAATGCTTGTTCAAGAGGCGATGAATAGTTGCGGGCTTTGGCTTCAAAAACATGGGCTTTTATTTGACCCTCTAAGGTGACGGCGAGGGTTTGGGCGTAATTTTGGTAGCTGCCAAAGAACTGATCAAACACCTCTTTACGCAGCTCTCGGCTCGGGTCGCTACGATAGCGCGTGTAGGCGGCGGGGTTGAGTGTGATGCTTTGTCCATCGGGCAGAGCCAGCTCGGGCCAGGGGATTTCAGCATTGGTGAGTATGCTGTAGGTCTCCGCCGCGGTGGCGAGGGGGCTGCCCGCAGCGGCTAATAGTTTTTCTTCATTTTCTGAGAGTACGTGGGGCGATTGGCGGAGAATATTGCGAATAAAAAAGTCGTAATCTTGCAATGAATCATTAGCGCTAAAAAAGTTATTGGTGTTTAAAAACTTTTCCAGCCGCCGTTCACCAACGGCGAGTAGCTCGGGGGCGATAAAGCTGCTGCTCTCAGCGTAGCGGGTCATTAAATTTTCGATCAGCGCGTGTTGCTCGCGGCGTTGTGAATTGCCGAGGTCGGTGTCTTTATTGAGAAAACTGTAGGTGTAAAGCCGCGCCAGGTTGCGGTAAGTGTCTGAATTAAGAGTCAGGCAGCTTGAAAGCCGCTTGGCACTGCTGCCAAGTTTGCCCTGGCAACTTTCGAGGCTAGCGAGTTGTTCGGGTATTTTAGTCTTATCTTGCTCCCAGCTTGTGTCGTCAGGATAGAGTTCGGTTAAATCCCATATGCCTTGTTTTTCTATTGGCATAGCCGGTTCGGGTGCTGACACTTGCGTAGCTGCGCTCGCGCTTAGTGGTAAAAGCAATGCTGAAAATAACAAAATTGCCGGTATTTTAAGGCTCAATCGTGAACGGGCAGTCATGGGCATAGTGCTGGTCTCTGGTCTTTTTACTTTGTCGTGAGTGTTTTGTTGTTCATGTTCTGCAATTAATGTTCTTTACTCGGTGTTTGTTCTACACCTTCAGCGACGGTCTCAACAAGGCAATGCAAGATACCATCACTCAGTGTCACTGCCACTTTGTCATTTTCGTGGCTGTTGGCAATATGGCTGATAACCTGTCCGCGCTTATTTTGCACGATGGCATAACCTCTTTCTAGGGTGTTGAGGGGACTAACCGCCTGTAGTAATGCGATGGCAGATGACATGCCCTGGCGTCTGTCTTCCAGCGTTTTTTCCATAGCGCCAGAAAGCCTGTCCTCAAGAAAGCCCACTTGTAGCGCCAGTTTTGACAGCCGCAGTTGTGGCGTCTGTGCCTGATGCCGGGTTTGCGCCTGTTGCAAGCGCGACTGCAAGTTGTGCAGGCAGCGCTCCATCGCTTTGTGCAAACGAATTTCGAGATGATCGAGATGCTGGCTATGGGTGTTAATAATATCGCTGGGGTGGCGCAGGCGTTTGTGCAGACCATTGAGTTGTTGGGCGGCATTGAATAGCGTGAGCTTCGCCCGCTGGTGAAACCAGTTGTCATAGGCCTGCAGGTTTTGCAGTAATTCATCCCCGTCGGGGCTGGCCATTTCGGCCGCAGCCGAGGGTGTGGGGGCGCGGGCGTCGGCGACAAAGTCGGCGATGGTTGTGTCGGTCTCGTGGCCGACGCCGCAGATAATGGGTATCTTACTGGCGGCAATCGCCAGGGCGACAGCCTCTTCATTAAATGACCACAGGTCTTCAATGGAGCCGCCGCCGCGACTGACAATTAACAGATCACATTCGCCGTGCTGGTTGGCCTTTTGCACTGCGCGAACAATTTCACCCACGCTGGCATTGCCCTGTACTGCGCAGGGATAAATGGTGACCGGTAGCAATGGGAAGCGGCGCTTGAGTACATGGAGAATATCGCGCAGTGCCGCGCCAGTGGGCGAGGTAATAATGCCCAGGTGCCTGGGAAATAAAGGCAGCTCTCTTTTGCGCGAGGCATCAAAAAGCCCCTGTTCGGCGAGTTTGTCCTTCAACAGTTCAAAGCGACGCTGCAGCTCACCGAGGCCGGCGGGTTCTATATGCTCGGCAATAAGTTGGTAATCACCCCTGTTTTCGTAGAGCCCAACGCGGCCGCGAATGAGAATTTGCTGGCCATTCTCAAGTTTAAATTTGACCGCCCGATTGCGATTGCGAAACATCGCACAACGGATTTGAGCCTTGTCGTCTTTCAGGGTGAAATACCAGTGCCCGGAGGCGGGGCGCGACAAATTGCTGACCTCGCCATCGACCCAGAGCAGAGACAGGTGGGTTTCGAGTAATTGCCGGGCGCGCCGGTTGAGTTGGCTGACGCTAAAGATCTGTTTTTCAGGCCCTGTGGCAATGCTGGTAGAGGTATTGGTCGAGAGGCTTTTTTCCATGGCTGGATTGTAGATAAAAGTCTCGCCTTTGTAGAGCAACAACGGAGTTGAAGGTTAATGTTTTGACTTTAGCATGGGTGCTGAACGCGGTGTCCTTAGTAGATAAGAGAGGGCGGATTGGCCGTTTACCCAGCGGGTTACGCACGATATAATGCGCTGCTTCCTCACTTCCACCGACCTTGGAATCAAGCTTTATGCTGCGAATTTCTCAGGAAGCACTGACCTTCGACGACGTTCTACTCATCCCCGGATACTCCGAGGTGGTAGCGACTGACGTCAGCCTGAAAACCCGTTTGACGCGGGGCATTACCCTCAATATCCCCCTCGTCTCCGCTGCTATGGATACCGTTACCGAATCTCGCCTCGCCATTGCCCTGGCTCAGGAGGGCGGCATTGGCATCGTCCATAAAAACCTCACTATCGCCGAGCAGGCGCTGGAAGTGCGGGCGGTGAAAAAGTTTGAAAGTGGCGTGGTGAAAGATCCCATCACCATTCGTGGCGATGCCAGTATTCGTACGCTGGTTGCCTTGACGCAGGAGCACAATATTTCGGGTGTGCCAGTGGTCGAAAATGGTGAGTTACTGGGTATTGTCACGCGCCGCGATGTGCGTTTTGAGAACGACCTCGATGCTACCGTGTCAACCGTGATGACCCCGAAAAAACGTTTGGTCACCGTGCAGGAAGGTGAGCACTCTGACGAAGTGAAGCGCTTACTGCACAAATACCGCATTGAAAGAATTTTGGTGGTTAACGAAAATTTCGACCTGAAGGGTCTGATTACCGTTAAAGATATTGATAAAGCAGCGCGCTACCCCAACGCCTGTAAAGATGATCAGGGCCGTTTGCGGGTTGGTGCTTCAGTGGGTACTGGCGTTGATACTGACGCCCGTGTTGAAGCTCTGGTAAATGCTGGGGTCGACGTACTGGTGGTCGATACCGCCCACGGCCATTCCAGAAATGTTCTCGATCGTGTTCGCGCCATTAAAACCAAATTCCCTGATGTGCAGGTCATTGGTGGCAATATTGCCTCGGCTGAAGCCGCTATTGCCTTGGCTGAGGCCGGTGCCGATGGCGTCAAAGTAGGTATTGGTCCGGGTTCAATTTGTACAACACGCATTGTTACCGGAGTCGGAGTGCCCCAGGTATCGGCCATTGCCAATGTGGTTGAGGCCCTCAAAGGGCGCGATATACCGGTGATTGCCGACGGTGGTATTCGCTACTCGGGTGATATCTGCAAGGCGGTCGTCGCTGGTGCGAATGTGATTATGGTCGGCTCTATGTTTGCCGGCACCGAAGAGGCGCCGGGCGAGATTGAGCTCTATCAGGGCAGAACCTATAAAGCTTATCGCGGCATGGGTTCATTGGGTGCAATGGCTCAGGTGCAGGGTTCGAGTGACCGTTATTTTCAGGATGCCTCGGCGGGTGCTGAAAAACTCGTACCCGAAGGCATTGAGGGTCGCGTGCCGTACAAAGGCCCGGTGTCGGTGATTATTCACCAAATGATGGGCGGCCTACGTTCATCAATGGGTTATACCGGCAGCCCCGATATCGAAACAATGCGCACGCGCCCCGAGTTTGTTCGGGTCACCAGCGCCGGCATGGGTGAGAGCCATGTGCACGATGTCAGCATCACCAAAGAGGCGCCGAACTATCCGGTGAGTGGCGGCTGAAGTCATTCAGAGCCATAGCCGTAGCGTAAAAACTTGAAAAATACGGGGCCAATAGGCTCCGTTTTTTATTGACCACAAGCGGATGTTACCCATTAACTGCCATGCAACAAGCTCCGCTTTAGTATTGAAGGAAAACCCATGAGCGCAAATCTCCACACGGCCAAACTATTGATCCTCGACTTTGGCTCACAGTACACCCAGTTAATTGCACGCCAGGTGAGGGAAGCCGGGGTTTACTGTGAGGTTCGCGCCTATGACATGAGCGCCGATGAGCTGCGCGAATTTAACCCTGTGGGCATTATTCTTTCCGGTGGCCCCGAGTCAGTCACCGAAGGCGAGGCCCCCCGGGCTGATGACCTGGTGTTTGAATTTGGTGTACCCGTGCTAGGCATTTGTTACGGCATGCAGACTATGGCGACCCAGTTGGGTGGCGAGGTATTGTCATCCGATGTTCACGAGTTCGGTTATGCCAAGGTGGATGTCAGCGGCGACAGTACCTTACTGCGTGATATTAGCGACCATATTAATACCGATGATGGCAGCGCCCAGCTCGATGTGTGGATGAGCCACGGCGATAAAGTCACTGCCATGCCCGAGGGCTTCCAGTTGTTGGCCTCGACGGACTCTTGCCCCATTGCCGGCATGTATGACCCCGAGCGTCGCTGCTACGGCCTACAATTTCACCCCGAAGTGACCCACACCCTGCAGGGGCAGCGTATTTTCGCCCACTTTATTATCGATATATGCGGCTGTGAAACCCTGTGGACACCGGCTAATATTATCGACGACGCCATAGCGCGAGTGCGCGCAACCGTGGGCAATGAAAAAGTGCTGCTCGGTTTGTCGGGCGGTGTTGACTCCTCTGTGGTGGCAGCACTGTTGCACCGTGCCATTGGCGACCAGTTGACCTGCGTGTTTGTCGACAACGGCCTGCTGCGCAAAAACGAGGGCGAGCAGGTGATGGATATGTTCGCCCGCAACATGGGGGTGAAGGTGATTCGTGTCGATGCCGAGGATGAATTTCTCGATGCGCTAGTTGGCGAAAGTGATCCGGAGAAAAAACGTAAAATTATTGGTAATACTTTTATTAATATTTTTGACCGCGAAGCCACTCGCTTAAAAGATGTTAACTGGCTTGCACAGGGCACTATTTACCCCGACGTCATTGAATCGGCAGCCTCGAAAACCGGCAAGTCTCACGTCATTAAATCCCATCACAATGTCGGTGGTTTACCCGACGATATGAACTTAAAACTGGTCGAACCACTACGCGAATTGTTTAAAGATGAGGTCAGAAAAATTGGCCTCGAGCTGGGCCTGCCCTACGACATGGTCTATCGCCACCCCTTCCCCGGCCCCGGCCTGGGCGTGCGCATCCTGGGTGAAGTGAAGAAAGAATTCGCCGACTTACTGCGTGAAGCCGATGCGATTTTTATTGAAGAACTCTACCGTGCCGACCTCTACCATAAAACGAGTCAGGCCTTTGTCGTCTTCCTGCCGGTTAAGTCTGTGGGCGTGGTGGGCGATGCCCGGCGCTATGAATACGTGGTATCACTGCGCGCAGTTGAAACCATCGACTTTATGACAGCGCGTTGGGCACATTTACCCTATGACTTTCTCGAACTGGTTTCCGGTCGCATTATTAATGAGATTTCGGGAATTTCCCGAGTCGCCTATGATATTTCTAGCAAGCCCCCGGCGACCATTGAGTGGGAATGATTCCGCGTCTGGCACTGGCTGGTACCTACAAGCAGTAAATTAAACATAACCCATTGTAATAGATGGGTTTTTTATTTATATGCCTGGCACTGACAGGCACTCTCTAGCGCCACCAAGCAGACTTTTTTAATGGTATGTTTGATGGTATTGTCCGACCTAATACCACGGCTTCAAAGAAATACCATACCATGATTCTTAACCTGGTCATGGTATGAGAAATAATCAAGCTATTGATATTAAAGGATAAATAATCGAAATAACTGCCATGTTTGATCATGGTATTTAGAACGTGCTAGAGAGAATCCCCATGCTGACTGATACCAAGCTTCGCAACCTGAAACCTAAAGACAAACTCTACAAGGTCAATGACCGCGATGGGCTTTACGTAGCAGTTACGCCAGCAGGGACAATCTCATTCAGGCACAACTATTCCATCAGCGGTCGCCAGGAGACATTGACGATTGGTCGGTATGGCACTGGTGGCATTACGCTCGCTGAAGCTCGCGAACGACTGAGCGAAGCAAAAAAAATGATTACCGCCGGCAAGTCTCCGGCCAGAGAGAAGGCTCGCGACAAGGCGCGGGTGAAGGATGCTGAAACATTCGGGGCGTGGGCGGAAAAGTGGATGCGTGGTTATCAGATGGCTGATTCCACACGTGACATGCGTAAGTCAGTCTACAACCGTGAGTTGAAAAAGCGCTTTGGCAATCAAAAATTGTCTGAGATTACCCATGAGGATCTCCGTGCAGTGACTGATTCCATCGTGGAAAGAGGTGCTCCAGCAACAGCAGTTCATGCTCGTGAAGTGGTGTTACAGGTCTTTCGTTGGGCGATTGAGCGCGGGCAGAAAGTAGAGAACCCGGCGGAACTGGTTCGCCCTACCAGTATCGCCAGATTCGAGCCGCGCGATCGGGCATTGAGTCCTGCCGAAATTGGTCTGATGTATCGGTATATGGATCGAGTCGGGACGTCGCCGCAATATAGAGCCGCGATAAAACTGCTGTTGCTGACCATGGTGAGAAAGTCCGAGCTGTCTAACGCTACCTGGTCGGAGATCAATTTCAGCGAGGCTCTTTGGACTATACCGAAAGAGCGCATGAAGCGTAGAAACCCGCACTTGGTGTTTCTGTCACGTCAGGCTCTGGACATCTTTATCGCATTGAAGACCTTTGCAGGTGGATCCGAATTTGTGCTCCCCTCGCGCTATGACTCAGACATCCCGATGAGCGCTGCAACCTTGAACCGCGTTCTGGCATTGACGTATCAGGCGGCCCAGAAAGACGGCAAACAGCTCAGCAAATTCGGCCCGCACGACCTGCGTCGCACCGCCAGCACGCTACTGCACGAGTCCGGGTATAACACGGACTGGATTGAAAAGTGTCTTGCCCACGAACAGAAAGGTGTGCGGGCGATCTACAACAAAGCAGAGTACCGAGAGCAGCGGGTTGAGATGTTACAAGATTGGGCGGATATGATTGACGAGTGGACTAACGTGAACCGGCAGTAAATCCAGGGCGGTGCGCTTGGTCGTCAGTGCGTTTTCGCGCTTCAATCCAATCCTCCACCTCGGCTAAGTCCCAAGCTACATTGCGGCTCGTCAGTACGATTCGTCGGGGAAAATCTCCACGTTTTTCCATATTGAAGATGGCGCGATCTGAAAGCGGAATCATCGCCAGCAATGTTCTTCGATTGATCAGCATCTTACTTGGTCGGTTTAGGCTTCCAGCATCCATTGATATTCTCTCTTACCCCTGACTGCGCCTCTCAGAGTTGTGGGGCTGCGATACCTGAACATTAGCATCGTGCAAATCATTTTGGCAAAAGAGAATGTTTAGCAAAGTGATAAATACCTTGCCGGATCATTCGGTGGTAAGGGTGGATCGGAGTAGGGTGACCGGTCGTGACAGCATGTCACCCGCGACAATCACCTGAGATTTAGCCCCTGGTTGGGATTGTTCTTGCTCACTTTCTGAGCAGGCGGGGGCAGTTCAGACCACTTCCCCCTTAAAGACGATAACGCCGCAGATTGTGGCTTCTTCATCAACTTCAATGATGCGATTTGGCCAGTCAGGGTTAAGCGCTTTCAGGTACTGCTTGCCTTCTTCAATAATCAGTTGTTTAAAGGTTGCCTCGTTGGATTCATCGAGGCGAACAACCACATACTTTCCGTGGTCTGCTGAGGCATTTGGGTCAACGAAGATCAAGTCACCCTCGTGAAATTTGGGTTCCATACTGCTACCGCGTACTCTGAGTACGAAGGATTCCGGGCTGCAACATACCGGGCAGGGTAAAAGCTCCGCCCCGTAGGTCGGTACGAAACTGTCAGAAATTTCATACCAATTTCCCGCCTGAACCCACGAAATGAGCGGGTGGAGACTACGCAAATCGGGGCCATCGTGAGCGTTGTGTTCTTCGTGTGCT
>CAYWXW010000018.1:0-34229 GCA_964462265.1 uncultured Porticoccaceae bacterium | reverse complement strand
CTGATATTGCCATTCGGGAATGGGAATACTGACATCAATCGGCTGAACGGAAACGCCGGGGGCATTTCTGTCGACAATTAAAATGGTAAAGCCGTCAGTCTTACGGTCAACCTCATCAAAGGCCTGATTACGGCTGACTACCAGCATGTAGTCGGAACCACCGGCATCGGTGATGAAGGTTTTGGCACCATTTAATTTATAGCGACCATCACCGGTTTCTCTGATCATGGTGTTAGTTTTCATGGTATTGGTGCCGGCAGTCGGCTCGGTAATGGCAAAGCAAAAGCGAATATCACCACGACAACCAGCCGGTAAATACTTTTGTTTTTGCTCTTCTGTACCGTGCTCACCAATAGGGCCAAGGGACATGGTTGCGCCAACAACCAGGCTCAGCAAGGGGATGCCCTGGTTCGACAAGCCCTCCTGAAAGAGCACCATTTCTGTCATGCCCAGGCCCGCGCCACCGTAGGCTTCGGGCACCATAAGGCCGACAAAGCCATCATCGGCTACTTTTTTATACATGGCCGTGGGGAACTCGCGGCGCTCAGCACAATCTGTCCAATATTTACGGTCGAAATCTTTGGCGAGATTTGTACCGTACTCGTAAATCATTTGTTGTTCTTCGCTGAGATTAAAGTCCATCATTCACTCCACTATTTAAGGCTAATCTGGAGCACTGGCCCCAATTGAACGCCGCAGTCAATGCCGACGGTATTTAAAATGCTGTTAATAGGAGCGCGGTAAACCGAGCACATATTCACCAATATAATTAAGGATCATTTCGCTATTTAAGGGTGCCGTTTTAAACAGGCGCACCATGGGGTAAATATCAAAAATACCGTACTCTTTAGTAAAACCATTACCGCCAAAACATTGCAATGACGCATCGACAGCATGTAAAGCGGCTTCTGCTGCAGCGTATTTCGCCATATTCGATTCACCACCACAGGCTTCACCGCGATCAAATAACCAGGCCGCTTTACGGGTCATTAATGAAGCCAGTTCAATTTCGGTTTTCGCTTTTGCTAGCGGGTGCTGCAAAGCCTGGTAGGCACCGATGGGGCCGTTAAACACCACGCGGTCGTTGGCGTATTCAACAGCTCTGTCCATGGCATAGCGGCCAACACCGGTACAAATGGCACCCACCAAAACACGTTCGGGGTTGAGCGATTCAAAAAGAATATTAAAGCCCTTGCCGACTTCGCCGAGCACATGCTCTGGCCCCAGCTCGACATCGTCAAAAAACACTTCGTATTGCAATTCGGGAATGGGAATACTTACCGGTATTTGATTGGCCGTAACACCCTTCGCTTTGGTATCGACAATAAAAAGTGTGAAGCCATCTGTTTTACGCTCGACCTCGGTATGGGGTGTGGTACGCGCAACAACGAGGGCGTAATCGGATTCAGCGAAGTCGGTAATATAGGTTTTATTACCATTTAATTTAAAGCGGCCATCGGGGGTTTGTTTGGCGATGGTAGTCGCTTTAATGGTGTTGGTACCGGCACCCGGCTCGGTGATGGCAAAACAAAAGCGGGTTTTACCAGAGCAGGCATCGGGCAAGTACTGCTGTTTTTGCTCTTCGGTGCCGTGGTCACCAATGGGTGCCATGGACATGGTCGCACCGATCACCAGACTTAACAGTGGGATTCCCTGGTTGGATAAACCCTCTAGAAACAGATCCATTTCAATCAGGCCTAAACCAGCGCCGCCGTAGGCTTCGGGCACCATAGTGCCGACAAAACCATCCGCCGCGACTTGCTTGTACATTTCTTCCGGGAAACGGCCGGCGTCTGCACACTCCATCCAGTACTTACGATCGTAAGACTTAACCAAACTTTGGCCGTAGTCATAAATCATGTTTTGTTCGTCGCTAAGGGAGAAATCCATAAAACTTTATCTCTTGGTTAGTCGCGTATTACGAATAAGAAGTACAAATAAAAAATACGAATAAAAAAATAGCCGTCTGCTTCCTTTAATATGAACGCGGCAAGCCCATCACGTGCTCGCCAATATAGTTGAGCACCATTTCATTATTTAATGGCGCTGTTTTAAACAGACGCACCATGGGGTAAATATCAAAAATACCGTATTCCTTGGTAAAACCGTTACCGCCAAAACATTGCAGAGAGGCATCAACCGCATGAATCGACGCCTCAGCCGCCGCACACTTGGACATATTGGCTTCAGCGCCGCAGTGTTCGCCTTTATCAAATAGCCAGGCGGCTTTGCGGGTCATTAACGAAGCCATTTCAATTTCGGTTTTAGCTTTGGCCAATGGGTGTTGCAGGGCTTGATAGGCACCGATGGGGCCTTTAAAAACCACTCTGTCATTGGCGTATTCCACGGCTTTATCCATGGCAAAACGGCCGAGCCCAGCACCAATAGCGCCGACCATTATGCGCTCGGGGTTAAGGCATTCAAAAAGAATTTCAAAACCCTTGTCGACTTCACCCAGTACATCTTCGGGGCCGAGGTCGACATCATCAAAGAAGACCTGATATTGCATTTCCGGCAGCGGCACACTGACCGGAATCGGCTGGGCTTCTATGCCCTTGGCCTTGGTGTCGACGATAAACAGGGTGAAGCCTTCAGTCTTTTTGTTGGCATCGGCAAGGCTGGTGGTGCGCGAGACCACCAGGGCGTAGTCGGATTCAACCCAGTCGGTAATAAACGTTTTATTGCCATTGAGCTTAAAACGGCCGTCCGCCGTTTTGGTCGCGAAGGTCTTTGCCTGCATGGTATTGGTACCGGCATCGGCCTCGGTAATGGCAAAACAAAAGCGTGTTTTACCCGCGCAGGCATCGGGCAGGTAGCGCTGTTTTTGCTCTTCGCTGCCATGGTCACCTATCGGGCCGAGAGACATAACGGAGCCGACAACATAGGTTAAAAGCGGGATGCCATTGTTGGCCAAACCCTCGGTAAACAACTCCATTTCAAGCATGCCCAGGCCAGCACCACCGTAGGCTTCGGGTGCCATGGTGCCGACAAAACCATCGGCCGCAGACTGCTGGTACATTTCTTTAGGAAAGGCGCGGCGCTCGGCACATTCCATCCAATATTTACGGTCATAGGTTTTCGCAAGGCTATTGCCGTACTCATAAATCATTTTATGTTCGTCGGATAAATTAAAATCCATTGATCAAATCTCCAGTGGTGGGACGATGTCTTTTTTAGCAATCAATAACTACGGGGTAAGCCAAGCACATATTCGGCGACGTAGTTAAGTACCATTTCGTTATTCAGCGGGATTGTTTTCAGTAATCGCGCCATAGGGTAAAGGTCAAAAATACCGTATTCCGTCGTAAAACCATTACCGCCAAAACATTGTAGCGAGGCATCGATAGCATTACAGGAAGCTTCGGCAGCGGCAAACTTGGCCATATTGGATTCGCCACCGCAGGGCTCGCCTTTATCAAATAGCCAGGCGGCTTTTTTCGCCATTAAACTGGCCAGTTCAATTTCTGTTTTCGCCTTCGCGAGGGGATGCTGTAAAGCCTGATAAGCACCGATGGGGCCGTTAAAAACCACACGTTCATTGGCATATTCGACGGCTCGCCCCATGGCATAACGACCCAGACCGGCACAGATAAAGCCGACCAAAATACGCTCGGGGTTGAGGGCATCAAACAGTACGCGAAAGCCCTTACCCACTTCGCCGAGCACATGCTCAGGGCCGACATCAACATCATCAAAAAACACCTGATACTGCACTTCCGGGATTTTAATACTCACTGGAATAGGCTGCATTTCAATACCCTTGGCCTTGGTGGGTACAATAAACAGGGTGAAACCGTCGGTACTGCGTTCAACTTCGGTATGGGGCGTGGTCCGTGTGACCAAGAGCATGTAGTCAGACTCAGCGGCATCCGTGATATAAGTCTTGCCGCCATTAATTTTAAAACGGCCATTACTTGTTGCTTTGGCGATAGTGTTGGTTTTGATGGTGTTAGTGCCGGCATTGGGTTCGGTGATGGCAAAGCAAAAGCGGGTTTTACCGCTACAGGCATCGGGCAAATACTGCTGCTTTTGTTCTTCAGTGCCAAAGCTTGAAATCAGGCTCAAACCCATGGTCGCGCCAATCACCAAGCTGAGTAGCGGGATTCCCTGCTCTGAAAGGCCTTCATTCAATAGCCCCATTTCCATCATGCCAAGGCCTGCACCACCGTAGGCCTCGGGCACCATGACGCCAACAAAACCATCCTGGGCGACTTGCTGATACATATCGGTGGGAAAGCGCGCCTTTTCAGCGTATTCCAGCCAGTGCTTACGATCAAAGGTTTTGGCTAAATTAGCGCCATAGCCATAGATCATTTGCTGTTCTTCGGAAAGGGAAAAATC
The DNA here is from genome assembly GCA_964462265.1 of uncultured Porticoccaceae bacterium. Classification (GTDB taxonomy): domain Bacteria; phylum Pseudomonadota; class Gammaproteobacteria; order Pseudomonadales; family Porticoccaceae; genus Reddybacter. The sequence goes on along the minus strand of CAYWXW010000018.1, from coordinate 29,888 downwards.
CATCGTCTACACTCCGCTCGGTGGGTGACTTAGTTTGAGCTGCTGTTCGCGAAAGCTAGTACGAACGCGGCAAGCCCATCACGTGTTCAGCAATATAATTGTGGATCATTTCATTATTAATGGGTGCCGTTTTGGTCAAGCGCACCAGTGGGTAGAGATCAAAAATACCGTATTGTTTGCCTCCGCACCGCAGGGCTCAGCTTTGTCAAATAACCAGGCCGCTTTGCGCGCCATTAGCGATGCCATTTCGATTTCAGTTTTTGCTATTGCCAATGGATGTTGCAAAGCCTGGTAAGCGCCGATGGGGCCATCAAACACCACCCGGTCATTAGCATAGGCGACGGCTTTGTCCATAGCAAAGCGACCAATGCCAGTACAAATGGCACCACCGAGTATCCGCTCGGGATTGAGCGAGTCAAAGAGTATATTAAAGCCCTTACCCACTTCGCCGAGTACGTTCTCCGGCCCCAGTTCAACCTCATCAAAAAACACTTGGTACTGTAGTTCTGGCAGGGCAATGCTCACGGGGATGGGCTGCATTTCGACACCCTTTGCCTTGGTCGGCACAATAAACAGGGTAAAACCGTCGGTTTTGCGTTTGGTTTCACTCAAGGGTGTGGTGCGCGCTACCACCAGAGCATAGTCGGACTCGGCGGCATCGGTAATGTAAGTCTTATTGCCATTGAGCTTATAGCCACCAGTACTTGTCGCTTTAGCCAGGGTGCCAATATTGATCGTGTTAGTACCGGCATTGGCCTCGGTAATCGCAAAGCAAAAACGGATATCGCCCTTGCAGGCCGCGGGTAGATAATTATTGCGCTGTTTATCGCTGCCGTGTTCTGCAAGCACGGACATGGTCATACAGGCACCGACCACCAGGCTGAGTAGAGGTATACCCTCGTTGGCAATGCCCTCTTGAAACAAGAGCATTTCAAGCATACCCAAACCAGCACCACCAAAGGCTTCGGGTACCATGGTACCGAGAAAACCATCATCGGCAACTTGCTGATACATTTCTTCGGGGAAGCGGTGAATGGCCGCATTTTCCATCCAGTAGGCGCGGTCATAGGTCTTACTGAGACTCTTGCCATACTCATGAATCATGGCTTGTTCTTCAGAAATATTAAAATCCACATCAGCTCCCAATACTGAAATTATTAAGCAAGCAGAGTAAGTGCCCGCCCAGCAACATACAATGACTATTCTCGACTTGATGGTCACAATATCGGCGCTGTCTGAAACGCTTACCAAGATAAATTTATAGCTGTAAACCCTGGCCTCTAATCGGGTATAAGTAGTGCGACCTGTGACAAACATACTGGCGCCTTTTTCGCCACAACGTCGATCTGGTCACTGTGACTGGAGTAGACAAGCTAAGCCCATTGGCAAGGTGCTAGAATTACTGAAACATCCCAGTTTGCCTTATAGGGTCAAAGACCAACGCTGTAATGAATTTTGTATTAATCCGCATGAAACGTCCTCTCCATCGCCTTGCTTTGATGCTCGTGATCTGCGGACTTTGTTTCACCTTGAGTACCAGCCGTACAGCGACGACACTGGAATCGGTGCTCGATAAGGGCGTATTACGGGTTATTTCGATGATTGGCCCAACCATTTACTTTCACGATGCCAGGGGCGATAACGGCTTCGAATACCTGCTCGCCAAGCAATTTGCACAACAACTCAACGTGCAGCTCGACCTCACCGTAATGGACGATCTGGCAGCAATACTCAACGCAGCGGGCGGGCCTAAGGGGCACTTTGCAACAGCCAGTCTGACTGCAACCAAAGAGCGGCAGCAATTTCTTCGCTTCACCGAGCCCTACACCACCGTTCGTGAAACGCTTATCTATCGATTGGGTCAGCGTCGCCCCAAAAACTTGAGTGATGTTATTGATGGACGCTTAATTGTGTTACCAGGTAGCTCTCATATAGAACGTCTCGAAGCACTGCAACGGAGTGAATTTCCCGACTTACAATGGGAGGCCATTGCCGCTAGTGACATGCTTGAGTTGATGCAAATGATTCACGATGGCGAAGCCGACTATGCCGTGGTCGACTCATCCGCCTTTGCGGTCAACCGTGGACTCTATCCCCGTGCCCGCCGAGCCTTCGACCTCTCTCAGGACGAGCCTATAGCCTGGGCTTTCCCCGCCCACGGTGATGACAGTTTATTAAAAGCCGCCAATCGCTTTCTGGTTAGCTATGCGGCGAGTGGCGATTTACAGCGTTTAGAGGACAGATTTTTCGGCCACACCGACAACTTTAGCGTTGGCGGTTCGCAGCTTTTTCGCCATCGCATCGAAAGCCGACTAAGCAACTATGAGGCACTCTTTAAAGCCACCGCCGAACAATACCAGGTGGACTGGCAGCTGCTCGCCGCCATCGCCTATCAGGAATCTCACTGGAATCCCCGTGCCAAATCGCCCACCGGGGTGCGCGGCCTGATGATGCTGACACTGACCACGGCGAAGGAAATGGGTGTCAGCAATCGTCTCGACGCTGAACAAAGCCTGCGCGGTGGCACCGAATATTTCTTGCGGGTGAAAAAGCGCATACCCAAAGACATCGTTGAACCGGATCGCACCTGGCTAGCACTGGCCGCTTACAACATCGGTTACGGTCACTTAGAAGATGCCCGGGTACTGACTGAGCGACACGGCGACAACCCTGACCGCTGGCAAGATATCCGTAAATATCTACCGCTGCTGCAACAGAAAAAATACTACAGCACCCTGCGCCACGGTTTTGCTCGAGGCCGAGAACCGGTGCAATACGTGCAAAATATTCGCCACTTTCACTCCATCTTGCGCTGGCACCACATAGAAAAAGAGCGCATAGCACAGGCTCAGCGCAAAGCTATACCCGATGCACTGCCGGCCTCATCAGCCTCAAGCCTGGCACCCACGCGCCTGCCTTTATCGCTATAAAGTTAGTCTCACCGCCAAGCCTTAAACCAGCATCTAATCACAGACTAAACGCTTGTTTTTCAAGACTTACCCCGGCGCCGCCGGAAGAAAGCTTTCAATAAAGCACTGCTTTCCTCCTGCATCACCCCACCGAGCCATTCAATGTGGTGATTAAAGTGCGCCTGTTCTAGCAGTTGCAGCTGACTAACCACCGCGCCTGCTCGGGGCTCATAGGCGGCAAAGACAAGGCGTTCAACCCGAGCGTGAATCATCGCACCGAGACACATGGCACAGGGTTCAAGGGTGACATAGAGGGTTGATCTGGGGAGGCGATAATTACGGCAAGCCTGAGCGGCTGAGCGCAGGGCCTGAATCTCAGCATGTGCGGTGGGGTCACAACCCTCAATGGGGCAATTCCAGCCCTCACCGACTATCGCGCCATCAATCACCAACACAGCGCCAACGGGGACTTCGTCAGCAGACTCAGCACGCTGTGCCAGAGCCATGGCGCGAGCCATCCACTGACTATCGTCGGCCATCCTCTGACCATCATCGATAGGTGCATTCATTGATTAGAACCGGAAATGGGGGGTGCCAGGGGGTTACTGGAGCAAAGCAAGCGAAGTAGGCGCTACTTTTGGCGCATATTACCCAAGATTTGATTGAGCAGGTTGAGGCTGTTCACCTTCTCTTCCTCAGTCATATGACGCACGCTATCGCGGTAGAATTTTTTCACCTTGGGCTCGACCTTGTTACAGACTTCCCGGCCATAGGCTGTAAGACGAATTTGTCGTGAGCGCAAATCATCGGGATTCACCACACGCTCGATATAACCTGACTCTTCCATACGCCGCAGCACGCCATTGAGACTCTGCCGGCTGACCATTAAATATTCAACCAGGCCATTAACCGTCATACCCTGTTCGTAACCGGGTCGGGTGAGAGAATCGAGAATGGACCACTGCTGGGCACTCATATCAAACTCACTTAGCACCTCAGCCGCCCTGCGCAGAGAGAGGTTCATCGCCTGATATAAGCGGAAAAACAGCTTGAGGGGAATATCTGAGCTTAATTCGTCAGTGTCTGGCATGTGCCTTCCATATGTCCTTACCGTGTCTTCTATATACTTAAGCGAGTGAGGATTGATCATCGTGTTATTGTTATTGGCTGGCAATATACCTTATCCAGGCAAAAGTTGACACTTGTCAGCAGTGGTTTCTATGATGTAAATCATCGTTCAATAATTAGAGCTAGACGAAACAAGCAGAGCACCTTCAGCAGTACAACGCAAACAATAATTAAGGACCTCACCATGGATTTCGGGCTCACTGATTTTCAACAATCACTCGTCGATAGCGCTCGGCGTTTTGCCAATGACAAACTCGCCCCCGAATATAAAGCCGGAGACAAAGCCTGCACCTTTAATCGAGCCTTGATAAGCGAAATGGGGCAACTCGGTTTCATCGCCCCAGAAGCCTCTGAGGAGTACGGCGGTAGCGGGCTCGACGCCCTGACATCCGGCTTGATTACAGAGGCCATTGCCGAGGGTGATATGAATGTTGCCTATGTGCCGATCAATGCCTCACTGGTCGGCAACTGCATTCTTAGCCATGCCCAGCCAGAGATTATTGAAGAAATTATGCCGCGTATCTGCAGTGGTGATGCTATCGCCTGTATTGGCCTCACCGAACCTCGCGGTGGTTCTGATGCTGCGGGTGTTTCGCTGAAAGCGACACTCAATACCAGCGAGGCCGGTAATTTCTATCTACTTAACGGCGAAAAAACTTCTATTTCAATGGCCCAGCAAGCTGACCTTTGTCTGGTTTTTGCTCGCACAGGCACCGTTGAAGAAAAGGCCCATGGAGTTTCCGCCTTTCTTGTTGATCTCACCGCCCCCGGCATTACGCGCACTCGCTTTGAGGACCTTGGTGAAAAATCCGTGGGCCGGGGTTCTCTCTTCTTTGACGATGTACGCATTGACGAGAAATACCGCATTGGTGAACCGGGTAAAGGCTTTGTACAGGTCATGCAGGGCTTTGATTTCAGTCGTGCCCTTATCGGTCTGCAGTGCCTTGCCCTCGCCCGCAAATGCCTGGACGAAACCTGGGAGTATATTCAGCACCGTAAAACCTTTGGCCAAGTGCTCGCTGTTAATCAGGGCGTCACCTTCCCTCTCGCCGAGGCCGAAACCCAGCTCGAAGGCGCACGGCTGGTCTGCCTGAAAGCCCTGTGGCTAAAAGCCCAGGGTAAAGACCACACCAAAGAAGCGGCGATGGCAAAATGGTGGGCACCCAAACTGGCCTTTGAGATTACCCAGCAGTGCCTGTTGACCCACGGCCACGGTGGCTACAGCGATGAGCTGCCCTTTGAACAGCGCCTGCGCGATGTGCTCGGCATGCAAATTGGCGACGGTACCGCGCAAATTATGAAAATGGTTATCGCCCGTACTTATGTCGGCAAACCCGGCTAATCAATTCTTAGAAAGCTTAAGTAACAAAGCGTTACCACACTATTTAAAAGAGATTACCCATGTCAGACCTTATTGAAATAAGCCAACAAGATGCGGTTGGCATCATCAAACTCAACCGCCCCGAGCAATTTAACTGCCTGTCTATGGCGCTGCACGAAGCCCTGTATGAAGCGATGGATCAATTCGAAATTGACAACAGTATCCGCGCTGTACTGATCGCCGCCAATGGCAAAAACTTCTGTACCGGCGCCGATCTCGAAGAGGTCAGTGGCTTTCGTGACAGTGATGAAGATATCCGCGCCTTTCTGGAAACCGGGCTCGATACCCTGCGCAAACTAGAGACCTCTCCCCTGCCCGTCGTTATCGCCCAGCAGGGCCTGGCGCTAGCTGGCGGGCTCGAACTGGTACTCGCTGGCGATGTGGTCTTCGCTGGCAAAAGCGCCCAACTTGGCGATCAACACGCCCATTTTGGCCTGATACCCGGCTGGGGTGGCAGTCAGCGCCTACCCCGCTTAATCGGCCGGCGCCGCGCCCTGGAACTCATGCTCAGTGCGCGCTGGTTGAAAGCTGAAGAGGCCCTCGATTTCGGTCTACTTAACTATGTGGTTGAGGATGACAAGCTCTTCGACAGCGCCCTCGCCTACTGCCAGCAACTCACTCAACGCAGCCCTGGCGGACTCGCGCTGATGAAGCAGTTAACGGACAGGGGTTTAGATATGCCCCTGGAACAGGGCCTGGCACTGGAACTCGATCTGGCCACGCCCGCGCTACGCAGTGATGCGGTGAGTGAAGGTCTAAAAGCCTTCGCAGAAAAACGCGTACCCAAATTTAGCTGAGCCTTGTTTAAGTCCAAGTCGGTTTAAGCCAAGATGGCTTTGAGCTGCAATGAATAAAACTCGTTGCATCAAGACAGCATCGTTACAATAATCGCTACAACCAACAACACTGATTATCGGCCATTAGCAGGCCTCGTATGAAGAACATTCACCCCAATGCGCAGAGCGCCAATTTAGAGGTAAAAAGTCACCATGGATTATCAGGATATTATTTACCAGGTTAAGGGCGCCACCGCCTACATCACCATCAATCGTCCCGAGGTTTATAACGCCTTTCGCGGCGTCACCTGCGATGAGCTAATCCACGCCTTCCAGAAAGCCGGTTGGGATAACAGCATTGGCGTTATCGTTTTAGCCGGTACTGGCGAAAAGGCCTTTTGCACCGGTGGCGATCAGTCCTCCCACGATGGCCAATACGATGGTCGCGGTACTATCGGCCTGCCAGTTGAAGAACTGCACACGGTGATTCGCGATGTACCCAAGCCCGTTATCGCCAAAGTACAGGGTTACGCCATTGGCGGCGGCAACGTGCTAGCGACCATTTGCGACTTAACCATTGCCGGTGAAGACGCGCAGTTTGGTCAGGTTGGCCCGAAAATGGGTTCTATTGATCCCGGCTTTGGTACCGCCCTGCTGGCACAAATTGTCGGCGACAAAAAAGCCAAAGAAATCTGGTATATGTGCCGTCGCTACACCGCAGTCGAAGCTCAGGAAATGGGCCTGGTAAATAAGGTTGTACCCAACGACCAGCTCGACGCCGAAGTCGATGCCTGGTGTGCCGAGCTCGAACAGCGCAGCCCCACGGCGATCTCTATTGGCAAGCGTTCCTTCAACGCCGCCACCGAAAACATTCGCGGTATCGCCAGTCTCGGTCTTGAAGCTCTGCGCCTGTATTACGATTCAGAAGAATCCCGCGAAGGCGTTAATGCGCTGGCTGAAAAGCGTCAGCCAAACTTTCGCAAGTATGTAAAATAAAAATCACATTTATTCTGCAATCAACTAATTTTTAAGGATTTTATTATGGATCTTGATCTAAAAGGCCGATCAGTTATCGTCACCGGCGCCGCCTCTAACATTGGTCGCGCCATCGCCCTGAAATTTGCCGAAGAAGGCGCCAAGGTCACTATTGCCGATCTCGATGTTGAAAGTGGCGAAAAGGTCGCCGCCCTGGCAAGAGAAGCCGGTGCTGCCGATGCCCAGGTCATTAAGACCGACATTACCGATCTGGACAGTGTCGAAAACCTCTTCGACACTGTTGCTTCGACCTTCGGCACGGTTGAAGCCTTAGTCAACAACGTCGGCTGGGATGACCTGATGTTTTTCACCAAAACCACACCCGAGCTGTGGCAGAAACTGATCGCCATTAACTACGTCGGGCTGCTGAACTGCACCAAAGTAGCATTGGCCCACATGACACCTAACGGTGGTGGTTCTATGGTCTCCATCAGCTCTGATGCCAGTCGTCAGGGCGAGCCCCGCGAAGCGGTTTACGGCGGTTTAAAAGCAGCCACCAACAGCTTTATGAAAACCATTGCCAAGGAAAATGGTCGCTACAACATTCGCTGCAACTGCGTTTGTCCCGGCGTCACCGTGCCCGAGACCACCGACGAAACCAGTGAAAACAGCATGTGGAAAGAAAAGGATGCGATGTTTACTGAAGAGCAGTTCGTCGCCATAGCCAAGACCCTGCCATTAAAGCGCATCGGCAAGCCGCAAGATGTCGCCAATGCCGTGGTGTTTTTATCGTCACAACATGTCGCGGGTTATATTACCGGCCAGGTACTCAGTGCCAGCGGCGGTTACAGTATGATTGGCTAGAAAGCCCGATTACTGTGAATAAAGGCTGCGAATAAAAGCTCCGCCTCATTTAAATATGAGGGCGGAGTTTTTTTACCGTTTATGTCTACCAGCAACGATAGCTACTTTGCTCGAACTGCTTAGAAAGAGCAGCGTTAACCGAGCTGTGTTAAGACGTCGCAAGCGGCTGTTTTGCTTTGCGCCAGTAAATCAGCGCCGCTACCAGTAATGCCAGAATTGGTAGGCTAATGAGTAATAAGGTTTGCCAGCCCAGAGTGCTCAATATCCACCCCGCCAGTAACGCGCCAATTGCCTGTATGCCGAAGATAGTAAAGTCATTCAAAGCCTGCACTTTAAAACGCTCCGACTCGCGATAACCCTCGGGCAGCAGTGTGGTGCCGCCAACAAACAAAAAATTCCAGCCAATACCCAGTAGCACCAAAGACACCCAGTAATTAATAAAGGCATACTCTGAAAAGACCACCACGATCATCATTAACAAAGCCGCAATACCCAGGTTTAAAAGGCCCTGCACACCAATACGACGGATTATCCACGGTACAAAGAAAGAGGGTAAAAACATCGCCACAATATGACTTTGAATCACCCACTTGGTATCGACCAGGCTATGGCCATTTTCAAAATGCATGTGCAAAGGGGTTGATGTCATCACCAGGCTCATGATGGCGAAGCCTGCACAGCCTGAAATAACTGCCACTAAAATGACAGGCTGAGCGAGAATTTCAAGTAGAGGTCGGCCTTTAGCAGCACTCTGCTGCTCATCATTTTGTGCCTCATTGAAAAAAAGCAGCACCAGAAAGGCCACAATAGTCACCACCATCAACAGAGAAAAAGATCCCTGGTAGGCCGTTGCCGTTAACAGCTCACCACGAACAGCGAGCTCTGGCCCCAAAAAGGCCGCGCCAATGCCGCCAATTAAGACCCGAGATGCAGCCCGAGGAACATCATCAGCAGCAACACTTTCCATCGCCGCAAAGCGATACTGCTGCCCCGCCGCCAGGCCAACACCCAGTACAACAACGGCCATTACGTATGCAGAAAAGCTCTGTAATTCCAGTGCATACATGGCCAATAGACATCCAACGCCAGCAATGGCCGCACAGAACAGGAAGACTCGCTTGCGGTTAAAACGCCGCATTGCAAGAATGACAGGTAAAGTGGCGAGTGCAGAACCGAGTATAAAAGCGGCAACAGGCATGGTTGCCAAACTCGGATCGGGAGCCAGTGTTGCGCCAATAATGCTGCCAACGAAAATGACAAAAGACGGGATCGACATGGTCAAAGCCTGGCAAAGCATAAACAGCCAGACATTATTTGCTACTTTCATTATTGAGAACCTTATTAAGCAGGATCTAATATAGCATGCAAAGGCCGCCCACGCCGACCGGTAAGTGAGCTTAGATAATACGAAAGTATAAAATGGGGACAAGAAAAAAGCCGACCCTCTCAGATCAGCTTTTTCAGCATGGAAGCATTATGGGCAACGAACCCGCCCAGCTTACTTACAAAAAATTTCTTTAGATCCAATTTTAAGAGCAGCCTCTATAAACTGGCGACTCCCTGAATTATTGATTGCTAAGAAAAATAACCGCTGTTAACACGGCTAACGAGATAACGGCCAATGCGGCAACGGCATCTACAAAACTATCACTCTTCGCAGCTTTATCCTGATCACTCATCGTTTTTCAACCTCGGCAGACACAACTACCCAATAAATTAAGAAATATAACCGAGCTTGTCAGAGCCTCGGTATTCAAGCCTACGCTTTACTCAAGCACCCCGTAGACATTCAAAACGCGCTGCATTCTAACAGCCAAAGGAGCGACTGTCCTCATTCTTCTAGGGCGTCTTATGCCCTTTTTAGACGGGAATATGAAGAAAGGGTTTTTCACCTCAGGGCTTGAGAAGGCTATCATTCACGCCGCTGGAAACACTCGAATTACTCGGGATTTCTGATAGTTAGGGAAGGAAGCGAGACTTTATGTACATTTACGACCAGCACGACAAAACTCTGATCGGCGAACGCGTGGCTCAATATCGTCGCCAGACCGACGATTACCTGGCGGGCAAAATTCCCGACGAGGTATTCCTGCCTCTGCGCCTGCAAAATGGCCTCTATGTACAGCGCCTCGCGCCCATGCTGCGCATCAACATTCCCTACGGCATGGTCTCGGCCACCCAGCTACGCGCCCTAGCCCACATTACCCGCAAGTACGACAAGGGCTATGCCCACTTTACCACCCGCCAAAACATCCAGCTCAACTGGCCTCAGCTGGAAGAAGTACCGGATATTCTTGCCGAGTTAGCCGCTGTCCAGATGCAGGGCATACAGAGCAGTGGTAGCTGCATTCGCAATGTGACCTCCGATGAATTCGCCGGTATTAACGCCGATGAAATTGAAGACCCGCGCCCCTGGTGTGAAATCATCCGCCAGTGGTCAACCCTGCACCCGGAATTTGCCTTCTTACCGCGCAAGTTTAAGATTGCTGTGACCGGCGCAGAAAGTGATCGCGCCGCGATTCAAGTTCACGACATTGGTTTACAGGTACTTAAAAACGCGAATGATGAGGTCGGCTTTAAAGTGCTGGTCGGTGGTGGCCTCGGTCGTAGCCCCGCTATTGGTCAGGTTATTAAAGACTTTCTACCCGCCAAACATTTACTGACCTATCTCGAAGCGATTTTGCGGATTTACAATCGCTATGGTCGGCGCGACAACAAGTACAAGGCGCGTATTAAAATCCTCGTCAAAGCCTGGACGGCTGAAGTCTTCGCCGCGAAAGTTGAACAGGAATGGCTGCAGGAAATGGACAGCCCTTCGACACTAACTGACGAAGTCATCGCCCACGCCAAAGACTTCTTCACCAGCCCGGCCTATGAAAACCTCGATGCCCAAAGCTGTGAAGCAAGCCTGCAAACCTTAGCCGCCGAGCAAATTGCTTTCGGCAAGTGGCGCGACAGAAATGTGGTTGCCCACAAAGTGCCCGGCTACTGCGCCGTCCATCTGTCACTCAAACCCACGGGCGTAGCCCCGGGCGATGTCACGGACAGCCAGCTCGAGGCGATTGCCGATTTGGCCGATCGCTACTCCTTCTCTGAGGTTAGAGTCACTCACCATCAGAATTTAGTACTGGGCGATGTTAAATTGAGCGACCTGCCCGAACTTTGGCAAGCCGCGAAACAACTGGGCTTCGCAACACCCAGCATTGGCACCCTGGTCGATATGATTTGCTGCCCCGGTGGCGATTTTTGCTCCCTGGCCAACGCCAAGTCCATCCCGGTTGCAGAAGCGATTCAACGCCGCTTTGACGACCTCGATTACCTCTACGACCTGGGTGATATCAAGCTCAATATCTCCGGTTGCATGAATGCCTGCGGCCACCACCATGTGGGCAACATCGGTATTCTCGGCGTCGACAAGAAGGGTGAAGAGTTTTATCAAATACAGCTCGGCGGCAGTGCCCTCGACGATGCCTCTTTGGGCAAAGTGCTCGGCCCCTCCTTCTACGCTCACGAAATACCCGACGTACTGGAAAGAATTCTCAGCATCTATGTCGACCAACGTATCGAGGGCGAGACTTTTCTCGATACCTATCGCCGTATCGGCACCGCCCCTTTCAAGGAGTTTATTTATGCCAAAGCTGCTTAAAGACAAAAGCATTGTCGACAATGGCTGGCAAGTGCTGGTGAAAGATTTTACCGGCACCCTGCCCGACTCACCCTGCTTTGTGCCCCTCGACTACTGGCTGGCCAATAAACAGAACCTGCAAAACCCTGAGACTATTGGCGTTTGGCTCGATGCTGAACAGGAACCTGAAGCGCTCGCGGGCGATATTGAGAACCTTCAGCACCTGGCCGTAAACTTTCCCACCTTTATGGACGGTCGTGGATTTTCCATCGCCCGACTGATTCGCGACCGCTACCAGTTTTCGGGTGAACTACGGGCCATTGGCCAGATTGTTCCCGACCAGCTGTTTTATTTGTCGCGCTGTGGTTTTGATGCTTTTTGCCTTGAAGCCCTGGCACTTGACGATGAAGCCGAAGAAACCGACAAGCTTGAAGATTACCTGTCGACCTTCAGTGTCACCTACCAGGCCTGTGTTAACGAGCAACAACCCCTATTTCGTCGCAGACAGGGATAACACTTGCACTACCCCCCCTACCCGAGGGCAAAATAGCAACGGGCAAAGGAAAGAGTAGTTTATGGGTAGTGATGTCTTTCATTCGTTTGTGCTGATTTTTAGCGGTGCGGCTATTATCGCATCGCTGGCCCTCTTCGGGCGCCAACCATTATTAGTCGCCTACATCGTGCTCGGCGCCATCCTCGGCCCCTATGGCACGGGCATGATTCCCGATGTCCATCTGATTTCTGAAATCTCCCATATCGGCATTATTTTTCTGCTCTTTCTACTGGGGCTTGATATGCAGCCCCAGTCCCTGTTCAGCGTGCTAAAAAAGGTCACCCACGTCACTCTGATTAGCTCGGTAGTTTTTGCTGCCACCGGCTACGGCGTTGCCTATTTGTTTGGTTACACTCACCTGGAGAATATGATCATCGGCGCTGCGATGATGTTTTCAAGTACGATTATCGGTATCAAACTGTTACCAACGACGATTCTTCACCACCGACATATCGGCGAGATGATGGTCGGCATGCTATTAATGCAGGACTTTATCGCAATTTTTGTGTTGCTAGTTTTACTCAGCGGCGAAAACGGACAGGTTGATATTGGCCAGATAGGCATCACTCTACTGGCTCTTCCACTACTCGTGCTGGCCTGCATCGGGGCCGTGCGTTACATATTATTACCCTTATTCACACGCTTTGATCGTATTGGCGAGTATGTGTTTTTACTGGCGATTGGCTGGTGTCTAGGCGTTTCTGCGGCGGCAGAGTACCTCGGCCTGTCGGCAGAAATTGGCGCCTTCCTCGCGGGTATCACCATTGCCAGTAGTCCCATCGCCCAATATATTGCCCTGAGTTTGAAACCACTTAGGGATTTCTTTCTCGTGATGTTTTTCTTTTCTCTCGGCGCCCAATTTAACCTTGGCCTGTTGCCTGAAATCATTATCCCAGCGTTGGTACTGGGCGGCGCGATGTTAATTATTAAGCCACTGAGCTTTCGCTATTTACTGCGTCGCCAAAGTGAAAAAAATCGCTTTGCCTGGGATATTGGTTGCCGACTGGGGCAAATTAGCGAGTTCTCTTTGCTGATTGCCTATGTCGCCTTTAATGCTTCACTAATAGGGGTTCTCGCCTCCCACCTGATTCAGGCTGCGGCGATTTTGACCTTCCTGTTATCGAGCTATATTGTGATTTTCAACTTCCCCAATCCCATTGCCATCAAAGACTCACTGCGCCGGGATTAACTATCGATACCGCTAAGGAGCCTCTCAATAAATTGACATCAGGTCAACGGTGCAGGCCCCATCAAACGTCGTAACCAGCGCATAAGGAAGCGGTCGCCACTACTCTCTAGCGCGAAACCGAACTTTTCGGGCAAGCTCTTTTTGTGGGCGTAGGTAACGGTGTAAACATCAGCACTGTCTAGCTGGCCGGTTAAATACTCATCACTGGTTTTAGTGTCGTCAACCAGACCCTTTTTAATCGCGGGCGCGCCATACCAGACTTCGCCTGTGGCTATCTCCTCAATATCGAGACCAGGACGATGCTCGCCAACAAAAGCTTTGAAAAGATCGTGGGTGTCTTCCAGCTCCTCGCGAAATTTCTCTCGCCCCTCATCCGTATTTTCACCGAGCATGGTTAAGGTACGTTTGTATTTGCCTGCGGTCATCAACTCAATATCAACATCGTGCTTTTTCAGCAGGCGATGAACATTGGGGATTTGGGCGACCACACCGATGGAGCCGATAACCGCGAAGGGCGCGGCAAGGACCTGATCAGCCACACAGGCCATCATGTAACCGCCACTGGCCGCAACTTTATCAATACACACGGTGAGCGGGATACTTTTCTTTTTAATGCGATCGAGCTGGCTTGCCGCAAGACCGTAGCCCGGTACCATGCCGCCACCACTTTCCAAACGCACCACCACCTCATCGTCACTGCTCGCCTGAGCCAGCACCGTGGTAATTTCTTCACGCAAACTATCAACGGCAGAGGCGCGAAGGTCGCCGTGAAAATCCAGTACAAAAACACGTTTTTTGACAACCGGGTCAGAACCGCTTTTCAGCGCCTTTTTCTCCGCTTTTTGCTCGGCTTTATGGGTTTTTTTCTCGGCTTTTAATGCGGCTTTGCGGGTGCCAGCAGGCACCACAACATCAGCCAGAGTATCGCTCATGGTGGTAATCGTTTCGTTGAGAGAAACCACCTCGATATGGCCTTTTTCGTGCTTTTTACCCTTCTGTCCAAGGCTGGCTAAAATGCCCGCAATCACTGCGACGGTGATAATAAGCGTTATAGATTTGGCCAGAAATAGCCCGTATTCACTTAAAAATTCCAAAAAGACACCTCTTTCGATAACCGGTCTATTTTCGACAAGTTTTTATCTTTGTTTAAAACTGCTATTGCCCTAAAGCAGGCAATTCTAACTGATATCGACAACGATCACTGTCAAAGCCTAATAAATATTTCGTTGATATTTAGACATGAAAAAAAGCAGAGCTAAGGTAGGCTGGCTCCGAACGGAGCCAGTTATATTATAAAATTAGGTTAGGCCCCCAAAGCCGACAAGCACTCATTGGCGACATCCAGCGAACTCTCATCCATGCTATTGCCAACCATGCAGCCATCGAGAAAATACTCCAGGCAGACAATGGTATCGGCAAAGGCTTCGATCGCCTTATCGTTGCCACTATCATTGTCCTTGAAGAGCACCTCTTTAGCGAGACTCAAACAGCGTTGCGCGAGGCTGGCCAAGCGCGTCATATTGAGCATGCTGGCGCTACCTTCAATCTCTGTAAACGCCAATTCCAGCTCCGGGGTGACTTCAGCCGAAGCATAACCAGAAGCCACATTGTCAACCAGCTGCTTAATATCACTGAGTCTTGAAGCCGTTTCACTAACAACGGCAACCTGAGCTGTTTTCAATAAGCTTTTTTGTAAGATGCTCAATAAGGGCTGATCTTCCCAGGCTTTGATTTGTTCCGGTTGGGGCCTTTTGCCATAGAAGTCCGCCATTGCACACTCAACATGCAAGATAGCGTCGGTAAATTCTGAGAGTATCTCAAGTGACAAGTCCGCTTGCCCACAAGTCTCGAGACGTGAACAAAACTGCTTGTACTGTCGAGCCAGGCCTCGAAACCCTGCCTCCTCGCACTCCTCGGACAGCGCCTCGAACCCCACCTTCAACTCATCAAGCTTTTCGCCGCTGAGTAAAGAGGCAGATTCATCGCCATTGTCGAGCAGAGTACGCAAGCTCGACGCCGACAATGCCATGGCTTCGAAAATACTTTTATCAGCATCCAACTCTCCAGTGATGGCGTTGCGTACCGAGGAGATTGCGGAATCAGAAAAGGCTAATTCAGGCACGCCAATTTGCCTTGCCCGTTCATCGCTGGACATGTCGGTCATCGCTAACAGACTGACGAAGGCCCGCCACAGGCCTTCTGGGTAGGGGTTTCGGCTTCCCGCCTCATCGACCGCCACCAACAGACGCAGCTGTTTCTCGACGGCGGCGAGCAAACGAATTCGCTCCGGCTGTAGACTCAATTTCTTTTCAGCAAAGCCTTTAATGGTTGCGGCAAAAACCCACCAGTAATCACTTTCTCTAGCGGAAACAGCGATTTTTTGTAAACGCCCAGCGACACGGAATAAATTATGCAGGGCCTTTTGACGGTTGTTGTTGCGGATAATATCTAGCAGACCTAGCTGATAGAGGTGGTGCAGGCGTTTTACACCCTCGGTTTGGGCGCCTATTATCTCCTCGTCCTGGGTCAAACTGGCAAATGATGGCCACTCAAAATCATTTAGCAAGTGGTATTCGTAAAGGGGTGGAGCCCCTCTGAAGCGGCGTAGTGCCGTCATTTCAGGTAGCAAAATACAGGGGTTTTCACTTTTAAGCTCAACGATGGCGTCGATTAAACCTTCTGCCAGTAGCAGCGCCTGATTGAGTAAGGGTTGTAGATCATCGATGCTTTTATCACCACTAAGCACCGCATCTACCGCCGTGGCCATTTCGACAAAGAGTCGTCTCATACCGCCAAGTTGGGCTATTTGTGCCGCACCCCGCAACTCCACTAACTGATTATTGAGCTCCTCTAAATGAGCGACGGTGAGCAGCTGTACTAAACCGTGGACAGATTGAATAACAGACTTGTATTCATTGCCGATGAACTCAACTACCTGGGGATTTATATTTTGCATATCTGGCTCGCTTTTCTCTCTACAGAGTCCCTATAAAGCCCAACAAATCAATATGTTAAAGCTGTAAGCCGATCTTATATATGATCATTTGTGCAACTATAGCAAAGTGCTGTCATTAAACGCGCTTACCAGGTCGCACTTTTAAGAACTGCAGCGAGGCCTGTCTAAAGACAATAAGCGAAGGCTACAGTTACCGATCGAATAGACTACCAAAAGATGTTTAAAATCAGTCTGTTATGATGTATTTGTAGTGTAACTTATAGGAAGGCAGACTGCTTGTCATCAAACATCAGCAAGAGGCCAGCGACACACTTGCCCACTCGATTGATTAATTTGCTCGAGCTTTTGTTGATGCAGAGATAGCTCTGCATCGCTAGCGCGGATAACTTTGAGAGCTTGACGCTGCGCACCCAGTCGTCGAATGGCGGACTCTGTTTCGCCCTGTTCACTGTCAGCCGTATCGCCGCCGAGCACAAGGTCGACTTGCCCTCCCGTCATCAGCAAATAAACGTCGGCGAGAATCTCCGCATCGAGTAAAGCACCGTGCAAAGTACGCTGGGAGTTGTCCACCCCATAGCGCTTACACAAAGCATCGAGGCTATTGCGCTGTCCCGGGTGCATCTGTCGAGCCATTGGCAGGGTATCGACAATACCGGAATAGGCTTCAAGGGGCTGATACTGGCCACCGAGCTTATCTATCTCGGCATTGAGGAAACCGACATCAAAGGACGCATTATGAATAACCAGCTCTGCGCCTTTGATAAAATCGATAAATTCGCCGGCAACCTGGGCAAAAAGGGGTTTATCCGCCAAATCTTCGTTGCTGATACCGTGGACTTCCATCGCGCCCGCATCGATCTCTCTCTGTGGATTAATATAGCGATGGAAGTGACGACCGGTCAGCTTGCGGCCAACAATTTCAACGCAACCGATTTCAATAATACGGTGATCGAGGGCGACTTCCAGGCCTGTAGTTTCTGTATCGAGTACAACTTGTCTCACGCTTGCTCCAGTAAATTATCAATGCCCTGATTTACAAAATCATCTGCTTTTTGGCAGCCGGCCCCAGATTGCAACGACAGGCGCCATCGGTAAATATTTCTACGGCCTTCATGTTTTATCTTCCTTTTTGTTGCAACGTCTATCCCCTGTCTGCACTGGTTTGAGGCCGACCATAGAACCAACTTTTAAGGGTCGCCAATATCTCGCTTTAATGGGTCGCAGTGGTGTCACCATCTTTTGTGCAACGATCATGTAAAACGCACCTCGACTCAAATCCTGCCCACTCAGCTTTTTCTGCCATTGAGCGAACTGGGCGCCTGACTTTTTATCACAAGCTAGTGGCTGATAGTTCACCTGAAAACCCAGAAGCTGTAGCCAATCGACAACCCGACCCTGGCGCAAACTGTGGTGCCGCCAAACCGCCTTAGCTGAGCAAACAGCTCCCACCCACTTATAAAGGCCAAACACACTCAGGGGATTAAAACCAATAATCACTATGTGCCCACCCGCTTTAACCAACCTGGCAGCCTCAATCAATGCTCTGTGAGGGTGGCTGGAAAAATCGAGAACGTGGTGCAAAAGAACAATATCAATGGTATCTGACGGCAATGGCAGGGCGTCGAACTCGCACTGACAGGAGGCATCATCGTGGGCTCGAGATAAAATAAACTTATGACTTGGTTTCAGATTTTGCAAAAGACTATGCCGGGGCGATACACCGAGCTGGGCTATTCGATAGCCAAAGCAGTGATCTAAGCTTTGTTCACAGCACTCTTTTTGTTGTTGGTAGAGTTTTTGACCAAAACCCTCATCGAACCACTCGGCCAGCTGATCTTGCACCAGAGGCAAGGGCGCAACGCGGTATTTCTGTTTGAGTAAATGTCGAAGACTTAAACGGTCTTTACCCAAAACGAGGCCTCCCGGTAATGACTTGTGAAGCGATGCATCTTATCATGGCTAAAAACGCGCTGAACAGTAACTGGAGACCCCATCATGCCCCTTGTTATACACACCATACCGGCATTTCAGGACAACTACTTATGGTTATTCCACCAGGCTGGTAAGCGTGCTGCTTTTGTGGTCGACCCCGGCGATGCCCAGCCGGTACTCGATTGCTTACTAGAAAATGATCTCGAATTGGCAGGAATATTGATTACCCACCACCACCCCGACCACACCGGCGGCATTAAAGCCTTACTCGCCAACAATGATGTTCCCGTCTATGGCCCCGATTCAGCCAATATTCCACAGATAAGTCATCGCCTTTACGAAGGTGATTGCATTACCCTGGCTGACACTAGCTTCTCGGTGCTCGAAATCCCTGGCCACACTCTCGATCACATCGCCTTTACGGCCTCACCCGAGGGGCAAAGCCCGCTGGTGTTTTGTGGTGATACGCTATTTACCGCCGGTTGTGGACGTATCTTTGAGGGCAGTGCTGAGCAAATGTATCAATCCCTGCAAAAATTAGCTGCCCTGCCCGACGCAACGCGTATTTACTGCGCCCATGAATACACACTCAGCAACCTGGCATTCGCCACTGCCGTCGAGCCCGCAAGCCAGGCGCTACAGGATAAAAAAGTTGCAGACGAGAAAAAACGCCAGCAAGACCTGCCCACTGTACCCTCTACACTCGCTATCGAACGTGAAACCAACCCCTTTCTGCGTTGCCACTTGCCCACGCTTGCATTGGCGGCGAGTCAGCACAGCGCCCGTGAATTAAGTAGCCCGGTTGAGGTGATGCGAGAAATCCGCCTCTGGAAAGACACCTTCTAAGAATTTGAGAGCTGCCTCAGCCTAGCGCTGTGAGGACTATCCCAGCCCCAGCCATCAACTATTCCCAAAAGTTCTGTTTATCGAAATAATAGCTGTTTGATTAAGCACTTAGGTCTTTATGAAATATTTGTTACTGCCACTGACACTCGGCCTTAGTTTATTGGCAGGGTGCGCTCAGCACGAAATGCCACCTAAAATCGTGCTACAACCCTCTCCCCCACTACCCGCTGTTAGGCTCGAAGAGCTCTCCAAGACCCTGGACGCAGAACTTGACACAAAAGCGGCCGAGGAAAGTCTCCTCAAAGACAAAGCCATAACAATAGAACTACCGATCAATGCCTGGCAAAAAATCGCTGAGGCCCAGGGCTTTGCTAAGGAGCTTGATAACGCTGAGATCGCCAAATACCGTGACTGGTATACCGGCAGGCAACGCTACTTTGACCGCCTTGGTGCACGCGCTCAACTGTATATGGCCCACATTGTTGAGGAATTTGAAAGCAACAATCTGCCCCTTGAGCTGGCACTACTCCCTTTTGTAGAAAGCGCCTATAACCCCTTCGCCTATTCCCCCAGCGGTGCGGCTGGGCTTTGGCAATTTATGCGTCCCACAGGGGATCACCTGGGTTTGAAACGCGACCAATGGTACGACGGGCGACGCGATGTCATTAGCTCAACCGATGCCGCCGTACGTTATTTTAAATACTTGAATAAGCGCTTCGAGGGCGATTGGCTGCTGACACTGGCTGCCTACAATGCCGGTGAAGGAACGGTTAGCAAGGCGATGAGGGCAAACCAGCACAAGGGTAAAGCCACTGATTTCTGGTCGCTGCGCCTACCTGGCGAAACTAGAGCTTATGTCCCGAAGCTAATTGCTCTGGCTCAGGTTACGGCCTCCCCCGCTGATTACCAACTGGTACTACCCCACATACCGACGCAGGTCTATTTTGAGATTGTCGAATTGCCCCAGCAAATCGACCTCTACCAGGTCAGCTTACTCGCCGAAATGAGTATCGACGGCGTCTATCGCCTAAACCCAGGCAACCAGCAATCGGCAACACCGCCCGAAGGCCCCCACCGACTGTTAATACCCCAGCATAAAATAGCCGGTTTTGCGTCGCGGCTTAACGATACGCCAAAAGACAGCTGGCTTAAGATTCGCGAATACAAGGTTAAACAAGGTGATACCCTCAGCGAAATTGCCCAACGCCACGGGCTTGGTTCACAATCGCTAATGGCACAAAACAACATGAGCTCGAGCCGGATTCGTGCGGGACAGACCTTGAAAATCCCCAGTATCAGTAGTGCCTACCTACCCAGCTTTGCCAGGCCGACCCAGTATTATCGTGTTCGACGGGGTGACAGCCTGTGGAAAATTGCCCAAGCCTACCAGGTTAAAACCAACAATCTAGCTCGCTGGAATGATCTCAAGCCCAAAGCGCCATTAAAAATTGGCAAGCGCTTGAAGATACACGCCCCAGCACCTGTCAGTTCGCAGGCTCGACTGAGTTATAAAATCAAGAAGGGCGATTCACTTTCTTTAATCTCTAAGCAGTTCAAAGTCAGTGTCAGTGATATTGTGCGCTGGAATAAGCTCAATTCACGGGGCTTTATCAAAGCTGGGCAAACCCTTAACCTCTTTCCCCGCTCCTAGAAAAAGGCTTAACTCACCTACTTTAACCTGACAGACACAGCCACTCGGCTTCAATGAGAAAGGGATTCAATCAAATAGAGGGGGCGTAAAAAAAGGATCCTGCGAGAATGCAGGATCCCTACTATAGGGAAATCGCTTGTGTCATTTTAGTAACGAATGTACGTTCACTTATCCATTTTTACCGTTACATCAGCCAGAATTAAGGATTCATAGCCCTGATACTCTCGCTGTGCCAATGTTCGACTAGCAGACTGCGCCAAGCTGTCACGGCGTGTCGCAGAGATTTTATCCAGGTCACCGGACTGAATGCCAGTTAAAGACACAATCACATAATCCCCACTGGCGAGATCAAAACCGCTCACCGCTGGTAAGGTACTGCTCGCGGGCAAGCCAAAAGCATGATCACGGATCGCCTCATCGACACGGTTATCGAAACGTGAGGTGTCGAGGCTCACTTGCCATGTCAGACCCTCTTCTTGAGCCAGGGTCTCGATACTTTTACCGCTGGCAATTTGCGCCTGTAAGGCACTCGCCCTGGCTGCCAGTGCCTCTTGAGCTGACTCGTGCTTCAATAAAGTGGTAATGCCAGCAATCACGCTTTCAAATGACTGGTAGCCAACGGGGTAGTGTTGACGGACTTTCAGCACCACCACTCCGGCCTCACCCAGCTCAACGATATCACTGGTATAGCCATTGCTCAGCACGTCCTCTGCAAAGGCTGCATTGACGACAGCGGGATAGGCTGCAAGACCAGAACCACCGCTTCGTGTAAAGGGTTCAGTACTGGCGACCTCAAGACCCATTGCTGCGGCAGGCTCTGCAAGAGTTTCAGCGTTGTAGGACAACTCACGTAATTGCTCGATTTTTTCTGGCAGTAATTCGGCCGCTAATTGATGTTTGAGTTCAGCCTCAATGGCAAGCTTTTCATTGTCAAAAACCAATGTCTCAGCTGTTTCTAATTCCGTGAGACGAATCAGGTGGATGCCGCTATCAGTTGCCACCGGTTTAGAAACCTCACCTGCGGCGAGGCCAAGCACTGCAGTTTCAAATTCAGCGGGAAAAGCGCCCGCTTCGACAAAGCCCAAGTCACCGCCCTGCTCCGCACTTCCCAGGTCGTCACTGTACTCACGAGCAAGTGCTGCAAAGTCACCACCACTGGCGAGCTTGGCCTGAATTGCTTCAAGCTTAGCCGCCTGACTGCCATCCTCTGCAGGCTCAATCAGAATATGGGCCACTCGCCGTCGCACTGCGGCCTGTGCCATCTGCTGGCGAGCATCGAAGAGTTCGCGAACCATGGCCTCATCAACCTCAACCTGGGCTAATAAGTTGCTGGTCGATAATTGGATATAATCAATTTCAAGACTTTCTTCGGTACGGAATTCCTCTTTGTGCTCTTCGTAATAAGCCTTGACCTCAGACTCTTCAACAATGATGTCGTCCAGCAGCGGAGCTATTGGCACCGTCAGATAATAATAGTTACGGCGCTGCTCAAATATTCTCGCCGCCAGCTCTAAATCAGCCTCGGTCACAAAACCCGTATCGACAACACCACTGGCAAATTGACTGAGTAATAAACCATTGCTCATGTAACTATGATGCTCTCGGGGGGTATAGCCCATTTGCCGAATCGTAAATTCGTATTTATCGCGATCAAACCGCCCTTCTGTTTGGTAGGCGTCAACAGTCTGCAATAAAGAAGCGATGGTGGCAGGTGATACACCCATACTGGTCGCGAGTGCCGTCAATTCTGCTGCTTTTTCCTTGACCAGGCGTTGCCTGACCGGCCCACGGAGTATTGCATCATCGAGAAGCGCTGGATCAATATCGCCAAGCTGTTGTAACAGACGCTGCTTATGGATAGCCAGCGCGCGGTCAACGACCAGACGGGAAATACTATGTCCATCGACCTCCAACTCTGCGTCGCTGGCAGGGCTATTTGAAAAAATTGAATCAATGCCGACGAAAGCAAATGGCACGATAATCAAAATAACAATAAAAAAAGCGATGCCTTTCATGCTTTCGCGGAAGTCTTGCAGCATTGTAATTCCTTACCTTTCCTGAATATTCGCCCGGGGCGAAAAAGAAGAAAGGCGCATCAAAGCGCCTTTCCTTACTACTTGTTTTGCAACTTTAAAGTAGTGCTCTAACTAGCTATTTACCGATTCTTTAAGCGCCTTGCCTGCTTTAAAGCCAGGTACGTTGGCAGCCTTAATCTGGATTTCATCACCGGTCTTAGGGTTACGGCCTTTTCTCGCAGGTCGGTGCTTGACGGCAAAAGTACCAAAGCCAACCAGCGAAACAGGATCACCCTTTTGTAAAGATGCTGTAATCGCTTCTACAACTGCATCCAGTGCTCTGCCGGCAGACATTTTTGACAAGTCAGCTGATTCCGCAATTGCGTCGATAAGCTCTGATTTATTCACATTAAACCCCTCTAAATTTGATTGAAGATCCTACAACGTATTGGCTAATACGCTGGGACGAGACTTTATACCAACCGCCCTTGGAGCGGTCAAGCACGCAAGCCGATATTTTAGTGTGTACTAATACGCGATGTTGATTGGTCACCACTTTCACCCTCACCCGACAGCGGTGAGCCAGATGATTTACTGTACTCCTCGTCGGTAAACGGCTTGGGCATTTGCTGCAAAGCCAGCTCCAGCACCTCATCGACCCACTTCACCGGGTGGATGGTTAAATCCGCCTTAATGTTGTCGGGAATTTCTTTTAAATCGCGTTCATTTTCTTTGGGGATAATGACTTCCGTAATACCGCCCCGATGAGCCGCAAGTAACTTTTCCTTAAGACCGCCGATCTTTAACACCTGACCGCGCAAGGTAATTTCACCTGTCATCGCAACCGCTGCACGTACTGGAATGTCGGTTAATACCGAGACCAGAGCCGTGCACATGGCAATACCGGCACTGGGGCCATCTTTAGGCGTAGCGCCCTCGGGGACATGAATATGTAAATCAGAGTTGCGATGAAAGTCCCGCTGAATTCCCAGCACCTGAGAGCGGCTGCGCACAACCGTTAAAGCTGCTTGAATTGACTCTTGCATAACATCACCGAGAGAGCCCGTTTTAACGATGGCACCCTTGCCCGGCACCGCTGAAGCTTCAATGGTTAATAGCTCGCCACCCACGGAAGTCCACGCCAATCCCGTGACCTGACCCACCTGGTTTTGATCTTCTGCACGACCAAAATCAAATTTACGCACACCCAGCATGTCCTCAAGCTCATCGGGCCCGACATTAACCGCTTGCTGATCAGCGTTTTTAGCATAGCCCGTTACGACCTTACGGCAAATTTTGGCGATCTCACGCTCTAAACCCCGAACACCGGCCTCGCGGGTGTAATAACGCACGATATCGAGAATAGCGGCTTCCTCAAGGGTAAGCTCGTCGTCCTTTAAACCGTTCGCTTTGCGTTGCTTGGGCAAGAGATATTTAGAGGCGATGCTCGCTTTCTCTGCTTCGGTGTAACCGGGGATACGAATAACTTCCATGCGGTCGAGTAGTGGGCCGGGAATATTCATCGAATTTGAGGTACAGATAAACATCACTTCTGACAAGTCGTAATCGACCTCGAGATAGTGGTCGTTGAAACTATTATTTTGCTCGGGATCGAGAACTTCCAATAAAGCAGAAGAGGGATCGCCACGGTGATCCATACCCAGCTTGTCCACTTCATCGAGTAGGAAGAGTGGGTTTTTAACGGTTGTTTTAGAGATTTTCTGAATCAGTTTGCCGGGCAGAGAACCAATATAGGTGCGTCGATGGCCTCGGATTTCAGCTTCATCGCGAACGCCGCCTAGAGACATGCGTACGAATTTCCGCCCCGTCGCGCGTGCAATCGACTCACCCAAAGAGGTTTTACCAACACCGGGAGGCCCTACGAGACATAACACCGGGCCCTTAAGCTTTTTCACTCGGCTTTGCACGGCAAGAAATTCAAGAATGCGCTCTTTGACTTCGTCTAGGCCGTAATGATCTTCATTGAGTATTTTCTCAGCCAGAACGAGATCATGACGCACTTTAGAGCGTTTTTTCCAGGGTACGCTGACCATCCAGTCGAGATAGCTGCGCACGACCGATGCCTCAGCCGACATTGGCGACATCATTTTCAGTTTATTCAGTTCGGCGGAGGCCTTTTTCAAAGCGTCTTTGGGCATGCCCACTTCTTGAATACGGTTTTCAAGCTGCTCGAGTTCATTGGGGACATCATCAATATCACCCAATTCTTTCTGAATCGCCTTCATTTGTTCGTTGAGGTAATACTCGCGCTGACTCTTTTCCATCTGCTTCTTGACACGTCCGCGAATGCGCTGCTCAATCTGAGCGATATCAAGCTCGGATTCCATCAGTACTAAAAGATGCTCAATGCGCAGCTTTTCATCGCTGATTTCCAGCACTTCCTGCTTCTGCTCAAGACTCAGTGTCATGTGAGTCGCGACGGTATCAGCGAGCCGCCCAGGCTCATCAATACCGGCGACGGTTGTCACCACTTCTGAGGGGATTTTTTTATTTAAACCGACGTACTCTTCAAAGGCATTAACCAGTGTACGTACCAAGGCATCACGCTCATCTTCGACAGCCGTTTCACTCTCAAGCACCGAGTAATCAGCCACAAAATAACCATTGTGTTCTTCTATAGTGTCTATGTTAATTCGCTCAGAGCCTTCGACCAATACCTTCACCGTGCCATCGGGTAGCTTGAGCAATTGTAGAATCGTGGCGACGGTACCAATTTCATAGACATCTTTAGGGCCCGGGTCATCACAGGCAGCATCGCGTTGGGCAACCAGTACAATCTTTTTATGTTCGGCCATCGTGTCATCCAGAGCGAGGATGGAGCGCTCTCGACCAACAAACAGCGGTACGACCATTTGTGGGAAAACCACAACGTCTCGCAAGGGCAGCATCGGCAAGCGAGCCTGTGATAAATCTTTGTCTGTTTCCTGTCCCATTTTTACCTCTTATTCCAGCTCAATGCAGGTTCGGGTGAATACACAATGGTATGGGGCCAATTTCAACAAATACAAGCACCCATAAATAAAAACGGGCCTCAGGGCCCGTTTTTATTTATGCTTCGTCGCTCGCTGTCTTCAGCTGCTCAGGATTGTCATACACCAGTAAGGGTTCAGAGTCACCATTAATAACTGACGCATCGACGACAACTTTGTGTACATCTTTACTTGAGGGGATATCGTACATACTGTCTAACAGGGTGTTCTCAATAATGGAGCGTAAACCTCGAGCACCTGTTTTACGAGCCAGAGCTTTTTCTGCAATCGCCTCCAGTGCATCCCGACGGATATCAAGCTCAACATCTTCCATTTCAAAGAGTGCAGAATACTGCTTAACCAATGAGTTCTTCGGCTCAACCAATATATTGATTAAGGCGTCCTTGTCCAGCTCTTCAAGGGTTGCCACAACCGGCAAGCGACCAACGAATTCAGGGATAAGACCAAAGCGAATCAGATCTTCTGGCTCCAGATCCTTCAAAATATCGCCGATATTACTCTCTTCATCTTTGCTACTAACACTGGCAGAAAAGCCAATCCCGCCCTTCTCTGAGCGATCACGGATAATTTTCTCCAGACCGGAGAACGCGCCACCACAAATAAAGAGGATATTCGAGGTATCGACCTGCAAAAATTCTTGCTGAGGGTGCTTGCGCCCACCCTGGGGTGGAACCGAGGCCACAGTACCTTCAATTAATTTCAACAGGGCTTGCTGAACACCCTCGCCCGAGACGTCGCGGGTGATTGACGGGTTGTCTGATTTGCGGGAAACCTTGTCGATTTCGTCGATATAGACAATACCCTGCTGCGCCTTTTCAACATCGTAATCACACTTTTGCAACAACTTTTGAATAATGTTTTCGACGTCTTCACCGACATAACCGGCTTCGGTCAATGTAGTTGCATCGGCAATGGTGAAAGGAACATTCAACAGTCGAGCAAGAGTCTCTGCCAGCAATGTTTTACCACTGCCGGTGGGGCCGACTAGCAAAATATTACTTTTGCCAAGCTCAACACCACCCTTCGCAACTTTAGCGCCTAGCTGAAGACGCTTGTAGTGATTGTAAACAGCCACAGATAGCACCTTCTTGGCGCGCATCTGATCAATCACATATTCGTTGAGAGTATCGCTAATTTCGACTGGCGTCGGCAGTTTTTCAACTGTCTCACCGGTTTTTGCCTCTTGCAGCTCTTCTGAAATAATATCGTTGCAGAGGTCTACACACTCGTCACAGATAAAAACCGATGGCCCTGCAATGAGTTTGCGGACTTCATGCTGGCTCTTTCCACAGAAGGAGCAATAGAGAAGTTTATCGCCGTCTTTATCACCGCCGCTTATATCGCTCACTACTTTATCCTCGCGTCAACAAATAAGTGCTTCAATTACAGCCACTTATTACTAGATTTCACCAATACTTAAAAACAGGCTACATCGACTATGCGCGCTTGTCCAACACTTCGTCAACCAAACCGTACGCTTTCGACTCTTCGGCACTCATAAAGTTGTCGCGCTCGGTGTCAGCTGCGATTTTCTCAACCGTTTGGCCAGTATGCCTGGCCATAGCCTGATTCAACTGCTCACGGATTTTAAGTATTTCCTGGGCCTGGATATGAATATCAGAAGCCTGACCCTGAGCGCCGCCACTGGGCTGATGAATCATGCAGCGCGAATTGGGCAGCAAAAAGCGCTTACCCGGCGTACCCGCCGCCAGAAGGAAGGCACCCATGCTCGCCGCCTGACCAATGCACATCGTACTCACATCGGGCTTAATAAACTCCATGGTGTCATAAATAGCCATACCAGCCGTTACCGAGCCACCTGGGGAATTAATATAAAGATGGATGTCTTTATCGGGGTTTTCGGACTCGAGAAAGAGCAACTGGGCAACAACCAGGTTGGCCATAAAGTCTTCAACCGGGCCGACCAGAAAAATCACCCGCTCTTTAAGCAAGCGAGAATAAATATCGAAAGAGCGTTCGCCGCGGGCAGTTTGTTCAACCACCATTGGCACCAGACCACCTGCTGCCCTGGTCTCGTTATTAAATTTCATATCATCATAGACCATAGTCAATTCCCGGATTAATTAGTAACAATTCGCCTAACAATCAGCCAATAAAGCCCGCATTTATATGCCGGCCACACTCCCTGTTATTGGGCCAGGTTTCAGTATTGCAATGCTCTACTCTACACCAGGTAATTTAATCAGTCTGCGCTTTCATCAGACTCTTTCGTTGGTGCCGGGTCTGGCGTGAGAGCACCCTTATAGTCAGTCGCCTCTTCGGCCACTGTAGCCAGGCTCAAGACATGATCGACAACCTGCTCTTCCATTACCGCAGACTGCACACTATTGAGCAACTCTTCATTGGAGTAGTGATACTGAATCACCTGCTCGGGATCATCGTAACTGGCGGCCCTGTCTTCAATAAAGGCTTTTACTTTAGCAGACCCAGAGAAACACGCTTACCCGCTTCGTCAGCGAACAACTCATCGGGGAAGATAGACATATCCATCTGCTGTGCGCCGCCAAACTGACTAACCATTTGCTGGCGTAGCGCCTGAATCTCATTACTCAGCAAGGCTTTGGGAATGTCAACGCTGTGCAAGTCCTGTAACTGGGTCATCAAGCGAGATTTAACTTTGTTCTTAATCGCAGTCTCGAGCTCACGCTCCATATTCGAGCGAATCTCTTCCTGGAATTTCTCTTCACCCCCTTCTTTTACGCCAAACTGTTCGTAAAACTCATCATTGAGTTCTGGCAGCGTTTGCTCTTTAACGGCATTCACTTTAACGGCAAATTCAACCGCAGCACCGCGCAGCTCTTCGGCGTGATAATCCTCAGGGAAAGTCAGACTAATCGTCTTTTCTTCACCGGCAGACAAGCCAACAACACCCTCTTCGAAACCGGGGATCATGCGACCTGAGCCCAATACCAGGTCAGAAGCGTCCGCAGTGCCACCGGGAAACTCTTCACCGTTTTGAGTACCTTTATAGTCAATATTGACCTGATCGCCATCTGCAGCGGCACGCTCAACCGCATCCCAGCTAGCACGTTGCTTACGCAAGTTTTCAACCATGTCAGTGAGATCGTCATCAGAGACGGTTGCAACGGGGCGGGCGATGCTTATTTGTGCAAAGTCCTGCAACTCAACCTCTGGGTAGACTTCAAAAGTCGCGATATATTCAAGATCGGCGCCCTCTTCATCTTTTACTGGCTCAATGGCTGGCTGTCCGGCGGGACGCAGCTCTTCTTTGCTAACAGCCTCATAAAAGCTACGGCTCAATGCTTCGCCAACCACTTCCTGGCGCACACCGGGGCCAAAGCGTTGCTTGATAACCTTGGCGGGAATTTTACCTTTGCGAAAACCATCGATACGTACGGTCTGTGATGCCTTCTTCAGGCGTTGAACAACCTCTTTATCAATTTCTTCAGCGGGAACACCCACAGTCATACGTCTTTCGAGCCCGGAGGTTGTCTCTATAGAAACCTGCATGGATTGTCCTCACAACAGTCATTGGATTTATGAATTAAGTCTGAAGTACCCCACAAGAGGGGTGCTCAATAAATAGTTGGTGCGGAAGGGGGGACTTGAACCCCCACGCCTTACGGCACTGGTACCTAAAACCAGCGTGTATACCAATTTCACCACTTCCGCTAAACCTGCTCGCAGCAGCTATCGCCGCGACTTGATCCACCTGTACCCTCTAGGTTTGTCGGTACAAGTTCCCCTCTTGTGCTGAGTGAGATTTAGGCCCACCCCGCCAAGGGGCGCAGATTTTGCCACAGCGTCTGCTCGGGGGCAACCAGATACACCGACATTCGTTCTTATGCGGTACAACAGTATTTTAAAGCTCCGATTTTAGATAACAAGCGAGGAAACAATAGACGCCAACCTTAAACAGCCGTCTGGGGTCGGGACAGCAAAACGCTGCCCTCACCCCGCCCACAATTATGAATAACCGTGGCCGAGCCAACTGCGGGTAATAATACCGCCTGCTCTGCTTTTACTCTTACACTTAATTTAGCAACATCAGCAACATCAGCAACATCAGCAACATCAGCAACATCAGCAACATCA
>CAYWXW010000017.1:0-34526 GCA_964462265.1 uncultured Porticoccaceae bacterium | reverse complement strand
CGGCCAGATAGACGGTTTCTGTCGCCACCAGCCGCTCAATATTTTCACCCAGTTGGCCGTACAGACCACCGAGCTGATGCCAGTAGCGATAGCGCGGGTAGTGTTTAATTAAGTGCTTTAAAACAGGTAGGGCCTGACGATATTGCTCCTGTTCAAAATACAGCAAGCTTTGCAGCGACCACCAGGCCTCGGGCGGCAGTTTGTCTTTGTCTTGATAATGGTTAATCGCTTGTTTGATAGTAGCCAGCGCTGCCTTTTTTCTATCCAGTTGATAGTAGGCCTGGGCGAGCAGAGCCCTGGTTTGTGCATCCGCTGTTTGCGCATCGGCCTTATGCACACCACCGGTTTGCGGGTCAGCCGCATCAGAGGTTTTTAGCAGGCGCTCAAGAAACTGCGCCGCGCTGGCGTAGTCTTCAAGCTGAAAGTACAACTGGGCCACGGTGTTGTAGGTGCTGACTTTCATTTTATGTTCAGCAGCGGGTTCGTCGAGCAGCCTTAAATAAGCCTCTACGGCACGTCGATAATGCTGCTGGGAAAAGTGCGTATAGCCCAGATAATTCCACACCTGAGATTTCTCAAAGCTGCTGATGCAGTATTTCTCACCCGCTAGAGTGAGTACTTGCTCCGCCTGTGACCACTGCTCTGCATTGATAGCACGTTGTGCGGCCTCCAGCTTTTTGGCGCAGCGCTGGCCCACCGCCTGGCGTCGCCGGGTGGCAGCATTGGCATATTTACTTTGCTTGGCGTCCTTCTCTGCATGGGCGGCCAGTGCAGGTGTTGTTGTGCTGACTAACAGTAGCGTTAGCAGAAACAGGGCAATAGTGCGGGCAAGACGACCTGGCATCGCCAACTACTCCAGCTTAAAACTAAATTTATACATCACCCCCGGCACCTCGACCGCACGCCCATCGATGACCCGAGGTTTGTATTTAAGCTTTATCGCGGCCTTCAACGCGGCGCTACCAAAGCCATAATTCGCGGGTGACTCTTCAACCAGCTTGACCCCGCGCACGCCACCGGATGTTGTGATGATGACCTCCACCACTGCATAACCCTCGCGAGCCCGCGACAGTGCCCGGCGCGGATACAGCGGCTGGGGCACATAGACCGGAATGTAGTCAGTATCGCGGGCAAAGTCACCACCCAGCCCGGCCTGTAAACTCGCCGATGGTCGCGGTGCTGCCTGCAAACTAATGCGTGGCGCGGGCATGTCCAAACGCAGGCTTTGCGTGGGCATACTCGGCTGCATTAGCGTCGTCTCAGTGGGGCGCTTAGGTTTTGGCGGTTTAACGAATTCACTCAAGCTGCGCTCCGGCTGCCAAATATCGGCAATTTTATAACTACCCTTGCTGTCCGGCGCCTCACCCCGACTCACCACCATTAGCACCATTAATACGAGCAGTACGCTAGTCACCAACATGGCGCCAAGCAAGGCACCTGCAAAGCGAGTCACTATACGGCTACCGGACTCGTCCCCGCCTTGCAGAAATCTAGTCATTGAGCGTCGACACGGAAATATCACTAATACCCAGCTGCGTCGCCAGCTCTGAAACCAGTGCAAGGCGACCGATACTGGCGCGATTATCGACCTGTATCACCAGGCTGCCCCGGGGGTTTTCAGCTTGCAGGCGAGCGAGGGCAAACTTGACGCGATTGTCAGTGAGGGGCGATTTATCCATCCAGATAACGTCGTGCTGATCAATCGCCACTAAAATAGCGGGCTTTCTGGCTTGCGCGGTCAAGGCCTCACTGCGTTCAACCTCAGGCCCCGGCAACTTCACAAAGGAGGCGGTGACGATGAAGAAAATAAGCAAAATAAACACCACATCGAGCATGGGTGTTAAATCGATGGCCTGTACCGGTGAGTCGTCACCACCCCCGGCACGAGTTGCCGCACTGATAATGCGCCGATTCATGTTTTGCCACCCGCTGTTGTCGGGCTGACAAGCTGCTCATCATCCATCAACAAACTATTTTCCAGCCGTGCCTTTGCCCGCCGCCCCAGCCGGTCAATGCCGGTGAGACCGATAAGCCCGGAGAGCGCCGCCACCATGCCGGCCATAGTGGGAATCGTCGCCCGAGAGACACCGCTCGACATGGCTCGCGCACCGCCACCTTCGGCCAGCCCCATGGCTTCAAACACGCCAATCATGCCGGTCACTGTGCCAAGCAAGCCAAATAGCGGGGCCAATGCCACCAGGGTTTTAATCATCGGTACAAAGCGGTCGATGCGCTCATTAACCTCGGCCAGCAGCGCCGTGCGCACCTGTCGTGCACGCCTCGAATGGCGATCAACGCGCTGCTGCCATACGTCGATGCACTGCGTCATATCCCTGCGCAAAGTGGTGCGGTAGTAGATAAGACGCTCCATCAACAACAGCCACAGCAGTAAAATCAGCACCACGATAAACAGCAACACAGGCCCGCCCATATCGGCCAGTTGCTGCAGATGGCTCAACATATCGAGCACGGCGTTCATGGGGTAATTGACTCAATCATTACTGGCTTGTGCTCAAGCCTGCCGGCTTTTTTCAGCGGGCGAATCTTGCGGCAAGCGGGCCTCCGCCTTCAGCGCGACAATGCCGGCACTCTGCTCTTCAAGCACATGCAAAATACGCCGCGCATAGCTGTTAACCCAGGTATGTAGCAGCAACGTCGGTATCGCCACCAGCAAGCCCAGCACCGTTGTCACCAGCGCCTGAGAAATACCGCCAGCCATCAACTTGGGGTCGCCGGCACCGAAAATAGTGATTTGCTGAAACACCACAATCATGCCGGTAACGGTGCCGAGCAGTCCCATTAGCGGGGCGATCATGGCGATAATTTTCAGCAGGTTCAGCGCCACTTCAATGGCCGGTCGCTCTTTGAGTATCGCCTCGTGCAGCTTTAGCTCCATCGACTCTGGGTCGAGCCCGGCATGGGCTTCTGCCACGCTGAGCACCCGCCCCAGTGGATTATTGGTCGAATACTCATCCTGCTGTAATTGGCGACGCACACCCGCGAACACGCCCCGCAAAACAACAGCCCGCCACAGGGCCAACACCAGCGCCACCGCACCGAGCCCGGTAATCACATAGCCCACCAAACCACCCTGGTGCCACTTTTCAAGCGGCCCTGGACTATCGGCCAATGCGCGCAATAAACCACCACCCACCGGGCCGCTGGGGTCTATGGAAACTGGCGTAAAGCCCTTAGATGCCGCCTGTAGCGCAACAGCCCCTTTGCTCAAGCCACGGGGCTGGCGAGCCAGTTCAGCCAGCACACCGTTGTCCGGGTTATAGCTTAAATAGCGGCCATTGGAGAGCAGGTTAAATAAACCGATACGGATCACCTCCTGCTCACGTTGCGCACCATCGGCACTCAGCACTGCGCTATTAAAGCGGCTGACCCGGCCCGCCTCGACCATCTCGCGGCTCATTTCATAGGCCAGGTTTTCTATTTCTTCGAGGGAGGGCAAACGGCTATTGCTGCTCATCTTTTCGATCAGCTCATTGAGCTGTGCTGTGCGACCGGGGTATTGGGCGCTGACCAGTGATCTATCCAGCCGCGTTACCGTATCGCCAGCGGCAGCGGTGATGTGTCCAAATAACTCTTTTAGTGTACCGAGGCGGTTTTCCATTTGCACCTGCAGCACTTCAAGCTCGCGCTCGTTATCGGCGAAAACCCTTTCCAGCTGGGCGCTGTGAGCCTCCTCCTCGGCCTTTTTCTGTTGCGCCTGCAGCAGTAATTGCGCCTGACGCTGCTTGTCGGCTTTAAAGGATTTTTCACGTTGACGGTGTTCTTTTGACTCCCGCACTTTGGCCGTCTTGATGAGCTGTAATAGCGCGTCGAGGGATTTAACCTCACTGTTTGCAGCCTGGCCGGAGCTGGCTTTTTCTTCGGCGATAGCGGGTAATGCACTAAGGGCGCTCATCAGTAATACGGTGCTCAAACCAACGCGACCCGTGCGGTAAACCCTGCTCAACACGCTCACGAAGCCACCTCCGCTTTGCGTTGACTAGCCGTAGCGCTAACCGGCGCAGGCAGGGGCAGTTTGATCATATCCAGCGGCGCCTGTTTTTTCGCCATGCGAATGGCATTGGCCACGGCGCGGCGATAATCCCCCGCCGCCACCGCCTGCCACTGTTTATCGGTTTTATTCCACACCTGGGTGTTGCTTTGGTCAGCGCTTTGAAACAACAGGGCAATGCGGCCAATACGCAAAAACGCACCCTGGCGCTGCTGCCCTTCTATAGCCAGCACGCCGTCGAATTGCTCAATGGTAGCGCTGTACTCACTTTCAATGGCGTAGAGTTCAAGCACCTGACGGGATTTTTCGGCGGCGCTGAAACGGGCCGAATCCATATTTTCTCGCACCTGCTCAACGCTGGTTTGGCGCTCTTCAATTTTAAAGGGCAAATCGAGACGGATAAATTGCGCGAGGGCATCGAGCATATTCAGCGACAGGGGGATGATCTGGCGCTCGATCAAAGCGGCGTTTTCGACGGACTCTGCTATCTCATCCATCGTGCGGCGCTGGTTGTCGATTTGCCGGGTGAGCTGGGCGTTATACACCTGCAGGCCTTCAATTTGCTTATTCACCAACTGGAACTGCCGCAGCAACTTATCGCTTTGCGCGACAGTGCTATCAATACGCCGCTGTGATGCCTGGGCGGCAGTGGTTTTATCGACACCCGCCTTGATAACGCTATCAAGCTCTGCCCCGTACACAATCTTGGTTTGCAGCCCGGCCACCAGTAGCAGAACAAGTAAGGGGAGTAAGCCCGCTACTTTTTTACGCTGTTTTTTCACGGTGCTTTTTACGGTGCTTTTCATACTAGCGGCTGATCCTGCTGTGACTGAGATTAATTATTTTCTATCGAGGCGTACAAAGCTACAGGCAGGTGTTTGCCCCTCCGCAGCTAATTGCTCAACTGGGGTTTCCAGCCACTCGCTCAAATCGAGCTCGGGGAAGAAGGCATCGCCTTCTATCTGAGTGTGCACTCGGGTCAGGTAGAGCCTGTCGGCCTGGGGCAAGGCCTCACGGTAAATCGTCGCGCCGCCGATAATCATCACCTCTTCAAGCGCTGATTGGTCGGCGATTTTTTTAGCGATGGCGAGCGCCTCTTCTAAGTCGCTCGCCTTTTCAACACCCTCGGCCTGCCATGCGCTGTCGCGGGTCATAACAATATTGGTGCGCCCCGGTAGCGGTTTGCCAATGGACTCGTAAGTCAGGCGGCCCATAATAATCGGCTTGCCCAGGGTGACGCGCTTAAAATATTTAAGGTCGGCAGAAATACGCCAGGGCAGTTGGTTATTACTACCGATAACGCCGTTATCGGCCACCGCTACAATTAGGGAAGTGATTGCCACTGCTGTCCTGCCTCTGGTCAATAATCACGGCACTTTTTTCGCCGTTCAATGCGCCATTATCTATCAGTCAGGTTTTTGCGCAAAGGCATGGTGTAACTAATTTTGCATCGCTAAAAACAGATGATTTTTTCTACCGGGCTATCAACCCTGTCAACGACCCGTAATGCGCGGCGAGGTTCAGCCTATACTGACGTTCGCAATTGACATACAGCTGCCCGGTCTATGCATTGACATAAACAAACCTCCGCCCGCGTGGGCATACTGTTTTCAAAATACAAATACACCGGACTGGTCGACAGGGGTTGGCGAATCGCCGCCATCACACCACTGCCCCCGGAGCCGAGCTGCACGATATTAACGCCGGGGATGCGATTCACCAGCTCCCCCGCGTGAGTCGGATTAACATCCTCAATTTCACCTTCAGAAATAACACCGACACTTGCCGCCGTATCGGCGAGGGTATTGGCACTACCACTGGCGGTCACGACAATGGTTTCCAGCATGGGTGCCACGACGGGTGACAGATCAGTAAGTACCTGGGCTGCAACAAATGGCGACAACGAACAGCTCAGTAAAATGGCAGCTAGCGGAGTAACAGCGGTACTTTTGCCGCAAGCCCCACCAACGGTATTTATTGAAGACACGCAGAATATCCATCAAAAATTTTAAGCAGGGATTCTAGATGCCAGAGCGGCACTTGTTATGCGACGAATTGTCGCACTGGGCTGTGGTTTATTGTCGCAGCCGGCCTTAGCGACGATTAAAGTGCAGGTACCGTTAGCTTGCCTGCGTTTCCACTAAACAAGTGCTCTTCGGGTTTAGTATCATGTGAGCATGACACCAGCTTTCCCTTTGAGCTGACCCACTATTAGGGCGGGCTTGGATTGGAAGCAAGGGCGGAGCACGCTTGTTTTTGTATGACACAAGATATTCCTAGCTTGCCCTTGGTTGTAAAATTAACAGGAATTACAGTCTGGTTATGTAGCTGGAAATTGAACCCAAGGGTAATTAACCGTGTCGAAGAAATGGCTAAGAAGAACATAACCTTCAGGAAACTACTCTCGCGCGCCTATCAAAATAGTATGCCGCCTGTGGTATACGAGAGAGTTAAAGCTGCAGCTCTTTATGATGACCATTTTAATAGCAAGATATAGACTCAACATGAACTATGTATCGCGCAACGGGACTTGAAATTTATTCGACGAGAAACACGCCTCACAATTTAAATAAGCGTTATGCTTTTTAAAAAATGAAGAGAAGATATGGCAAATAAAGAATCATTAATTAGAGACAGAGCAAAAGCGATAAAGCCATATCGCTGTAAAAACTTAATAGCTGTTATAGAGAACCCGAATGACATTAAAAACATCGGCACAATCATTCGCAACGTAAATGCATTGGGTGTAGATAAAACATACATCGTTGACCCCAGGAAAAACCTTCCGCAAGACTGGCAGGAGATGAGAGAACGCAAATCACTTTCAAAGACCTCAGTATCCGCAATAAAATGGAGCTTCGTAAAGCGCTTTGATTCAACTGAAGATTGCCTAAGGCACCTTGAGAGATACAGGTATGTCTCGATAGCTACTTCGCCTCACATTAAAGGTAAACAGACTGAAATACTCCATGAAGGAGATTACACGCATCCACGTATTGCTGTTTGGTTTGGTAATGAATCACGAGGCGTTAGTGATCTTGCAATCGAACGGAGCGAGTTCTGTGTAACGATTCCTATGTTCGGAATGATAGAAAGTTTAAATCTAGGTACGACTTCCGGAATTGTTCTTTACGAAATTACCAAACAAAGACGCGAATATCAGGAAAAATACAAACGCGCTAGCCGTGGGCCAAAGAGTCGTGGCCCCAGACCTAAA
Organism: uncultured Porticoccaceae bacterium; assembly: GCA_964462265.1. Classification (GTDB taxonomy): domain Bacteria; phylum Pseudomonadota; class Gammaproteobacteria; order Pseudomonadales; family Porticoccaceae; genus Reddybacter. The sequence continues at coordinate 27,300 of CAYWXW010000017.1, read as the reverse complement.
TAAGCGCCATAACAATTAAGCCCGAGGTAAAGGGAGTGCATTGAATTCACTAAACAACCACCGGCTAAAGCCGGTGGGTTTGAATAACGGACTGAAAGCCCGGATACGCGTCGCCTAAACGACGCGCCTTAATCAGGTTCCATTTTAAAATCAGCTTTCGGAACGATAGAGGGGGAGATAGAGGGGACGCTACCCTTTAAACGTAATGCCCACCAATTGCAAAAATATAAATATATTGATCGTCGAATTTATAAATTAAACGGTCTTTTTGGGATATGCGTTTAGACCAAAACCCTGAGAGCTTGTGTCGAAGTTGTTCGGGTTTGCCTAAGCCTGTAGCGGGGTCAGATCGAAGCATTTCTTTCATTAATTTGCAGAGAGCTTTGTGTAGCTTTTTATCTTTCTCGCGCAGCTCTTCATAGGCAGCCCAGGTGTTACCCTCAAAGACCAGTGATCTCATCCATTTCCTCACTCGTTGGGGTATAACCAGTGTTTTGCGTATGAGTTGTTATTGAATCCGCAATTTGCTGCATCAAGCTATTGTTTTGGAGTACGTACAAGGTTTCTTGCTCTCGCTCCCAATCATCAGCACTCATCACGACAAAGGCTTCCCCGGCTCTACGGGTTACTTTAAGCGGTGTATGGGTACTAATTGTTTTTTCTATATGGCTTTTTAGGTTGTCCCTAAATTGGTTGACGCTCACGGTGTCCATAGCTCTACCTTATGTACGGAAATCCCGTACAAGTATAGGGTAAAAGCCTTGACCAGACAATCTACCGCAAAGAATTTAAGTCAGGCTCGATAAACAACTGTCACCCAAGGTGACTCAAACGCAAGCCAACCGCCTCAACAGGGCGGGAGCGCTATAGCCTCACCGGCCTATATCCCTATGGTTTGACCCCTCACCAACTAAAGCCTTACCATCCGGCCCGGTATTTAACTTTATTAACCCGGACTTATTCCTATGCAGTCTTTATTTGAGCCTTTAACTTTCCTGCGCGGCCCCGCCCTTAAAAACCGTTTTGTGCTGGCACCGCTGACCAATTTACAAAGCCATGTCGATGGCAAGCTGTCGGACGATGAGTACAAGTGGCTGACCATGCGCGCCGAGGGTGGCTTTGGCCTCACTATGACCTGCGCCGCTCATGTGCAGGCGATTGGCCAGGGCTTTCCCGGGCAGCTGGGTATTTTTTCGGACGATCACCTCGAAGGGCTGACGCGTTTGGCCGCTGGCATTAACAAAAATGACAGCCTGTCGATTGTGCAGCTGCACCACGCTGGCCACCGCTCGCCTGAAGAACTGATTGGCACAAAGCCTGTTGCGCCCTCTGATGACGAAGAGTCTGGCGCCCGTGCCCTGTCAACGGCAGAGGTCGAGCAACTGATCGAAGATTTTATCGCGGGTGCTGAGCGTGCCGAGAAAGCGGGTTTTGATGGCGTCGAGATTCACGGTGCCCACGGTTACATCCTCTGCCAGTTTCTCAGTAGCGACACGAATCGTCGTGATGATCAGTACGGCGGCTCGCTGGAAAATCGCGCCCGCCCCCTGTTTGATGTCATTGCCGGTATTCGCCAGCGCTGCAAAAAAGACTTTAATGTCGGTGTGCGTTTAACGCCCGAGCGTTTCGGTATCAAACTTGGTGAAGCCATCGAAGTAGCCCAACGCCTGTTTGATGAAGCGCAAATTGATTATCTGGATATGTCCTTGTGGGATGTGTTTAGTGAGCCTAAAGAAGAGGCTTACAAAGGCAAAAGTTTAATGGAGCATTTCACGGCCCTCGAACGCGGTGATGTGCGCCTCGGTGTCGCCGGTAAAATCCGCACGCCTGAGGATGCTAAGCGCTGCATGGATAGCGGGGTTGATTTCGTTCTGTTGGGCCGCGCGGCGATTGTGCACCACGACTTTCCCAATCAAATGGCTAAAGATAGTAACTTTACCCCGCTGGCAAACCCGGTTTCAGCCGATCATTTGCGTGCAGAGGGGCTCAGCGACACCTTTGTCGAATATATGTCTAGCTGGAAAGGCTTTGTCGCAGAGACAGACGGGGTTATAACGCCGGAAATGATACTGGGCTAGATTGCGGGCTTAGGTTTAGGGTTTACACCCATCACTGTGGTGGGTGTAAACAAAGCCATTCTTGCTATTCCATCAGTAGCGATAATAAGAGAGTAGAGCTTGATTCAGTACAGGTAAGTGACATTTATAGCTTTGGCTCGGGTAGCCGCCAGATATAGGCCGAAACACCCAGACCGACACCAAGCAGTAACACGCTAACTTGCCACAACGGCACAATAGCGGCAGATATACTCATCGTTAACCACATCACTAATAAGGTGTAGTACTTGGCCTTTCGGGGGATACCCTGACCATCCAGATAGGCGAGAATATATTTGCTTAACACCGGGTGTGAGACCAGCCAGCTATAAAATCTGTCTGAGCTGCGCACATAGCATGCGGCGGCCAAAAGAAGAAAGGGCGTGGTGGGTAGTAAGGGTAGAAAAATGCCCACGGCACCCAGCACCACTGAAATACTACCCGCGCTAAATAGCAGCACACGAACAATGCTCTGTGAAAGTGTTTGCCTGTTATGCATATTTTGCTTCGGGCTCACTATTGCCGGATTCTCTATTACCGTACGCGCTATTGCCATACGCTCTACTGTTTGCGCCATAACATTCTCTGCTTATTTATCGTGTATTTCACTGCGTTCTGCCACAGTTATTCAACACTGTCTTTCGATGAAATGTCCCTATCTGTAAGCCAGTCAGTTTTGTTGCCTGACTGAGAAGACCTTACTGGGAATACCTCCTTGTATTTTCCCTGGCAATGCCTGTTTCAAAACCTCTGCCCCCTGTTAGTGTGAGGGCAGGCCCAGCCAGGTAGTATTAGTGCTGACCTTCAGGGGTATGGACAATAATGCCGTCCAGTTCAGGCGTGGCTTTTATCTGACAACAAAGGCGAGAGCTTTCGTTGCGATCATCCGTTAGCTCGAGCATGGCGTCTTCGTTGTCAGCCATTGGCGCGAGTTTGTCGATCCACGATGACTCAACATGCACATGGCAGGTTGCGCAGGCGCAAACACCACCGCAGTCACCGTCGATGCCCGGTACCAGGTTATCGAGAGCTGCATCCATCAAATTGGCGCCCTCTTCAACGTTTACGTCTCGGCTGGTGCCGTCGTGTTCAATGTAAGTTACTTTAATCATGTTTACTTCCTCATTAGAGTATTTAGGCTTGCCGACTCAGGCGACGCGATCATGCTTGCCGGCTTCGCGTTGGCTCGTTTTCTGAACACCAGATTGAGTGCTGGCTTGTGCACTCTTTGGCGTAGTGTTTTCAGTAGCAGGGGAACCTGACACCGCATCGGCGGGGACATCGGCCAGAGCCTTTGCCGGAATACTTTCATCCTGCAGGCGTTCAGCACTCACGCTGAGCCCTTTACTCAAAATATTGCGCGCCACGACAAATTCAGCGGGGCGATTAATGGCGTCGACAGCCAGCAAGCGACCCTCGCGCAAATAAAACACCGCAAAGGAACGGCTGGCAATTTCACCGCGCACAACGGCCTGATCGTAGCCACTATTAATACCGGCGGTTTGCAGTTTCAGGTCATATTGGTCAGACCAAAACCACGGCACCTGGGCATAGGGTTTGTCTTTGCCACAAATCGTGGCGGCGACTGCCTTACCCTGGTCAACCGCGTTCTGAACCGATTCAAGGCGCAGGCGACGCTGATAAATGGGATTGGGGTGGTTGGCGCAATCACCTGCCGCATAAATATTGTCAACCGAGGTGCGTCCGTATTCATCAACCGTAATACCGTTATCGCAGACCACACCCACCGACTCTGCCAGCTCGACATTGGGTAACAGGCCGATGCCAACCACCACGATATCGGCCAGCACCCGATAACCACTGTCGGTGACGACGGCGGCAACCTTGCCATCACCGGCATCATCTTCAATCGACTCAACGCCGGTGTTACAGCAAAGGGTCACGCCAGCCTGTCGATGTACGTCCTGGAAAAACTTGCCCACCTCAGGGCTAGTCACGCGACCGAGGGGGGTCGGCCTGGCCACCAGTAAAGTGACCTTTAAGCCGTGCTTAACAGCCACTGCCGCCGTTTCGAGACCAACATAACCACCGCCTATCACCACTAGTCGTGCGCCAGCGGTGAACTTCTCCTGCATGGCTTCAACATCTGCCAGCGTGCGTAAGTAATGCACCTGCGGGTGGCTTGCGCCCGGGCAGTCCAGCTGTCGCACGCGACCACCGGTGGCGAGAATCAGGTGGTCGTAATGCAGTGTTTGCCCGCTATTAAGTGATACCACCTGTTGGCTCGAATCAATCGCGCTAACGGCCTCACCTAAAATGTGTTCGACATTTATCTTTTCGTAAAACGCGGCAGGCTTAATGAACAAGCGCTCTCTCGCCAGCTCACCGGCCAGATAGGTTTTAGACAGGGGCGGACGCTGGTAAGGCAACACGGGTTCATCGCCAATCAGTACGATTCGCCCCGCAAAGCCCTCCTGGCGCAGACTGACTGCCGCTTGCGCACCAGCTTGGCCGCCGCCAACAATAACAACTGTTTCAGTCATCATCGAAAACTCCTATTGAGGATTAATTCGCACGGGCATCTGTTCGTAGCCGCGCAAAATACAGGAGTAAACGCGCTTTGGCTCACCGACTACTTCAATACTGGGCTCGGGCCAAAGGTTGAGAATCTCCTCCCACAAAACCCGTATCTGCATTTCCGCCAGGCGGTTACCAAGGCAACGATGTACGCCAAAGCCAAAAGCAAGGTGTTGACGGGGACGCCGACGGTCAATAATAAACTGCTCAGGCGTTTCGATAGCCTCTTCGTCTCTATTGGCCGACACGTACCACATGATGACCTTGTCGCCCTTTTTAATCTGCTTGCCACCCAGCTCAATATCGGCAACGGCGGTGCGCCGCATGGAAGCAAGGGGGGTCTGCCAACGAATAACTTCCGGCACCATTGAATCAACCAGCTCAGGCTTAGCGCAAAGCTTGGCGTACTGGTCAGGGTTTTGACTCATGGCAAGAACACTGGCACTCATGCTATTACGCGTGGTGTCATTACCACCGACAATGAGCAGTATGAGATTGCCGAGGAACTGGTTTGGCGTCATTTTTTGCGTGGCGGTGGAATGGGCCATCATCGAAATAAGATCGGGGGCTGGAGGCAGCTTGGCGCGCTCGTTCCACAGGCCGGTAAAGTATTCGAGGCATTTACCGAGCTCCTGCATTTTATATTCATCAGAAATATAATTCGCTGCCCCAGGCATTGCGGTAGCAACTTCTGACCAATGAGTAAGCAGCTTTCTATCTTCTAGAGGGAAATCGAACAAGGTTGCCAGCATTAAGGTGGTCAGCTCAATAGACACTCGCTCTACCCAGTTAAAGGTTTCACCAATCGGTAGTTCTCTGAGCACCTTGCGCGTGCGTTCGCGAATCGTACCCTCAAGTTTTGCGAGAGTTGCCGCAGACAACATAGGGTTTACCGCCTTGCGCTGTCCGTCATGCTCGGGGTTATCCATGGCGATAAACATTTCGACGCCCAGGCCCAAGTTGTCATCCTGGATGGTAATACCACCATTTTCTGTGGCCGATGAAAACACCTCGGGGTTCATCTCCACTGCCATAATGTCTTTATATTTTGTAATCGACCAAAAGGGGCCAAATTCACTGTCTTTGCAGTAGTGCACCGGGTCTTCGTTACGCAGACGCTCAAAATAAGCCCAAATGCTATTGCTTTGAAACAGGCCTGGATCTGATACATTCATTTCGTCAAGCGGGATAGCGTCAACACTATTCTGTACGGAAGCACTGACGGCGGATTCGATAACCTTGTTTTGATAACTATTCATTTCTGTCCCCTGAAAATAAAAATAATAGAACTGACTTCAATCAACTCTTGTTAACGAATCTAGGGGTAGACAGGCAGAACATCAATACTCTGAAAATGACATTGATGATGCTAAAAGTGACAGGCTTATTTTTATTTTCTTATAAAACTAAAGCAGTACTTTCAGAAAATTCGCAGCAAAGCCTTTAGCAGCATGACGATAAAGCAGGTGCTTTACTCTGCAGTAACCTTGTTTTTAGGACATAAAACTAATCATTAAGAATATGACATGCGGCAAAATACCACAGGTCAAAATTTGATAATTATTTAACAAATAAACAAAACTGCGACATATTGTCGCAGGCTAATCAAATATTTATACAGGTTTTATGGGGTAAACATAGGCAGCAGACGAATAATCTAGCCTTGTTATTTTTCAACATAAGGAACGAGTGTGGCGTTAAAAACATACCCAATACGAAGTGGCCAACTACTTTCAAAATAAAGGGGGTGCATTATCATTGCTGTAGCAACGATTATTGCTAGGTAAATTTTAACGTGAATTTATCGCTCTTTAGCTTAGCTCTAAAGGCAAGCAATGCCCGGGTTGGTGCCAGGCATTGCTTTACCCCAGTGCTTATTCTGCGTCTGGTGATTGGCGAGACTGAAAAAGCCGCGTCAATTTAGCTCTTACTTTATTGGCTGTCGGCCTGCTCGCAGCGTAAGTGCCTTGAATCACACTCACTGTTACTATCTTTGGCTGCAAGGCATTACTCTCGCTATGCGGCGACGAGTCTTCAGGATAACCAGCCAGTGTAGCGGGAATCTCTACGGAAACACCCGGCAAAGTCGTATCGGCCGGTATGCCAAAACCGACAGCTACAGGGCTCTCACCCAAGGCTTCATAAAATTGCAGGCCCATCGTCGAAGAAGTACCTATTCGGGTAAATTTGAACGTAAAATCATTCGCCGACTGCGTCGCCACATCTATTGCCGGCATATTGATATTCAGCCCTATGCTCACCGGCAACTTCACGCCATTGGGGCCGTCGAGTTCATCGACTAATTTCACCACAAGGTCGGCCACTACTTCTGCCTGCTCGGCGTCACCCGATTTGGCACTAACAGCGACAGCGGGAATACCTTTGTTCAAGGCGGTAATCGTTGCGCCCACCGTGCCGGAGTGAGGTGTAATCACACCCAGGTTATTACCTTCGTTGGGGCCAGATATTAGCAAGTCGGGACGCCTGCCCCAAATATCCTCTGCCTTCACATCTATGCCATAAAGTGCCGCTGCCGTTGGCGAGCCATTTACATAATATTGCTGCGGGGCAATGCTTGTTTCACCAATGCCATAAGAGCCCGCTGGCAAAAGCCCCTCTTCAGAAGCTTCACTCGCGGGGCCTATCGGGCGCAAAAAAGCGATTTGCCCAGAAGTGCCACTTTGGCCTGAGTAGGGTGCGGATAAAATAACGTCGTGTCCCGCTGCAAGCAGTGCGCTGTACAAGATTTGAATATTGGGCGTTTCGAAGCCATCGTCATTGGTCAGCACGATATTAAGGGCCGCTACCTGGCTGCTGATACCCGCCAGAATGGCGGCCGATAAGATACTTTTGCTAAACTTCTTCATTGCTGAGAACTCACTGAATTTTAATATGAGTTCAAAGAATATGCCTGCTGTATAACCAAATTGTTACAGTTTAGTGTTCCAGTCATTGCCTAACCTGGATTCGGGCAGGGCTCGGTTTTACATTCGTGCACTTCAATGGTGATGTGCGACAACCGGCTAAAGTCAGATAACAAAGCGCTGTAGTGTTCAGATGACTTCGGAAAATGCGTGACCACTGAAATGATCGCCGCGTAATGACTCGCACTGATTCGCCAAATATGCATATCGGCAATCCGATTATCGGAATCGTTTTCGATAGTCCGCTGAATGGCTAATTTATAGTCCTCATCAATACTGCCATCCAGCAAAATGGGGCCTGTCTGCTTTAGCAGTCCATAAGCCCAGCGGGTAATAATAATGCCGCCGACTATCCCCATCATCGGATCGAGCCAATGCCAGCCGAAGTATTTACCCAATACCAGCGCCACAATAGCTAGCACCGACGTTAAAGCATCAGCCAACACATGTAGATAGGCCGCTTTTAAATTGTGATCATGATGGTGATCGTGGTCGCCATGATCATGCCCATGAGAATGATCATCTTTTAATAGTAAAGCACTGATCACATTCACCAGTAAACCAATAACCGCAACGCCAATCGCCGCATTAAACTGTATGGCCTGGGGTGTAATAATGCGATGTAAAGATTCAACCAGCATCATCAACGCAACAATTCCCAATGCAACAGCGCTGGCAAATCCTCCGAGCACACCCACTTTGCCAGTGCCAAAAGAAAACGCGGGATTGTCGGCGTGCTGACGAGCATAGCGATAGGCGTAGATGGTGATTAAAAACGCGGCGACGTGTGTGCCCATATGCCAGCCATCAGCAAGCAGAGCCATTGAACCGAAAACACTGCCAGCAATAATTTCCACCACCATGGTAATAGCCGTAAGCATCAAGACGTAATGCGTACGTCGCTCAGCCTTGCTATTTTTGATCGAAAAATCATGCCCGTGCTGTAGTTTTTCTAATGTGTGCGCATGCATCGCTACTTCCTACAGTTTGAGCAACGCAGACTAGCCTTCGACCAGAAACCTGTAAAGCACTCATAGCTCTAAACAGACCTCAAAATCCACCCTCACCCCAGAAATGTCACCTTACATTCATCGCCCTGTCACGCCCACTTGCTGCAATCAAGTAGCAACAACACCCTGATCGATCACGTATTTTTGCACTGGAGGTTCCTATGTTTCGGCTTGCCTATCCAACCTATACGCCTGGATTTACCCCACTAAAATCACATTTCGCACTACTACTCAGCTTTTGTGCCAGCATCGTCTTTGCCGGTAGCCAGCATGCGCAAGCCCCTGTTACTCACGGCGTCGCTATTGGCGATGTCACTGCAACATCCGCCGTTATTTGGTCGCGCACTGACCGCGAAACCACTATGCACGTACGCTTACGAGGTTCTATTGGTCGCCCACAACGTAGCTCCACTCGGGTCTTCGCTGCTGACGACTATACCGGCAAACTGATATTCGACGACCTTAAACCGAACACCCAATACAGCTACAAACTGTGGTTTTCACAAAGAGCTATCCGTGGTAATAATCCTGCCTCCGGCACCTTCAAAACCGCACCGGCTAGCGACGATCCTCGCCCCGTTACCTTCAGCTGGGGTGGTGATGTTGCCGGACAAAATGTTTGCCGCGATGCCCAACTCGGCTTCCCTGTTTTCGACACTATTAAAGCCATGAAGCCCGACTTTTTTATCGGCCTGGGCGATATGATCTATGCCGATGGCATTTGCAATGAAACGGGCCGCTACGGTAATGCCCAGGTAAAAGGCGACTTTATACAATCCGCCACCATGAAAGATTATTGGGCGCACTGGAAGTACAATCGCGAAGACCGCGCCTACCGGGAGCTATTATCGTCCACACCCTACTTTCCCATCTGGGATGACCACGAAGTCGTCAACGATTTCGGCCCACTGAGCGACACCCGCAGCGCCGCACCTTACGCAGCAGGTGAGCACCTTCTACCCAAGGGTTTAAAAGCTTTCCTTAACTACAACCCGGTGGAGGAAAACCATCTCACTCCCTCACGCCTCTATCGCAATATACGCTGGGGCCAGCACCTGGAAATGCTCGTCCTCGACAACCGTCAGTATCGCGATGCCAATCTCAGTGAAGACAAGGCAGGCCAGGGTAAAACCATGTTGGGTAGAGAGCAATTACATTGGCTGAAAACCCAACTGAAAGAAAGCGATGCAACCTGGAAAGTTATTATCACTACTGTGCCGCTTTCCATCCCCACCGGCTTTCCCGCTGACAAGGGGCGTGACGGTTGGGCCGACTTCGACCAGAACACCGGTTTCGAGCAAGAACTGCTGGAGCTAATGCGCCACTTACGGGATGAAAATGTTCGCAACACAGTGTTTATCACTACCGATGTGCACTTTGCAGAGGTATTCCGCTATACACCCTTCAGTCAGAACCCTGATTTTCAGGTCCACGAATATGTGACCGGCCCACTCAATGCCGGACTTTTTCCGAATCGCGACTTTGACGAAAGCCTCGGCACCGAAAGCCTGTTTTTCTTCGGCCCAGATTCCTCTGCGGTGACGACTTATGAAGATGCCATGAAGTGGATGAACTTCGGTGCCGCTGAAGTCGACGCCTCGGGTAATCTGACGCTGTCAGTGCGCGATGTTAATGGCCAGGTGCTTTACCAGGCCACACATCTAGCGCAATAACTCACCGTTTTTCAAAAAAATAGCAGGCGGGCAATAATTTATACTCCGCCTGCTATCCCATTTATTTTTTACTCAAGTTAATGAGTGACTGTGATTTTTCTTTCAATAATACGCTTCGCTTCTGACGTAAGTAAATTCACTTTATTATTAAATAGCGCCAAGTATTGGTAGTCAGTTGGGTCATGCATAATTTCCGGTATATTTAAATATTCGCAATATTTTTTAAGCTGAAAACTCCGATCACTGACAACACCAGAATGAGTTGCCAAGTTTCTTAACAATCGACACTCCGTCAATGGTTCTGGCGGGCTACTTGGGTCTTCATATTTAGGGAAGCACCCCCTTTCTGGATATTCAAGTTCGATAATCTGGTAAAACAATATAATTTGTAACAGCACTTCTTCACAATCAATAGCCAAAGACCATAACTTTAGTTGAATGGAAAAATCATAGTCCCATTGCTGCGAACCAATATTATCATCCAGCCCATCAGACATAGGCAATTTTGTAGTATGTACTGCCCATACTTGCTTCCGAACCATTGACGCCTTAACTTTCACACAGGTCAAAAAAAAGTGGCGATCAAGCTCTCGATCAATCAAATATTGGCACTTAGGGTCTTCTAACTGGCTTGAGTTCAGCGAAATAAATATTCCACCCGGCTCATCCGTCACAACAAAGTTCTTAGGCAAGGACTGTTTAAACAAAACCAAGTCCAAAACCGACTTGTCTGTTTCAAATATCAACTTGAATTTTGTCTGCATCATTCAATCGCAGTAAAAGTTTCAATTCCTTTGTCAGAGCATTGGCACCTCAAATCGCAATCGGCGCAGCGATCCCCGGGTAAGGCTCGTAACCTTCCAGCTCGAAATCTTCGTAGTCGAAAGCGAAAACATCACTCACCTTAGAATTTAATGTCATTTTCGGCAGAGGCTTTGGCTCACGCGCAAGCTGCTTGTCTACCTGCTCAAGATGATTCAAATACAGATGGGCATCGCCGAGGGTGTGAATAAATTCACCGGGCTGAAGGCCGGTTACCTGTGCAACCATCATGGTTAACAGGGCGTAGGAGGCGATATTAAACGGCACGCCGAGAAAAATATCGGCACTGCGTTGGTAGAGCTGGCAGCTAAGTTTGCCATCGGCCACGTAGAATTGAAAAAAGGTGTGGCAGGGGGCGAGCGCCATACGGCCTTGCTCAACATTGGCCTGGGGGGAGATACTTTCATCGGGCAATTGCGCCGGATTCCAGGCGGAGACAATTAAACGCCGTGAGTCTGGCCGGCTGCGCAGTTGCTCAATAACGTCAGTAATCTGGTCAATAGCCCCACCGCTGGGCAGAGGCCAGGTTCGCCACTGGTAGCCGTACACCGGGCCGAGATCACCGCTATCTGTCGCCCATTCATCCCAGATCGATACGCCGTTGTCGCGTAGGTATTGGGTATTGGTATCACCCTTCAAAAACCACAGCAGCTCGTGAATAATGGATTTCAGGTGTACTTTCTTGGTGGTCACGAGGGGAAAGCCCGCAGCGAGATCAAAGCGCATCTGATGACCAAAGACACTGCGCGTGCCGGTGCCGGTACGGTCGCCTTTTTCGACACCTTTATCGCGCACATGGCGCATCAAATCCAGATATTGCTGCATGACTACCTCAGAAATTTATAGTATTGAACCGGGCTATGACGTCAAGCTCTTACCGCTGTCACCGTGCGCTTACGCCAATAGCTGTAAATTAACAGCAGCATACCGCCGACGACCATCGGCAGGCTGAGCAACTGACCACGCGTGACCCAATCGAGTAGATCGAAGCCGATATGGCCGTCGGGCTCGCGGGCAAATTCAACCAGCGAACGGAATAGGCCATAACATAATAAAAACAGACCACTGACCGCACCTTCGGGCCGTGGGCGGCGAGAGTACCAAAATAAGATGGTAAAGAGCAGCAAGCCCTCGAGGCCGGCTTGATAAAGCTGGGAGGGATGGCGGGCAATTTGCTCGGGATCGCGGGGGAACACCATGGCAATGGGCCAGTCGCTGGCGCGGCCCCAAAGCTCCTGACCAATAAAGTTACCGATGCGACCCAGCCCTAAGCCAATAGGCACCAGCGGTGCGACAAAGTCGGTCACCGCCAGCCAGGGTTGCTGAAGTTTGCGCGCATAAAGCAACAGAGCAACTATCACGCCGAGCAAGCCACCGTGGAAGGCCATGCCGCCCTCCCAAATACGCAATAACCACAGCGGGTCGGCCAGCCATTTATCGAAGTTATAAAACAGTACATAGCCGCAGCGGCCACCGAGTATCACCCCAAAGGCGGCGTAGACGATTAGGTCTTCGACCTGATCCCGACGCAGGGGTGACCAGGCACGTTTGCTGCGCGATGTCGCCAGCAGCCAGGCGGCACCAAAACCCAGTAAATACATGACGCCGTACCAGTGCACTGTCAGTGGCCCAATACTGACAAGCACGGGATCAATTACGGGATAAGTCAGCATAAATAAGCCCCTGAAAAGCGCGATATTATTTTATGGTAAGCGTCTATTGGATTCGTTGAAGCCGACAAAGATCCGCCATCGTCGCTGATTAATTTAAGGACTAAAGATACCCTACGCCAATCTCTAGGCACTGCGCAAATCCAGCACCGGCCAACCACGCTGTGTGGCCTCAGCCAGCAATAGCTCATCGGGATTAACCACTACAGCCTGATCAACCACTTTCAGCAGCGGCAGGTCGTTAATCGAGTCACTGTAGAAATGACTGCCCGCCAGTGTTTCACCCTTCTCCTCCAGCCACTGCTGCAGTCGCGTCACCTTGCCCTGCTGGTAACTGGGCACACCGGCAACCCTGCCCGTATAGCGGCCATCTTGCTGCTCGGGCTCGGTGGCAATGATTTCGCTAATGCCGAAGCGATGGCAGATGGGCTCGACAATAAAGCGATTGGTCGCACTAATCACCATCAGTTGATCACCCGCCGCACGGTGTTTTTCAACCAGAGCCTCGGCTGCGGGCAGCCACATTTTGCTAACCACCTCGTTCATAAACTTGTGATGCAAAGCGACTAACTCTTGCGGCTCAAGCGCGGCGAGGGGCGCGAGAGCAAAGCGCAAATACTCATAAATATCGAGCTTGCCCTGCTGATAGTCCTCATAGAACTGCTCGTTCATGCGCGCATAGTGGTTGGGGTCAACCTTGTTTTCATGCACCAGAAACTCGCCCCATGCGTAGTCGCTATCGCCAGCAAGCAGGGTGTTGTCCAAATCAAATAGCGCCAGAGGCATGCTTTACTCGTTAATGTCGTGGCCGTAAAAGCAGGCAGAATACCGACTATCTTACACGCACTCAATGTCCTAATTCAGCGCCATTTGCCGCACCCGGAGTAACTGTGGAACAATAGCCAACAACTATTGACGCCAGGGCAATGATGGACACAATCGATAAAGATGGCTTTCGCCCCAACGTAGGTATTATCGTCGCCGATGGCAAAGGCCGCTTACTGTGGACCAAGCGCGTGCGACAAAATGCCTGGCAGTTTCCCCAGGGGGGTATCGACCCTGGCGAAAGCCCCCGCGACGCTATGTATCGCGAGCTGCACGAGGAGATTGGCCTTGAGCAAAGCGATGTCAAAATTCTCGCCAATACCCGTGGCTGGCTGCGTTATCGCCTGCCAAAACGCTATATCCGCAAGGGCGAAACAACGACCTGCATCGGCCAAAAACAAAAGTGGTTTTTACTCCTGCTCAACAGCACCACCGACCACATTCGCTTTGACTGCGGTAAAAAACCCGAGTTTGACGGCTGGCGCTGGGTTAATTACTGGTACCCCATCAGCCAGGTGGTCGACTTTAAGCGCGATGTTTACCGCCGGGCCTTGAAAGAACTGGCGCAAATCCACAGCGACCTAGAAAAAAAGCTGGAACCCCAGCGATGAGCCAGAGATGCTGAACTCACTGCGCAGCATTCTTCAGGAGGTTAATTCAGCCAGCGATTTTGGCGCCTTACTGGAAATTATTGTCAACCGTGTGAAAGCGGTGATGGGCACCGGCATTTGCTCGGTTTATCTACTCGATGCCAAGCAAGACACCTATGTTCTGGCCGCCACCGATGGCCTACTACAAGCAGCGGTGGGTAAAGTGTCGATGTCCTGCGAGCAGGGGCTGGTCGGACTGGTAGCCCACAAAGCCGAACCCCTCAACCTCGAACACGCCGAAACTCACCCTCGCTTTGCCTACTTCCCCGAGACCGGCGAAGAGAAATTTAGCGCCTTCCTTGGTTCACCGATAATCCACCACCGCACCGTGCTCGGCGTGCTGGTGGTACAGCAACAACAGCGTCGCCGTTTCGACGAAAGTGAAGAAGCCTTCCTAGTCACCATTGCAGCTCAGTTGGCGGGGATTATCGCCCACGCCGAGGCCACCGGAGAGCTGGCCCGCACCATATCACCCGAATTAGCATCCGATAGCGCATCCGGCCAAGCTCACTATTCCGGCCTCGCCAGTGCCCCCGGCATTGGCATTGGCGTTGGCATCGTGGTCGCGCCCGCCGCCGACCTCAGTGCTGTACCCAAGCGCCGCACTAACGATATAGAGGGCGAGCTGGCACAATTTCGCGACGCCCTCGACAGCACCATTAACGATTTAAAAACAGTACACCAGGATCTCTCCGACAAACTGAATCCCGAAGAGATCGCCCTCTTCGAAGTTTACGTCAGCATGCTCGATGACAACTCACTGGGCGGCGAAGTGAGCGAGCGCATAAAAACCGGGCTGTCAGCGCAATACGCCTGGAGCCGGGTAATCCTCGAACATATCCGCACTTTCAGTGCCATGGAAAACCCCTACCTGCGGGAGCGCGCCACCGATGTGCGCGATCTCGGCCGCCGGGTACTGGGCTATCTGCAACAGCAGCAACACGAAGAAAAATACTACCCCGAAAATACGATTTTAATTGGCGAAGAACTGGCGGCACCCAACCTTGCCGATGTGCCCTTTGAGAATATTCGCGCCATGGTTTCTGCCAAGGGCTCGTATAATTCTCACATGGCCATTCTCGGCCGAGCCATGGGCATACCCACGATTATGGGTGCCGTTGATCTGCCCTGGACAGAGCTGGACGGCTGCGAGCTGATCGTCGACGCCCACCAGGGCCTGGTGATTAAATCCCCCACGGCTCAACATCTGGAGGCCTACGAAAAAGTCTACGCCGAGGAAAAGATCTTCGCCGCTGATCTAGAGGCTACGAAGGACGAGCCCAGTGTCACCCTTGACGGCCAGCATGTCTCCCTGTGGGTCAATACCGGGCTGCGTATCGACTCCATGCTATCCCTCGACCGGGGTGCCGAGGGCGTTGGCCTGTACCGCACCGAAATACCTTTCTTTATGCGCGAGCGCTTCCCCTCCGAAGAGGAGCAACGCCAGCTCTACCGCGAACAGCTAGAGATGTTCAGCCCTCGCCCGGTGACCATGCGCACCCTCGATATTGGCGGCGACAAGTCCCTGCCCTATTTCCCCATTGAAGAGGAAAACCCCTTCCTCGGCTGGCGCGGCATACGCGTCACCCTCGACCACCCAGAAATTTTCCTGGTGCAACTGCGCGCCATGATGCGCGCCAGTATTGGCCTCAATAACCTGCGTATTTTGTTGCCGATGATCTCCAATACCGAGGAGCTAGACAGCGCTCTGGTACTTATCAAGCGCGTCTATCAGGAGCTGACTCAGGAAGAGGGTTACTGTTTCGATATGCCCGCCATTGGCGCGATGATCGAAGTACCGGCAGCGGTGTATCAAATTGGTGAAATCGCCAAGCGGGTCGACTTTATTTCCGTTGGCACCAACGACCTCACCCAGTACCTACTCGCCGTCGACCGCAACAATCCCCGAGTCGCCGAGCTCTACCACAGTTTTCACCCCAGCCTGCTGAAAGCCCTGCGCATCATTCTCGACGATGCTAAAAAATACCACTGCCCGGTCAGTGTTTGCGGCGAACTGGCGGGAGAGCCTCTCGGTGCCATCTTGCTGGTGGGAATGGGCTATGAATTCTTGTCGATGAGCGCGGCCAACTTGCTGCGGGTGAAAGCCATATTGCGCCAGTTGAAGTTGAGTGATATGCGCGAATTCGCAGAGCAGGCCAGTCTGTTAACCGACACCTTCGCGATAGAAGCCTACCTGAATAAAGTCCTCAGCCAACCGGAAATTGCCCGTCTAATACGACCCGCGAGCAATCCTAGCCTGCTATAGCAGCGTTAAAGCGACGCAAGAAGTCGTTTTTAATCCACACTAAACTGATATTGCCGTAATTTCCCCAGCGGCTTGCCCTGGACAAAATTTTGCTCGGCAAATTCGATATTGCCTTTATTATCAATCAATAAAACGGTGGTACAGCGTGTGCCGTAGCTGGGGCCAACAATAAATGGCGATGACAGACTGCGCTCCATCTCGATACCCAAACCCGTATCGGGCAAGAGGTGATCGGGGAAAGTTTTGCGAGAGCCCAGCACCGCCAGCAAGGCTTCACTGTCCAGCTCGTCATCCTCAATCGCAAGGCAGAGCCGCGCCCGTGCCAACTCTGATTTTGGCCAGGGCGTATCGAGAGAATCATTACTCAAGGTAAAAATACCTGGGTCCAAATGCTGGGTTCGGCCCCGGGCATTGGTGCAAAACAGCAATTCATCGGCCGAACCTGCGAGCAGGTTAAAGCCGCTGTACAGCTCGCCTTCCTCTAGCACCTCCTCAAAGTAATCCTCACTGGTACCCTCGTTAAGTAAAAAACCAGTGGGCAGGCCGCCTCGAGATTTATCCGCGCAATAACCACCGCCACGGGTATTGGTCACCGTCGCCCAGCTGCCCTTGCGGTCGACACCAAACCAGGTGCCACCGGCGTCGAGATCACGCCCGGCGAGAATACTCGGACTATCGGCCCAAAACTCGGCGGGCTGAGTCGGACGATCATAAAATTCGTCACGGTTAGCGACCACAATAAGCGGGTAGCGCGAGTGCTGCTGAAAAGCGAGGGTAACGAGGCACATAGGCAATAAAAGTAAGTTGCAGGGTTTATTTAATCAACGGTTAATCAGCCCAAATCCCGCGCAAAAATTGCCTTTAAATAAGACGTTTCTGCAATGGAGGGGTGAATGGGGTGATCTGGCCCCTGCCCCAATGAAGCGAGTATTTGTAGGCGACGACTGCGTGTACCACCGGCACTGCGAATAATATTTTGCAAACCCTCCGCCGGCAAATGCATGGAGCACGACGCCGATACCAGCAGGCCACCCGGCGCTAGCAGCTTCAGTGCCAACTCATTAATTTGGTGGTAGGCCTTTTCGCCCTGCTTCTGGTCTTTCTTGCGCTTAATAAAGGCCGGCGGGTCGAGCACAATGATGTCAAAACGGCGTTGCTCTTTTTGCAAAGCCTTCATCACTTCGGCCGCATTACCCTGCAAGCTACTAACTCGATCACCCGCATCGTTCAACTCAGCATTGTGCTGTACCAGCTCGAGGGCATTGGCAGATGAATCGACACACACCACAGACGAAGCACCTGCTGCAGCGGCCTGTACACCCCAACCACCGGCATAGCTGAACACATCGAGGACACTTTTAGCGGCACAGAAGCGCTGCATAAAAGCGCGGTTTTCCCGGTGGTCGTAAAACCAGCCGGTCTTTTGGCCATCGACCAGCGGCGCTACAAAACGGCAGCCGTTTTCGACCAGCTCAACCTGTTCGGGCACTTCGCCAAAGAGCACGCTTTGCTCTTCGGGCAGCTGCTCGGCAACACGAAAAGCACCGCTATTTTTGCTGATAATGCCCTTCGGTTTGAGCACCTCACTCAAAGCTTCAAGCACCACCGGCAGGCGGCAATCCATTCCTGCCGTGGTGGTTTGCAAGGCTAAATAATCGCCGTAGCGGTCGACAATAAGCCCCGGTAATAAATCGGCTTCGCCATAGGCGAGGCGGTAGCAGTGCTCGGGATAAAGCTGTTCACGCAGGGTTAAAGCGGTTTTAAGGCGGTCGACTAGCAGGCTGGCATCGAGCTCTCGATTGGCCTGGCGACTGTAGAGCCGGGCGCAAATTAAGCTAGCCGGATTCACCGTTGCCGCACCGAGGGGCTTGCCCCGAGCATCTTCAACGACCACAGAGCTACCGGGTACCATACCTTTTAGCGGGGTCGCGGCAATATCAACCTCGTTACTATAGAGCCACAAATGACCACCGCGCAGGCGGCGATCGGTACCTTTTTTCAGGCGTAATACAGCATCGGGCATGTCGGTTTAACTCGTTGAGTGTAAAACAGTGGTAGCCGCACCCTGTAATAAGGGTGCAGAATTTTCAGCGGTAAAGAGGGACTATTCCTCTTCGGCGCTTTCGATGTACTCATCCGCACTGAGCAGATGTTCCAGCTCGGAGGGGTCGGACATTTTCAATTTAAAAAACCAGCCGTCACCATAGGGGGAGTCGTTAATGGTTTCGGGTGCGTCTTCCAGGTCTTCATTAATAGCAATAACCTCGCCCGACACCGGCGCAAAAATATCGGAGGCTGCTTTCACCGACTCAACGGCACCGGCTTCGTCGGCAGCCGATATCTTGTCACCCACTTCAGGTAGCTCAACGTAAACCACATCGCCAAGGCTTTCCTGGGCGTAGTCGGTAATACCGACGCTGACCACACCGTCGCCCTCATCGAGGGTCCACTCGTGAGTTAGGGCGTATTTCAGTTCTTTGGGTGTGTTACTCATTACCTTTCTCCGCTTACAAGAGTTATCAATTTATTTGGCTACTGCGCTCAGGACGGTTCGACATAGGGCGCAAATATTGGCTGGCCGTGGCGTACAAAACCGGGCGCAATCAGCCTCACAGTCTCGCGCTTTTTACGCATCATTACCTCGGCCCACTCACCCGCTTGCACGGGCACTCGAGCCAGCGCGATAGAATACCCCAGTGTCGGAGAAAAGCTACCACTGGTAATCACCCCCGGCTGTTCGCAACCTTCGATATAAACGGCCTGGCCATCACGCAGCACACCGCGCTGGGTTAATAATAAACCGACCAACTTGTCTTGTGGGCCTGCGTCGCGGGCGGCAAGCAGGGCGCTGCGGCCGACAAAATCACGCTCAAAATCTTGCCAGGCAATTGTCCATGCCATATTCGCCTGCAGGGGTGAAATGTTCTCATCCATTTCGTGGCCGTAGAGGTTGAGACCCGCCTCTAGCCGTAAGGTATCGCGAGCCGCTAACCCCGCTGGCGGCACACCGGCTGCGTGCAGTTGCCACCAAAAAGCCTCGGCCTCACTGCTGGGCAGGATGATCTCCAGACCGTCCTCGCCAGTGTAGCCGGTGCGTGCGTATTGCCAGCTATCACCTGTTTGCGATGATGGCGCAAAAACACTATTGAAGGTTTTTAGCGCACGTATTTTATCGCCGCTGGCTTGCCCCACGACCGAGGCGACCCGCGCTATCGCCTGCGGCCCCTGCACGGCGATAATGGCCAGATCATCCCGTTGTTGCAGAGTCACCTGAAAGCCCTGTGCGTAGTCATTCATCCAGGCGATGTCTTTGTCGCCCGTTGCACAGTTAACCACCAGACGAAAGCCGCTGGGCAGGGCGTAAACAATTAAGTCATCAACCACACCGCCCCTGTCATTGAGCATGGCGCTGTACAGGCCCTGGCCCGGCTCGGCAATTTTTGCCACATCGTTGGCGAGCAAATAACGCAGATAAGCCCGCACATCACTGCCAGCGATATCGACCACGGTCATATGACTAACATCAAACATGCCACAGTCACGGCGCACACAGTGGTGCTCTTTAATTTGCGAGCCGTAGTGCAGGGGCATGTCCCAGCCACTGAAGTCGACAATTTTAGCGCCCATCTTTTCGTGGGCGGTATATAAACAGGTGCGAGAATTCATCAATAATGGCTCACTCTTTTTACTTGCCTGTGGCTTGCTTGCGGCATCAATAAATTTCACCGCAAGTTACTTCGGCTCTCGCCGACGCTTTCGATTATTATTAACTGAAAACTATAAATATAGCGCAACAAGGCTCAACTATGACAACACCATCCGACAAGGCCACTTCATCTGCCAGCGCCAAAAGTGCTGCAATACCACCACCGGCCGTGAAAAACAGTCGCAGCTTTAACGTACATACCAAAGGCTTACACAGCTCATTAATCAGTGACTTTTACTACCGGGTGATGCTCGCCACCTGGCCGCAATTTTTTATTGGCGCGATTCTGGTTTACCTCTGTATCAATGCCGGCTTCGCCCTGATCTATTTTCTCGGCGGCGACATGATCCTCAATGCCCGCCCCAACTCGTTTATTGACGCCTATATTTTCAGCTTTCAAACCAGCACCACCATTGGCTACGGTTACTTACTCCCCAAAAACGGGGTAACCCACGCCATTGTCATGGTCGATGTTTTCTCCGGCTTATTATTTGTTGCGGTATTAACCGGGCTGGTCTTTGCCCGCTTTGCCAAACCCCGAGCCAGTGTGCTGTTCAGCCAGCAAGTGCTAATGACTCAGCACTGCGCCAAACCCACCTTGTTGGTTCGACTCGCCAATGGCCGCAAGCGTTCGACCATCGTCAACTGCCGTGTTAGCGCTGTTTTGATGATGGAAGACCGCGACCCCGAAAGCATTTTCGAGCGGCGCTTTGTTGACCTCAAACTGGAAAGAGACAACATCCCCATCTTCGCCCTGACCTGGACACTGGTACACACCATTGACGAACAAAGCCCACTCTACGGCCTCGATAAAGCGGCCATTGAAAGCTACGGCACCATTTTAATTATCACCCTCGACGGTATTGAAGATATTTTTGCTCAGACCGTACACACCAACCACATTTACGAAGCGAAACACTTTCTTTTCAATAAGCGTTTTGCCAGTATTCTTAGTCAGCATAAAGACGGCAGTCGTATGATTGATTACACGCGGTTTCATGACGTGGAGGAGTTCGATTGAAAAGACTCGGCTCACTGAATCGGGCCACTAAATCGAGCCACTACAAAATTGCTCTAACGCCTTATCGCTGTCCATTGCATCAGACTAAACCAAACCCATCGCCTGACGAATAAGGCTGTTTTTTAAAGGCTGCAAACGATTTAATCCACTCATGCCGATATTGCGTAGCAGTCGCACAGGTAACTCTTCGCGCTCAAACAAACGCTTAAAGCCTTCCATGGTTGCCATCATCGCCAGGTTATCGGGCTTGCGGCGGCGCTGGTAGCGCTTAAGGGTTTGCAGGCCACCGAGGTCGCTGCCCTGCTCAAGTGCCCGCCCTAACTCTTCAGCCAATACTCGCGCATCGCTAAAGCCGAGGTTAACGCCCTGCCCTGCCAGTGGGTGAATGGTGTGGGCGGCATCACCGATAAGGGCAATGCCGGGCTGTACATAGTCCACCCCATGGCGCTGGGTGAGTGGAAATTGCAGGCGCTGCGAAACCGATTCAATAGTACCCAGTGCGCCTTCGCTGGTGATTGTTAGTTCACGGCAAAATTCTGCGTTATCCAGAGCCATCAAGCGCTCCGCTTGTGCGGATGTTTGCGACCAGACGATGGAGACGTAGTGAGTTTGATCACGGGCTTGGGCACGGTCTTGAGCGGGCCTGTCCTCTACCGAGGCACGCAGCGGTAAAAAGGCCAGGGGGCCACTGGGTGTAAACCATTGGCGGGCGGTAAAACCATGACTTCTTTCGGTTTCTATCGTGGCCGTAATGGCGGTGTGCTCGTAGCCCCAGGTGCGCAGTTCAAAACCCATTTGTTCTCTAGTCGGGGAGTTGGCGCCATCAGCCGCAACCACTAGTGAGCTGCTTAGCTGCTCGCCATTGGCCAAGTTGACGGTGATAGTTTCACCATCCCGACGTAGCGATTCAACAGGTGCAGGACAGTACAGATCAATATTGTCCTGCTCGGCAATGGCACTCAACAAACTAGCGCGCAGTAGGCTGTTTTCAACAATATGACCGAGATTTGCCCGCTGTACTTCGGCGGCATCGAATTCGATACAACCAGTGCCTTCGCCATCTCTCACCTGCATTTGGCGATAGGGACAAGCTCTCGCCTCACAGCGTTGCCAAACATCAAGGGCATCAAGCCACTGGCGAGAGCCTTCGGTTAACGCCACCACCTGTGGGTCAAAGGTCCTTGCAGACGGGCTCGCTGACGGGGGAATAGGGCGCGCTTCGAGCAGGGCAATTTTGCCGGGCTTGAGCTTGGCGTTGTTACTAGCCTTATCGGTAAAAATACGCGCCATGCGCAGGGCAAATGCGGCACCGACAAGACCGGCGCCGACAACGATGATGTCGTAGTGCTGTGGGCTTGCGGCTTCCTCCCTCACCTCGTCTTTCGCCTGACTCTCGCTTTTATCATTCACACCTATGTTACTCACGCAGCTGCGCCCTCCGCGCCATTAAACCCGCACCAAAGCGTGCGAAGCCCTGACGCAAGGGGGGCAATAAATCGAGAGTGACCAGGCCGATGTTGCGCGCCGCCATCGCCAGCGTTTCATCCATACCAAACAATTTTGGCAATTTGTCGCTAAGGGCGACGGTGCGGCCCTGATCGTCTTTGCGCAGCCTGGCATAGCGCTGCAGCACCGCTAAATCGCCGGGCGCTATGCCATCGCCGTGGGCTTTGGCGAGTAACTCGGTGAGTGTCGCCATATCGCGAACACTCAAATTAAAACCCTGCCCCGCAACCGGGTGCATGCTGTGTGCGGCATTACCCAGCAGCAGTAAATGGCTGCGAACTTGTTCTGCGGCAATAATTTTTTTCACGGGGAAACACTGGCGATAATCGACCTCAAGTGCCGTGCCTGCCCGGCTGCCGAGTTGCTGGTTGAGGCTGGCGATAAAGTCTTCGGCCGAGGCGGCTTGCATCGCTTCGGCCTGTTCTGCAGATAGAGTCCAAACCAGTGAAACCCGTTTGTCACCCTCACCCGGCAGTGGCAGTAGCGCGATGGCTCCGTCGCCGGTAAAGCGTTCGTGAGCCAGACCATCGTGGGCTTCGGCCATGGTTAAGTTGGCAACCAGCGCTACGCGTTGATAGTCATGGCTGCGATAAGCAATACCCAGCTTCTGCGCGAGTGAACGATGCTCGCCACCGGCAATAACCACCAGATCAGCCCGATATTCGCCCTGCTCCAGAGTCAAACTCATGCCGCCGCGTCGCGGTTTAATCCCCGATGGGGGAGAGGATTTAATACGCGTAATATTGGGGAATGCCGGGAGGGCTTGTTCAAACACGTGGGCCAACTGTGCATTCTCAACAACATGGCCGTAAGCACTAAGACTTTGCTCCCTTGCGTTCAGACTGGCCGAACCGAGATGGCCTCGGTCAGAGACATCAATCGCCGTGATGGCTGCTGTTTTGGCCTCCAAATTCGACCAGAGGCCCATGGTTTGCAAGACATCAACCGTGCTGGCCGAGAGGGCCGAAGCACGATGATCCGGCTCAGTTGCCGGGGTTTGAGTATCGATCAGTAGAATATTCCACTGGCGCTGTTCGCGGGCCAGCAGCAAGGCGAGGCAGGCGCCACTTAAACCAGCGCCGACAATGGCAAAGTGCCAATGTTGATTGATAACTCCACTCATGGAAGTAGCTCGAAGGATTGACCAATAAAGGATTTAGGTGACAGTAGAAACTATACTCGGCAAGCGCCCTCGCGTCGCCTAAATCCGCTATTTTTCATCAAAAACGGGGCCGTAGCCCCGTGTCGTCATTGATTCAAGCAGTCTGGTAAAAAGCCAAATTATCGACTCAAGTCAGCCATACTTTCTGCCCCGGCCTGCACCTGCTTGAGACGGGCAAGGTTGTCAGCAGCCAGCTGAGTACTGGCCTCAATCAGCCCGGCCAGTCCTTCTACCGCAACATTTAGCTCGCTCGAGGTTTCTGAAGCAGTGCAATTCATCTCCTCAATCGCGACAGCGCTGTCACCAACCTTGCGCACAACACCAACAATGCCGGCACTCGCTTCGTCCATTCTTTGTGAAATATCACCCGTACTCAGTGATTGTTGTTCTGCCGCTTCGGCAATGCCGGCCACGATTTCGTTAACCTGGGTGATAACCGCAGTAACCTCGTCCATCGACACCACACTACTTTGTATGGCCTCGTAAATAATGTCGATCTTCTTCTTGATATCAGTATTGGCAACGTTGGTTTGGGCTGCCAACTCTTTTACTTCACTGGCAACCACAGCAAAACCCTGACCCGCCTCTCCGGCGCGCGCCGCTTCGATGGTGGCGTTGAGTGCCAACAATTTGGTCTGGTCGGATACTTCGGTAATGGTGTTGGTGACTTTCATGATTTCTGCGGCTGCCGATTCCAGGCCGGCAAATAGTTCTGAGGCTTTGCCAACATTAGTTACGGCACGGGCAGTAATATCACAGGCCACCTGAGTTTTAGAGGCTATTTCGCTGGCTGCCACAGAAAGGTCGTTGGCGGTTTGCGAAACCGATTTGACATTATCCTGAGAACTATCAGCCTGCTGGGTAATCTCAATGACTTGAGAGGAGAGCGCCTCCATCGCAGTGGACATTGCGCTGAGTCTTTTGTTCAGCCCCCGGGTATTTTGTAATTCACCCGCGCCTTCATTCTTAAGGGAGTCAGCCAATTGCTTGCCCTGAGCCAATGCCGCAGTCAGATCATCCTGCAAGGCTTCAACCAGGGTCGACGTTTTGTTGGCCGCGTCGCCGAATCTCATTCGGACTTTTTCTACCAAGTCACCCAATTCAGACTCGGGAGCCCCAGCAGAGGCGGTAAAATCACCCGCCGCTAATTGGCGCAATACCGCCATGGCTGCCGGATCGGGCTCACTGTTTAAAACCGGCGGCGCATTGGTGATAGCTGACTCGGCTGTCTGATTAACACCCTGTGCAGAC
This sequence comes from uncultured Porticoccaceae bacterium, assembly GCA_964462265.1. Lineage (GTDB taxonomy): Bacteria > Pseudomonadota > Gammaproteobacteria > Pseudomonadales > Porticoccaceae > Reddybacter. Next base: position 2,180 of record CAYWXW010000017.1, on the reverse strand, counting down.
TGGTTATCGGTTTCGCTGGCTGTATCACTCTTTTTACTGAACAGAGCCATGATTGTCTAATCTCCGAAGATTGCAGTTTATTATTCTTGAACCTGGTAACGCCACCGATCACTTAATTTTTATCGACCTAGTCAACGCTACCCCTATTTACTCACCCATTAAATGGCGCGAGAAATGCCAAGACCGAAACAGTACTCCTTCCCAGCTCTTTCCTCTCTCTGAGAGAGAGCAATTGTGAATTGACGCACACAGAAAAATGCAGAAACCTTAAGCAGTCATCAAAGCTTCAATCTCACCGACAGTTTTAGGCGCGCCAGCCGTCAAGACTTCGGTGCCTTTGCGAGTAATCGCCACGTCATCTTCAATGCGCACACCAATGCCGCGCCATTTCTTTGCCACCTTTTTACAATCGGGCGCAATATAAATACCCGGCTCGATGGTCATCACCATTCCAGGCTCAAGCAAGCGCCACTCGCCATCGACCTTGTAATCACCGACATCGTGAACATCCATGCCCAGCCAATGGCCGGCGCGGTGCATATAAAACTCACTATAGGCGCCGGCGGCAATCAATTTTTTAACACTGCCCTTCAATAAACCCAGTTTAACCAGGCCTGCCGTGATGACTTCGACCGTCGCTTGATGAGGAGCATCCCAATGATTACCCGCTCGCGCCGCTTCGATACCTGCCAGCTGCGCTTTTAGTACTAGCTCATAAATCGCCTTTTGCTCTGGGCTAAAGCGACCATTGACCGGAAAGGTACGGGTAATGTCTGCCGCGTAGTGCTGGTATTCACAACCCGCATCAATCAGCACCAGGTCACCATCCTTAAGGGGCTGATTGTTTTCCACATAATGCAAAATACAGGCGTTATCACCGCCGCCCACAATTGAAGTGTAGGCAGGGAAGCTGGCCCCTTCCATGGCAAAAGTGTGCTCAATTTCCGCCTGCAACTGATATTCGTTAAGACCCGGTTTTGAAGCACGCATGGCGCGGCAGTGGGCCTCGGCGGAGATCTTCGCTGCCTTGCGCATTAGCTTCAGCTCGGCAGGTTTTTTAAAGAGGCGGTTTTCATGGAGCAAGTGGTCAAGATCGACAAACTCGCCGGGGGGAACGGCACCGGTACGTGCCTTGGCACGGATGCTATTGACCCACTCCATTAAGTGCTGATCAAACTCTTTGTCTTTACCAATTGCCGAGTAAACTTTGCTTTTACCCTCCAGCAAACCGGGCAAAATATCGTCCATATCGCTAATGGGGAAAGCATCGTCGGCACCGTATTGCTCACAGGCACCCTCTGGCCCGGCGCGATAACCGTCCCAGGTTTCTCGCTCTCTATCACGCTCGCGGCAGAAGACAACAAACTGGCCCTGAGCTCGGCCGGGGATTAATACCAGTACCGCTTCTGGTTCGGGAAAACCACAGAGATAGTGGAAGTCGCTATCCTGACGGTAGGGGTAGAGAGTATCTCGACTGCGAGTACGCTCCGGCGCTGCTGGTACAATAGCTATGGCATCTTTGCCAATCATGGCCATTAACTCTTTTCGTCGACGCGCAAATTCATTGCTGCTAATCATCACTGCCTCTTCAAATAGGTATTAGACTCAATACGCATGTGTCAATTTGGTACTGCCTTATAATCCATGCCTTATATAGGGATAAGTCCGGCAGAATATGCCGTCATTGCAAGGGCTGGATCTTCTCACGGAAAAGCTCGCCACCCAAGAGCGGGACAGCCGCACCCCAACAGATAGCCTTTCTGCTACCCTGACGCATATAAAATATTGACAGGAATTTAACAATGTCGACAGCCGAGCTTTACGATGAATTTGAACAGATGGTACGCGGAGAAATAATCACCATGCCCCGCGATGAGTTTCGCCAGCGTTGCGATGAAGACGACAAGTTTATCTACCTGAATATTGCGCGGAAAATCGCCCAACAAAACCGCTGCGAACTCGTTATTCATGAGGATGTGTTGGAGTTTATCTGCCCGCCTCCATAGCGTCACCACTTGCCACCGAGAACACAAAACGCCTAACAATGTAAGGCTCTGAACTTTTATCTGCCCCGGGCACAAACCCGATCAATGCAGTGTTTTGCCCTCAGGGCTATTCATCAGTTTTATTTCGGCATAAATCAAAGTCACGGCGACCCGAACATACTCAACCAGCTCAAA
>CAYWXW010000016.1:12576-35788 GCA_964462265.1 uncultured Porticoccaceae bacterium | reverse complement strand
TAACGACTAAGCTCCGATGTTCAGTAAAAAAGGGCTTTAGTTAAAATAATATTGATTGAATAGCGGGATGACGGGTGAATAACAAAAAGCAAGTGGATAACACGCAAGACAAATCGGAAGTCGAGCCGGCCCCCGAAGCGAAAGCGCAAAGTAAGGCTCAGGTTAACGTTGCGAATAGTGTTCAGAGTAAAACCAAAAAACCTGCCACTGGTAGAGGTTGGCGCTTGCTGACGGTTTTTTTACTGCTGGTCATTATTGCCGGTGGTGGCGCACTGGGCTGGTTTGGGCAAACGCTGTGGCTGGAGCGAGCGTCGAACACACAAACACTCGCCCAACAGAACGCGCTGATTGAGACTCTGCAACAAAACATTGAGCGTAAGTCCGCTGAACAAGGGCGGCTGGTCGCGACTTTTGACGGCAAGCTTAACGCTTTGCGAGAAGAACAGCAGAGCCAGTTAGAGTTACTTGAACGCAATGGTGATACCGGTCGCGGTAAGCACTTATTGGATGAGGCGGAGTTTCTGATTCGTCTGGCCAACCAGCGTTTGCAGGTTGAACGCAGTCCAAAAGGCGCCCAAAGCCTGCTTGAATCGGCTGACCAGGTGTTGGCGAAGTTTGACGACCCCGGGCTGCTCGCATTGCGAAAAACCTTGTCGGAAAACATTGCCGCCTTGCGCGGTACCGCCATTATTGATCGCGAGGGTATTTTCCTTCGCATTGGCACCTTGTCTGATTTGGTGATGACTTTTTCTGCGCTACCGGCTCATGGTCTTGAAGTTGTTGAGGCGGTCGATGAGCTTGCCCCGATGGATGATGAGGCCATTACAGTGGCTGTGGGGCCCTGGTATCAAAACCTTTGGAGTAATCTTCGCCAGGCGACACAGGGTTTTGTCGATCGACATTTTCATGTGCGCTCCCTCGAACAACCGCTGGCCCCTTTAATGTCCATTGATCGAGAAACCCAGCTGCGTCACAGCCTGTTAATTATTCTCGGTAATGCCCAGCAAGCGGTGCTGCGCGAAGAGGCGGGAATTTATCGGGCCAGTCTTGCCCGCGCTGAAAAAGAGATCGCCCAGTATTTTTCGCCCAATGATGACACCCGTGCCATTATCGAGCAGTTGCAGGCTTTGCAGGCCGAAGCGGTGCAGCAGGGCTTGCCCGATATTAGCGCCTCTCTGTATACGCTGCGCGATTATCGAGACGCAGCCGAGAATCGATTTGGCAACGGGGAGGGTTGAGCGCCGTGAGAATCGCAATTGTATTGTTAATACTGGCGGCCCTTGGTGGCAGCTTTGTGTACTGGCTGGTCGGGCAATATCCGGGTTTTGTACTGGTTTCCGTGGGTTCCAGGGCCATTCAATTCACCCTGTGGACGGGTGTCGTAGTAGTACTGGCGCTATGGGTGCTATTGCGGGTGTTGATCAGTTTAGTGCGGGCTTTGGTGATGCCGGGTATGCACCTGACGAGAAACTGGAAGGCGAAAAAACAACAGAAAAATAGTCGCTTAACGTACCGAGGTCTACTTGATTTAGCAGAGGGTCGGTGGGCTTCGGCCTACAAGCAGCTGTCAAAGTCAGCGGCCGACTCTGAGCTCACCCTGATTAATTATCTGGGTGCGGCCAGTGCGGCGGCGGAGCTGGGAAATGATCAGGAGGCTGATCGCCTTTTGAACCTGGCGGAAAAGGCCGATTCGCGCAATGAAATGGCGGTGGCGCTGACCCGAGTGCGCCTGCTGGTTGGCGATGGCAACTATGCTGAGGCCCTGCCTGTTTTACAGGGCTTACACGGCCGTCATCCCAAACACCCCTACATACTCAGTTTGCTTGAAAGAACCTACAGAAATTTGCAGCAGTGGGATCAACTGGAAAAATTACTGGCTGACTTGCGCGCTAATAAGGCGATGGATGCCGAGGGGCTGCACCAGCTTGAAGTTTTAATTCGTGGGGCACAATTACGCAAACTCACGAACAATCTCGACCCCGATATGGCCAAAAATAAGCAGGCCCTGGCTGATCTCTGGGGGCGAACGGCAAAAAATGTGCGCGCCGCACCGACCGTTGTTGCTAATCACGCAGAGCTTCTGGTGCAAATTGGAGAGGCTGCGCTCGCAGAAAAAGAGCTTCGCAAAGCCATCAAAAATACCTGGGATAAACACTTGCTGGAGACCTATGGTCAGCTTGATGGCGATACTGCACAACGGCTGAAAATTGCCGAGGGCTGGCTCAAAGAGCAGCCGGACAATGCTGATCTGCTGTTGAGCCTGGCGCGGCTGTGCAAGCGCAGTGAGCTGTGGGGCAAGGCCCGGGATTATTTAGAGGCAGCACTCAAGCTCGAAAGTCGGTCTGAAATCTATGCCGAACTGGCGGAAGTGATGGGGCGTCTCGGTGAGCACGACAAAAGCCTGCAGTTTTATCGTCAGGGTTTACTCGAGGTGACGGCTAATGAAAGCCAGGCCATAGCGCTGGCTTAATAGCGCTGGCTTAATAGTGTTGGATTAGTTAAGTTGAGCCCGTCAAATTGCAGACATAAAAAAAGCACCAATGAGGTGCTTTTTTTATGCTTTGAGTTTACTCGCTAATACTGAGTAAACAGGCCGTTAGAACAGAGCCTATAAGCTTGGTCCTGCTTCATTGATATCGTCAGAGACATCGAAGGTCTTGAAATTTTCAACGAACAGGCCGGCGAGTTTGGCGGCTTGTTTATCGTAAGCGGCTTTGTCTTCCCAGGCTTCCCGTGGGTTGAGGTAGCTTTGATCAACGCCGGGTACGGTAACGGGGAACTGGAGATTCAACAGTGGCAGCTGGGCCGTCTCGACGGTATCCAGTTCACCATTTTGAATGGCGGTGACAATGGCGCGGGTCACAGGGATGGGGAAGCGAGCACCCGTGCCGCTGGAACCACCTGCGCCGCCGGTCCAGCCGGTGTTGACCAGATAGACTTTACTGTCAAAATCTTCGATGCGCTTCATCAACAACTCGGCGTAAATACCAGCGGGTCGTGGCATAAAGGGTGCGCCGAAACAGGCAGAGAAAGTCGGGTTAATACCCGACTCGCCACCGAGTTCGGTTGAGCCGACGCGTGCAGTGTAGCCACTGAGGAAGTGATAAGCCGCTGCTTCTTTTGACAGGATAGAAACTGGGGGCAAGACGCCGGTGACGTCACAGGTGAGGAACATGATGTGCTTGGGTTCACCGGCGCGGTTTTTCTCGGAGCGCATTTCAACGTGCTCGAGAGGATAGCTGCAGCGACCGTTTTCGGTCAGCGACGTGTCGCAGTAGTCGGGTTCGCGTTTTTCGTTGAGCACGACGTTTTCGACGATGGCGCCAAAGCGAATGGCATCCCAGATAACCGGTTCATTTTTCTGGCTGAGATCGATGGTCTTAGCGTAACAGCCGCCTTCGAGATTAAATACGGCGCCTTTGCTCCAGCCGTGCTCGTCGTCGCCAATCAAGTAGCGCAGTGGGTCGGCTGAAAGGGTGGTTTTACCCGTGCCGGAGAGGCCGAAGAACAAAGCGACATCGCCGTCTTCACCCACGTTGGCTGCACAGTGCATGGGCATCACGTCTTTCTCAGGCAGTAGAAAATTCTGTACGGAGAACATGCTCTTCTTCATTTCACCGGCGTATTTCATGCCGGCAAGTAATACTTTGCGCTGGGCGAAGTTGATGATAACCACGCCGTTGCTGGTGGTGCCGTCGCGCTCGGGCTCGCAGACGAAGTTGGCGGCGTGGAGAATTTGCCAGCCCTCTTTGCTTGCAGGGTTGTATTGCTCGGTGCGGATAAACATATTTCTGGCGAACAGGTTGTGCCAGGCCGTCTCGGTAGTGACCTTGGCGGGAATGTAATGTTCTCTATCCTGGCCGATGTGAAGGTAGGAAACGAAGCGGTCGACGCCAGCAATATAAGACTCGACGCGATCCCATAGGGTGTCGAATTTGTCCTGGGGGAAAGGGCGGTTAACCGGGCCCCAGTTGATGGCATCGCTGGTGCTGGGTTCTTCGACAATAAAACGGTCGGCGGGTGAGCGGCCGGTGTGTTGCCCCGTCTCTGCACGCAATGCGCCGGTGTGGGTGAGCACGCCCTCTTTGCGATGAAGGGATTGTTCGATCAGTTCAGCGGAACTCAGGTCGGTGTAAATGGTTGCCGCGGAATTATCAAAATCGGTCATTAGTTTCAATCCTGTAAACGGTTTAAGGGATAGCCTGCTATCCGGATCACGCCAAAAAAGGGCGCCAAAAAAGGGCGCTAATTATGCCAGAAAAGTAGCGCGTGGCGAAGGAGAAAAAACCACGGCCTTAATGCAAGGTCGGTGGTATGTCGATAAACAGCTGTGCTGCTTGCTCGGCATTGAATTGATAGACGTAGTGGCAGAATTCACAGCTGATATCGATGCTGGTCTGCTCTTCGAGAATGGCATTGATTTCTTCTTTGCCCAGACTCACCAGCATATTGGCGGTGCGGGTTCGCGAGCAACTGCAGGAAAATTGCAGGGCTGTCGGTTCGAAGAGTTGCAGTGCTTCTTGATGGAACAGGCGGTGTAGCTGCTCTTCATGACTCAGTGCCACTTGCTCGTCGGCTTTTAAAGTGTCGGCAAGCAAGCTTAAGTGCTGCCAAAGTTCGGAACGTTGTTCGAGGTTCTGTAGCTGAACGGGCAAGGCTTGCAGTAGTAGCCCCGATGCTCTGTTGCCATTGGCGGCCAGCCAGATGCGGGTGGGCAGTTGTTCCGATTGCTGGAAATAGGTATTCAGGCACTCACTCAATGAGTCGTGCTCAATAGCGATAACGCTTTGGTAGCGCTCGCCTTTTGCCGGGTCGATAGTGATTACCAGATACCCGCCATCAAGCAAGTCGCGAAAGGCGCAGCTCTGTTCGCCGGCCGGTGCTTTGCTCTCATCGAAGCGAGCAACGGCGCGCAGATTATTGTGGCGCGTGCAGTCGGCCATGATGATGTCAAGGGGGCCGGCCGTTTTGGGCTTTGCCTGCAGGGTAATAATACCGTCGAACTTGAGTGTCGCGCTCAACAGGGCGGCGGCGCTGAGAAATTCGCCGAGCAGCGTGTTGATGGCTGGAGGTATGTGTTGAGCAGACTGTTTGTGGTTGGCGAGCACCGCCTGATAGCTGTCTTGCAGAGAGACGATTTCGCCGCGTACATCGCTCTGTTCAAAGAGAAATCTCTGCAGCAGATCATTGTCGGGTTTGGACATTACTTTACCGATGGGTTTGTGAGTGAGCCTGGGACGTGACCGAACGCAGCGGGCGGCGGTTCAGCGGGGCTGCAATGTACGAAAGATGATCAGTTTTGTCCAGAGCGCTTGATCGGATGTGGTGTTTAGTCGAGCTCTTGTTGGCGTTGAAAACGATGGATTTGGCGACGTTGTTTTTTGTTGGGCCGCTGGTCGGGGGGGTAGTGGCTGCTGCCAGCTGCCTTACGTTCGGCGGCGCGCTGCTCTCTTTCGTTAATACTTTGCTCTGTTTCGGTGTACAGGGCTGCGGCCTCGGGTGCACCTCTGCGCTTATCACTCAAGGCCTCGACCCGTATCTGTTTTTCGTCCCAGCCCTGGCGAATGGTGAGCTCGGTGCCTGCTTTTAGTTCTTTGCTGGCTTTTACGCGCTGCCCGCCCATTTGAACTTTACCGCCCTCAATGGCCGCTTTGGCCAGGGCGCGAGTTTTGAAAAACCGTGCGGCCCATAGCCATTTATCAATGCGAACTTTTTCCATGGCAGTCTTTAGTTGATGGGTAGTAGGTCTGAGAAATGTTCAACAGCGGGGTACTTAAAATCGGTGCGCGCTGTGGTTTTACTATCGGGTTGGCTAATACACAGTAGGTGGGCGATGCCGAAATCTTCGGCGGCGCTTAACATATCCTCGGTGTCGTCAATAAACAGGGTGCGTTTGGGGTCGAAGTGGATCTGTTTGCTGAGACTCTCCCAAAAGGCGGGTGATTCTTTGGGCACACTGTAATCGTGGGATGAAATCAGCGTGTCGAGCAGGTCGTCGATGCCGGTGATGTCAAGTTTCAGGTTGAGGCTGTCGCGATGAGCATTGGTGATCAGTATGCGTTGGCGGTGGGTGTTGCCGAGGGCGCTTAAAAACTGTCGTACGTGGGGGCGCTCGGCAATCAGATGCTGCACTTCTTTTTTCAGAGCGGGAATGTCGAGGCCGAGTTCAGCCGACCAGAAGTCGGTGCAATACCATTCAATAGAGCTGCGCTTCTCTTCAAAGCGTTTGTAGAGCTTGTCGAGTGCGGCCTCGGGTTCGATTTTGTGAAGCTCTGCATAGCGGGCCGGTAGGTGATGTTGCCAGAAGAAATTATCAAAATGCAGGTCGAGCAGGGTGCCGTCCATGTCGAGCAAGACGGTGTCAATGGTGTTCCAGTCGAGCATGGTCGATAATACCTCTGCGATAAAACGATTGAATCGAAACGACACGTCATAACGAAAGGCCTGAGTATGCCGACTAATCCTCTGATTTTGAAGCGACAGCGTATTGCCCGAACCCGCCTCTTTCAGGTCGAGCAGCTAGATCTACGCTTTTCCAATGGCGTGGAGCGGACTTACGAGCGACTGGCTTCGTCGGGTTATGGTGCTGTGGCCGTGGTGCCAGTGACGGCGCAGGGCACGGTAATTCTGGTGCAGGAATACAGCGCCGGTATTAATGCCTATCAATGGGGCCTGCCCAAGGGTGCGATAGATCCGGGGGAGGATAACCTGAGGGCGGGCAATCGAGAGTTAAAGGAAGAGGCTGGTGTTGGCGCGCGTGAGTTACGGTTTTTGAAGAGCATTCATTTGACGCCGTCTTATATGGCACGCAGCATCGATGTGCTGGTGGCCTGGGATTTGTACGAGGAATCACTGCCGGGGGACGAGCCGGAGCCGATGGCGACGATGGAGTGGCCTCTCGATAATTTGGCTGAGCTGGTTGGCCGAGCGGATGTCAGTGATGGTATTTCGATTACTGCCTTATATATGGCAAGAGATTATTTGCAGTCGTCACCGATCAAATAGGCGACTGACTTTTTAAAGGTTTAAGCGATGAAGGGAGCTAGTGTGGACCAAATAGTTGTGAGTAAAGACGTTGTCGATGAGGTGGTGACGCTTTGTCGCCGTGCGGGGGAGGCTATTCTCGAAATCTATGCCCGCAGTGACCTAGGTGTCGAAGTGAAATCAGATGAGTCGCCACTGACGGCGGCTGATTTGGCGGCTCACCATATATTGGCCGATGGTTTAGAGGGCTTGCTGGAAGGTGTGCCGGTATTGAGTGAGGAAGCGGCCGCACCGCCTTTTTCAGAGCGCAGCCAATGGCAGCGTTACTGGATTATTGATCCCCTCGATGGCACCAAAGAATTTATCAAGCGCAGTGGTGAATTCACCGTAAATGTTGCGTTAGTTGACAACCATGTGCCCGTTTTGGGGGTGGTACATGTGCCCGTCAGCGGCGTTACTTACACCGGTTTGAGTGGCGCGGGTGCCTATAAAATTGAGGGCGATCAGCCCGGGCAGCCCATTGCGGTGCGCACGATGAGCGGGCGCGGTGGGGTCGATAAGCCTGTGACGGTGGTGGCGAGTCGTAGTCACGGCGCTGGCGCTGTGGATGATTTGCTGACGCGCTTGGCGAAAGACCTGGGCCACACCGACACCTGTAATATGGGCAGCTCGCTGAAGTTGTGTTTGGTCGCCGAGGGTAGTGCCGATATTTATCCGCGACTGGCACCGACCATGGAGTGGGATACGGCGGCGGCGCAAGCGGTTGTTGAGGCGGCGGGTGGCCAGGTATTAAATTTCGACCTGGAGCTGCTGCGTTATAACGAAAAAGATGAGCTGCTTAACCCTTATTTTTACGTGCTGGGTGATACCGGTTTCGCCTGGCGGGATTTGTTGTCGGGTCTCGACTCTTAATAGACACCACTTTCAATAGGTGCGACTCTCAATAAAAGAGACTCTCAATAAAAGAGGCCCTAGAAAATATCTTCCGGCAGTGAATTGTCAGCTTCGAAAATCTGATCAGGATTGCTAGTGTCGCCATAGGCCGGAAGATTTTCCTCTCGAAAGAGTTCAAAAATACCATTCTTCTCGCTGGGCGAAACTCTCAGCCCGGTTGCCGGGTCAATGCGCACCGAGACCAGCCCGGCCGGTTGCGGATGACGGCGTTGCGGCCGGTTTGCCAGCGCCTTGCTCATATAGTCTATCCATATAGGTAGTGCAGCCGAACCGCCAAACTCCCGTCGGCCGATCTTGCGATTGTCGTCAAAGCCAAGCCATGTAGTTGTCACCAGATCAGGATTGTAGCCAGAAAACCAGGCATCCCTCGGGCCATTGGTGGTGCCGGTTTTGCCGGCGATATCATTGCGTTTCATCGCTCGCGCCTTAGTGGCCGTGCCCCGTTTGACGACATCTTTGAGCATGGAGTCAATCAGGTAGGCGACGCGGGGCTCTAGTATGCGTTCTGCTAGCGGATTTACTGCCTGGGGCTGAGTGCTTTGCTCTGTCGCTCTGAGCGGGGCGTTAATGCTCTCTTCTGTGTCGATTTTGTCAGCACAATTGTCACGACATACCACGGGGTTCATCGCCTGAAAAACACTCTCGCCGTCACTGTTGGTAATGCGCTCAATCAGGTAGGGCTCAATTTTGTAACCGCCGTTGGCAAAGGTTGCATAACCGCCGGCAATTGCCAGCGGTGTGACGGCGTGGCTGCCTAGGGCGAGGGATAAATCGTGGGGTAGTTGTTTCGGATTAAAGCCAAATTTGGCGGCAGTATTGATGGCGTAAGTAATACCAGTCGATTGCAAAACGCGAATAGAAACCAGATTGCGGGATAAATAGAGTGCCTGGCGCAGTCGAGTCGGACCATGAAATTTGCCACCACTGTTGACGGGTCGCCACTGGGTCTCGATATTTTCGTCGTCAAAGGTGAGGGGCGCATCGTTAATAATGCTGGCAGGTGTCATGCCTTTTTCTAATGCAGCGGAATAAATAAAGGGTTTGAAATTCGAGCCAGGCTGACGCTGGGCCTGGGTCACGCGGTTAAAAGGACTTTGATAAAAATTAAGCCCACCCGACATGGCCTGTATTGCGCCAGTATCGGGATTGAGAGAGACGAGAGCGGCCTGGGCATCGGGGATTTGTGTCAGCTGCCACTCGCCGTTCTCTGTATTCTGGATGCGAATGAGGTCGCCGATAGAAAATACGGTGCTGAGATCTTTAATTGGCGCACTGCGTTTATTCTCTGAAATATAGCTTCTTAGGTTTTTTAGGCTTGCTTCGGTATCGAGTGTGATATTGGGGTTATCTCGGGTTAGCAGGGTAATACTGTTTTCCCCAACCTCGGTGATGATGGCGGGTTCCAGGTCACGTTCGAGGGGGCTGTTTTGTAAAGCGGCTGGCCATTGTTCAGGGTTGGCGAAATGGGCTTCCGGACCGCGGTAGCCGTGGCGCCAGTCATAGCTGAGCAGGCCGTTGGCCAGGGCTTGGTCAGCGTAGCGCTGGAGTGGGCTATCAATCGTTGTTAATACTGAAAAGCCGGAGGTGTAGGCTTCGGCTCCGAGCAAGTCTACTGCCGTTTGCCGGGCTATTTCGGCGACATAGGGCGCATCGTAATCTTTTAGCGAGCCATGATATTGGGCGGTAATCGTATCGCTTCGGGCTTCCTCCAGTGCCGTTCGGTCAATGTGCCCAAGCTTGTACATGCGCCCGAGTATCCAGTTTCGCCGCGTTAATGCTCGCTCTGGATTGATAATGGGGTTAAACCTTGAAGGCGCCTTGGGCAGGCCGGCAATCATTGCCATTTGAGCGAGGGAAAGCTCGTTGATTGATTTTCCGTAGTAGGTCATGGCGGCCGCTTCTACACCGTAGGAGCGATTGCCGAGATAAATTTTGTTGGCATAAAGGGCGAGGATTTCATCTTTCTCCAGCTCGTCTTCTATTCGTAGCGCCAGCAGTATTTCATTGAATTTGCGAATAAAACTCTGTTCGCGGGTGAGAAAAAAGTTTCTGGCCAGCTGCATGGTGATGGTGCTGCCGCCGGTTTGTATGTGGCCAGTGGTAACTAGTTCCAGAGCTGCTCGGGCCAAACCTTTAAAATCGACACCAATGTGGGAATAGAAGCCATCATCTTCAGCAGAGAGAACAGCGTGGACAAAGAGAGGGGGGATTGCGTTGAAACTAATTGGCGTTCGGCGTTTTTCACCAAACTCACCAATAAGTTTCATATCTTGTGAATAAACTCTCAAAGGTGTTTGAAGTTTAACGGTTTTAAGGGTTTCCACCGAAGGTAATTTCGGACTAAGGTAGAGGTACAAGCTGGTAGTGATGATCAATGCACCACCCAGTGCTGGAATGAACAGCAGGTAGGTGAGGCGAAGCATCAAAGTTGCAAGGTGTTTCATCGATTAAAGTTAGCCAGCTTGTGGTAGTTCTTCATTATAGTGGTAAGCGCTCGGTGATTTGTACTTGAAAAGCTTGAATAGCTAATCAAAGTATATTGTTATTAATTTTGCCTAACTGTAGGGATTAAAGAATAAAAATGGGGATTTTTAGTTTTCTGGATAAGCAAACAAAGCCTGTTTTGGGGATTGATATAACGTCTTCCACTGTTAAATTGCTCGAGTTGAGTAAAGTGGGTGATCGCTATCGTGTTGAGAGCTACCTGGTTCGACCTTTGCCACAGAGCACCGTGGTAGAGAAAAATATCAACGATGTGGATGCCTTAGAGGAAACCATTCGTAAGGTGGTTACTCAGGCGAAGCCAAAGACTCAGGATGCAGCCGTAGCGGTAGCGGGTTCCGCTGTTATTACCAAGGTGATTGAGATGCCAGGTGATTTGAGTGATCAGGGTATGGAGTCGCAGCTGTCCCTGGAGGCCGATCAATACATTCCTTATCCCCTGGATGAGGTTGCACTGGATTACGAGGTGATTGGGCCATCAGAAGTGAATCCCGATCAGGTTGATGTTTTGCTGGCCGCTTGCCGCCGTGAGAATGTCGATCTTCGTGTCGAGGCTTTGAGCGCAGCAGGGCTGACACCAAAAATTGTTGATGTGGAAGTGTTCGCTATCGAGCGTGCGTTTAACCTAATCACGGAGCAGCTTGATAATTTGGGTGAGCAAGTTGTTGCTATTGCCGATATTGGGGCGACGATGTTGACCCTGAGTGTGTTGGTTGAGGGCAAGACTTTGTACACCCGGGAGCAGCTTTTTGGCGGGAGGCAGGTGACAGAAGAAATCCAGCGTCGCTATGGCCTTTCGCTAGAGGAAGCGGGGCAGGCCAAAAAGCAGGGTGGCTTACCAGAAGATTATGAAACGGAAATTATAGAGCCCTTTAAAGAAGCCTTGATTCAACAAATTTCTCGATCATTACAGTTCTTCTTTTCTTCGAGTCAATACAACTATGTCGACCAGCTTGTTTTAGCGGGCGGTGTTGCTGCGACTGATGGTCTCAGAGAGGAAGTAGAAGAAAAACTGGGTTTGCCGACAATTATTGCCAACCCCTTTGCCAATATGGCGGTTGGCAGCAAGGTAGATGCTGTGGCCTTGGCTGTGGATGCACCGGCAATGATGATAGCGGCGGGCTTGGCACTAAGGAGTTTTGAATAATCATGGCGAATGTAAATCTACTTCCCTGGCGAGAAAGTCAGCGTCAGGAAAAAAAGAAAGAATTTTTGATTGTTCTTGGGATGGTGGCTGCAGTCGCGTTGCTTTTGGCCGTAGTCTGGGGTTATTGGGTCAATTGGCAAATCGATTGGCAGGCTGATAGAAATAATTTATTGCAGCGTGAAATAGCCGTGCTTGATGAAAAGGTTAAGGAAATTAAAGAGCTTAAGTTGCGCCGCCAGCAAGTGCTCGAGCGTATGGAGGTTATTAAGTCTCTACAGGGGAATCGCCCCGGAGTTGTCAAGGTGTTTGATGAGTTCGTACGCTCGGTTCCAAGCGGGGTTTTCTTTGTTGAGGTAAAACGTGTCGGCGAAAATGTGGCACTGGTCGGGTTTGCCGAGTCAAACAATCGGATTTCGACATTAATGCGTCAGCTTGATGTCTCCGATCGCTTTAAAGAGCCTAACCTCACCAAAGTTGAAGCGGATGATACGCTCGGTGAGCAGGGCAGTCGTTTCGAACTCCAAGTTCGGCTTGATATGACGCTGGATGAAGATAAAGCTGATGGCGAGGGGGTTTAAGGTGGTCGATGAAAATAAAGGGTTCCAGCTAGCTAAACTGGATATCTCGGAATTGGAATATCAGAATATTGGTGTTTGGCCTATTCTTTTCAAAGCGTTGCTATGTGCCGTTGCGTTTATTTTGATTGTTGTGTTGGGCTATTTTTTCCATGTCAAGGATTTATATCTGAGCTTAGAGTCGGTTGCAGCTAAAGAAACAGCGTTGCGTAAGACTTACCAGGAGAAGGCATTTGAGGCGGCAAACCTCGAGGCTTACCGTCAGCAGATGGTTGAGGTTGAGGAGTCGTTCGGAACATTGCTAGCCCAGTTACCTGGAGATACCGAAGTACCCGGTTTGTTAGAGGATATTACTGAAATTGGCTATGGCAGTAGTTTGGAAATCAAGACTATTTCTCTACAACCAGAACAATCAGAAGAGTTTTATGTCGAGTTGCCCATCAAAATTGTTGCAGAGGGTGGGTATCATGATGTTGGCACCTTTGTAAGTGGTGTTGCGGGCTTGCCAAGGATTGTTACATTGCATAATTACTCAATGAAGGCGAATGAAGAAGGAAATCGACTCGTCTTTGAAGTTGAAGCGAAAACTTATCGATATAAAGGCCAGGAAGATTGAAAATGGATACCGGCATTATAATAAAGGCTGTAACGCTAGCGCTGATACTAGGGTTGATCACGGGTTGCGGGGACAAGCAGCATGAGGATTTGCAGTTGTTCATGGAGGGTGCCAGGAATCAGCCTGTTGGTGAGATAGAGCCGCTACCGACCTTTCGCCCCTACCAGACGTTTCGTTACAGCGCCATTGCTTTTCGCAGTCCTTTTGATATGCCTTTGTCGGCTATCGCGAAAGAAGACTCTTCTGGCAAGCTGGCTGTGGAGCCAGATGAGAACCGCAAAAAAGAATACCTGGAAGGCTTCAACTTTTCGTCGTTTTCACTGGTGGGGGTTCTCGATCAAGGTGGTATAACCTGGTCGCTGGTTGATGATGGTGATGGTGGTGTGCACAGAATAACCATTGGTAATTACGTCGGTAAAAACCACGGCAGGATTACGAGTGTCTCGGATACGCGAATGGAAGTACTAGAAATTGTCCCTGATGGGAAAGGTGGCTGGGTAGAACGACCCAGAACGTTGGCCCTCAAGGGGAGCAATTAATGAGAAATTTTGAGGAGTTAGGAATGAATGTTATCAAGCAGTTGGCAGGGGTAGTGTCAAAGACTGTGGTGGCGGTTATATCAAGCTTTATCCTGTTTCAGGCAGCTTTTGCAGAAACAGCGACTGTTGATGATATTAGTTTTTCGGCACTACCTGGAGGTCAGTTTGAAATTAAGCTTGATGCCGCGAGTGGTTTGCCGGAGCCAAAAAGTTATGCTATAGACTCTCCGGCTCGAATTGTTCTCGAATTTGAAGATACTTCTAGTGCTTTAGATAAGAAAAAATACCCACTGGCTTTCGATAATGCACAGAGTGTCGTTGTGCTTAGTGCTGGAGGCAAAACTCGCCTGATTGTTAATTTACAGGATCCCGTCGGTTTTGAAACCTTTCAAGATAAGGACGGAATGAGGCTTCTCATAGGCGCCTCTACTGGCGCTTCTCTGGCAGAGAGTATCGATACATCCTCGTTTGAATTGTCCTCCAAAACAATGAATGAAAGTGTTGACGCTGAATCTGGCAGGGCGATTACTGGTGTTGATTTTCGGCGTGGTGAAAATGGAGAAGGTTTGGTTTCTGTAGGCCTGGCAGATGCTAATACCACGGTTGATGTAAGCCAGGTGGGACAGAATATTGTTCTAAACTTCTACCGCACGGGTTTGCCTGAGACCTTAAATCGAAAACTGGATGTGCTTGATTTCGCGACACCAATAACAACTATTGACAGCAAGACAGACGGCGCTACAACTCAAGTTGTGATTGCAGCGACGGGTGAATATGATTATTTAGCCTATCAGGCGGACGATCAATATGTTGTCAGTGTCAAGCGTCCGACTGAAGAGGAGCTTGAGGAAAGAAAGTCTCGCTTTGAATTTACTGGTGAGAAACTATCATTAAATTTTCAGGATATTGAAGTCAGGTCGGTTTTGCAGATAATCGCCGATTTTACTGAGCTCAATTTAGTTGCCAGTGATACCGTTGTTGGAAATATTACTTTGCGGCTGAAAAATGTACCCTGGGATCAGGCCCTTGAAATTGTTTTAAAGTCTAAGGGACTAGATAAAAGGCAAGAGGGAAATGTTTTGCTTGTTGCTCCTGCTGTAGAAATTGCAGAGCGTGAGCGCTTGCAGGTCGAAGCAAATAAACAGTTGGTGGAGTTGGCACCGCTGGTAACAGAATTTGTTCGTATTAAATACGCTGATGCCAGAGAGTTATTTGACCTGTTCAATACGGATGGAAATGATAACGGCGGTGGAAATGATGACGATGAGAATGCAACGTCGAGTATTTTGTCTGAACGAGGTAGTGCCATCGTTGATGAGCGGACAAATACGATTATTTTGACAGATGTGCAAGATAAAATTGATGAGTTTTATCGCCTGATTAAAGTCATAGACATTCCAGTAAGGCAGGTGGAGATTGAGGCGAGGATAATCATTGCCAGTACCGACTTTAAAAAAGAAGTGGGTGTTAGGTGGGGTATTGCTGGATCCAGGACACCAAATAACGACGTTTTTGAATTCGGTGGAAGCAGAGATGTCTTAGATAGTGATCCAGGTTCACCAGCAGAGTTCTTTGGGGATTGGCCGGCAGATGATCCGTCATTGGATCTTGCTGAAACCCTCGGTGTTGATCTCGGCGTGGCTAACCCTACGGGTAGTTTAGCTCTGGGTTTAATAACAGATAACACGATAATTGATCTTGAATTGAGTGCCCTTGAAAGTGACGGTTTTGGGGAGATTCTTTCCCAGCCCAAGCTGCTTACCGGCGATAAACAAAAAGCGATTATTAAGGCGGGTACTGAAATCCCTTACGCATCCGGTACCTCCAGTGGTGAAACTGATATTGAATTTCGAGAGGCAGTGTTAAAGCTTGAGGTCACACCGCAGATTACGCCCGATAATCGAGTAATAATGGATTTGATTATTAATCAGGATACTCTTGGCGTAGACGTGCCTACTGCTAATGGTGGCTCTGAGCCAACTATTGATGTGACAGAAATAGAAACGAAGGTGCTAGTGGGTGATGGGCAAACCTTGGTCTTGGGTGGCATCTTTCAGATGGAGGAGTTGAATGGTGTTCAGAAAGTGCCAGTACTGGGTGATATCCCTTATGTTGGTCGCTTGTTCCGTAAAAATATTTCACAACACACTAAGCGTGAAATACTGATATTCATAACACCAAGAATTATTAATGATCCTTTGCTTGATCGATGAGTGAGTTGGCTCCTGTATTCCTTGTCGGGCCAATGGGTGCAGGTAAGACGACTATTGGTCGGCACCTGGCCCGTTTGCTCGACAAGTCGTTTGTGGATCTTGACCAGGAAATAGAGCAAAGCTGTGGTGCAGATATTGCGTGGATTTTTGATGTCGAGGGAGAGGCTGGCTTTCGCAAGCGAGAATCAGCAATGCTTCGTGAGGTGGCAAGTCGTAATAACATGGTAATTGCCACGGGCGGGGGCGCAGTTCTGGATAGTGAAAGTAGGGTGTTGATGAAGCGCAGCGGCACTGTTGTTTATCTTTCAGTGGCAGCCAATGTACTCTATAACCGGATGCAGCAAGATACTAAAAGGCCCCTGCTGCAAGTTGGTGATAAAAAAGCAATGATAGAAAGTATCGTCAAAGAGCGTGAGCCCTTATATAAAGAAGTTGCCGATATTGTTTTTGATGGGCACAAAAAAACGCCAACGGTGGCGGCGCAAGAGCTAGCCTCATTGATTCGACAACAGGCTTAGATAAACTCCTGGTGCTGATTCGGCACTCTTAATTGCTGTGCTAGAATTGCCGCCCGGTAATTCTAGTCTCTATTCTAATGAATGTATTAAACGTTGACCTTGGCGAGCGTAGCTATCCAATCATGATCGGTTGCAGTTTGCGCAATAGTGCCAATTCTCTGGCGCCTTTTATAAAAGGTGATCAGGTTTTGGTGGTGAGCAATGAGACCATTGCGCCTCTCTATCTTGAAAAGCTGTTGGAAAATATCGATGTTCGCACGCTTGACACACTGGTGCTGCCGGATGGCGAGGAGTACAAAACAATGGATACTCTCAATACAATTTTCGATTCCTTGCTAGAGCACCGACACGACAGGTCGACAACGCTGATTGCTCTGGGTGGTGGCGTTGTCGGTGATATAACGGGTTTTGCCGCAGCCTGTTACCAAAGAGGTGTTAATTTTATTCAAATACCCACTACCTTGCTGGCTCAGGTTGATTCTTCGGTCGGTGGTAAAACAGCAGTTAACCACGCCCTGGGTAAAAATATGATTGGTGCTTTCCATCAGCCCCAATGTGTATTGATCGATATCGCAACTCTACAATCTCTACCAGAGCGTGAGTACCGTGCGGGTCTTGCTGAAGTCATAAAGTACGGACTTATCACCGACCTGGGTTTCTTTGTCTGGCTTGAAGAAAATATGCCTCGATTATTGGCTAGAGAAGATGACGCGGTGTTGTACGCTGTCGAACACTCTTGCCGCCTGAAAGCACATGTCGTTAGTGAGGATGAGCGCGAGAGTGGGCTGCGTGCCATTCTTAACCTCGGCCATACGTTTGGCCACGCTATTGAAACTCATGAGGGCTATGGTGAATGGTTCCACGGTGAGGCGGTGGCGGCAGGCATGTGCATGGCGGCTGATCTGTCAAAGCGTCTGGGCTGGATTTCGGATGCCGATCGGAAAAGGGTTGTCAACCTGATGACACTGGCAGGCTTGCCAACTGTCCCGCCTGAGATTGCCACTGAACAGTTTTTGGCCTTAATGGCTGTTGATAAAAAGGCACTGAGTGGTCAAGTTCGATTAGTACTTTTAGAGAGCCTTGGCAAGGCCATAATCAGCACTGATTATGGCGAAGACTTACTAACGGCGACTTTATCTAGCGGTTGAGTACTTAAGACATATTTGTCCCCTCGCTATTTGACGTGTAAAATATCCTGCCCTTTTGTGTGAACCCCCTTGATTCTTGAAAGGGGGTCTTCTTTCTAATTCACTGTTATAAAAGAGTTTTTTATGGCGAACGGCTTGTATCGTTTGGATGAGTTTCGCGATAACTGCGGCTTTGGTTTGATTGCTCACACTAAAGGTGAGTGTAGTCATCGTTTGTTGCAGACGGCAATAGAAGCGTTAACCTGTATGACCCATCGAGGTGGTATTGCTGCCGATGGTAAAACGGGTGATGGCTGTGGCCTGTTAATTCAAAAGCCTGATGCCTTTTTACGCAGTGTGGCTGAGGAGTCTTGCGCGACTCGCTTGCCAGAGCTGTATGCCCTTGGCGTGATGATGTTCAGCCAAGATGTCGCTTGTCGAGCACAGTCCAAAATCGTGATCGCTGAAGAGTTGGTACGTCAAGGTCTGGCTTTGGTTGGCTGGAGAGAAGTGCCGACTGATCCGGCATGCCTTGGCCCTATCGCACTTGAAACACTGCCAGTGATTGAGCATCTCTTTATTGCCGCCCCCGAGGGCATGGAAAATAAACAGTTTGACGCCCGATTATTTATTGCCCGCCGCCACATTGAAAACCGGCTGGTGGAAGATAAGGAATTTTATATTGCCAGTTTTTCGGCAACTGTGGTTTCCTATAAAGGGCTGATGATGCCGGTGGATCTGCCGCATTTTTATAAGGATTTGTCAGACCCGCGTTTGGAGACAGCTATTTGCGTTTTCCACCAACGGTTTTCGACCAATACCCTACCGAAATGGCCGCTTGCTCAGCCGTTTCGGATGCTGGCCCACAACGGTGAAATTAATACCATTTTGGGTAACAGAAACTGGTCCGTTGCCAGAACGCCCAAGTTTAAATCACCGCTTTTACCCGATCTTAATGATGTGTTGCCTCTGGTTAATCGCACAGGTTCGGATTCTTCAAGCCTTGACAATATGCTGGAGTTGCTGGCGATAGGTGGCATGCCCTTGCACCGTGCCGTGCGGATGTTGATTCCACCGGCCTGGAACAATGTTCAGGACAGAGACCCCAGCGAACGCGCCTTTTTTGAATACCAGTCCATGCACATGGAACCCTGGGATGGGCCGGCGGGGCTGGTAATAACCGATGGGCGTTACGCCATTTGTGCCCTTGATCGCAACGGCTTGCGCCCTTCGCGTTGGGTGCTCACTGATGATGACATTATTACCGTTGCCTCGGAGGTCGGGGTCTATGACTACGAGCCCGGAAATGTTGTTGCCAAAGGTCGTTTGGGGCCAGGTGACATGCTCTCCATCGATGTTGTCGAGGGTTTGATTGAAACCCGTGAGGAGATTGATCATCGACTCTCCCGTGAATTGCCCTATAAAAAGTGGTTGAAGGCGGGTGTTTGTGCCATTGAATCGACCATGGATGAGGATGGTATTGAGCTCGAGGGTAGTTTGACTCGCAAGCAAATCAATACCTATATGAAGCTCTATGGCGTGTCCTTTGAAGATCGCCACCAAGTGATGGCACCCCTTGCCGAAGGTGGACAGGAAGCAACGGCTTCAATGGGTGATGACTCTCCCATGGCAGTATTGTCTCAGCAAAATCGTAGCTTGTACGACTATTTTCGCCAGCAATTTGCCCAGGTAACGAACCCCCCCATCGACCCCCTGCGTGAAGCCATCGCGATGTCGCTGAGTACTCAGCTGGGCAACGAGTTGAATATCTTTGAACAGGACGCCGATCACGCGATCCGCATTAATCTCAATAGCCCCGTGCTATCACCGCGTAAATATTATGCGTTGAAATATAATGATCACGCGGCTTTCCCCGTACAAAAGTTCGATCTGAATTACGATCCCGATAAAAAAGATTTACGCCAGGCAATTACTGATCTTTGTACTGAAGTAGAGCAAGCCGTACGCGGTGGCAAGGTGATCTGCATCCTGTCTGATCACGATATCGCCGAGAATAAACTGCCTATTCAAATGCTGTTTGCCGTGGGTGCCGTTCACAATCACTTGATTAAGACTGAACTGCGCTGCGATGCCAACATAATTGCCAGCACTGGTAGTGCTCGCGATTCCCACCAAATAGCCACCTTAATTGGTTGTGGTGCCTCCGCGGTCTATCCCTACCTTAGCTTCCACGTGCTTTGCGACATGATTGAAAGTGGTGAGTTGACTAGCACTGTTGATACGGCCTTTAAAAACTACCGTCGTGGTATCAATAAAGGCTTGATGAAAATCCTTTCGAAGATGGGTATTTCAACCATCACTTCATACCGCGGCGCAGTACTATTTGAAGCAGTAGGTCTGTGTGATGATGTCGTCGATCTCTGTTTCCCCGGCATCGTTAGCCGCATTCAGGGTGCAAGCTTTAGCGACTTTGAAGGGGATCAGCAAGCCTTGTCAGCTACCGCCTGGCTGGCCCGCAAGCCGGTCGCCCCCGGCGGTTTACTAAAATATATTCATGGTCAGGAATATCACGCCTTCAACCCTGATGTGGTGCAGGCCTTGCACAAAGTTGTGCGCAGTGGTGACTATACTGACTGGCGCGCTTATGCTGATTTTGTTAACCGGCGACCAATAGCCTCCTTGCGTGACATGATGGCGCTAAAAACGGATGGCGCCAGCATTGAGTTAAATGCTGTTGAATCGGCTATCAATATCGTCAAGCGTTTTGATTCAGCGGGCATGTCCTTGGGTGCACTATCCCCTGAAGCTCATGAGGCGCTGGCTGAAGCAATGAACAGCCTCGGCGGGCGTTCAAACTCGGGCGAGGGTGGTGAAGACCCGATTCGCTACGGCACGCTAAAAAGCTCGAAAATCAAGCAGGTTGCCTCTGGTCGTTTTGGTGTCACTCCGCATTATTTGGTGAATGCCGAGGTGATACAAATCAAAATTGCTCAGGGTGCTAAGCCCGGTGAGGGTGGGCAGCTGCCCGGTGGCAAGGTCAATCAGCTCATTGCGACCTTGCGCTTTTCAGTGCCCGGTGTGACGCTGATTTCACCGCCGCCCCACCACGATATTTATTCGATTGAAGATCTCGCTCAGCTGATCTTTGATTTGAAGCAAGTGAATCCCGAGGCGCTGATATCCGTCAAGTTGGTGTCTCGTCCCGGTGTTGGCACCATCGCTGCCGGTGTGGCGAAGGCCTATGCGGACATGATTACCATCTCCGGTTATGACGGCGGCACGGCGGCCAGTCCTTTGACCTCGATCCGCTATGCCGGTTCGCCCTGGGAGCTTGGCCTCGCCGAGACTCATCAAACTCTGCGCGCTAATGACCTGCGCGACAAAGTGCGGGTACAGGCCGATGGTGGCCTGAAAACCGGCCTCGATGTGGTTAAGGCCGCTATCCTGGGTGCTGAAAGTTTTGGTTTCGGCACTGCGCCGATGGTTGCTTTGGGTTGTAAATACCTGCGCATCTGTCACTTGAATAACTGTGCGACGGGAGTTGCGACCCAGAATCAGGAATTACGCGACGGTTACTACAAAGGCACCGTTGAAATGGCGAAGAACTTTTTTCTCTTCGTTGCTGAGGAGGCGCGTGAATGGCTGGCCGTTCTCGGTGTCGCAACTTTGCAAGAGCTTATCGGCCGTGTTGATTTACTCGAATTATTGCCCGGTGTTACCGTACGTCAGAGCCGGCTGGATTTAAGACCTATCGTCCACACGGACGAGCTTTTAGAGTCGAAGCCCCAATACTGTCAGCAGGAGAGAAATACTCCCTGGGATAAAGGCCTGCTAGCCGAAAAAATGGTGACAGAAATATTGCCTGCTATCGAGGCGAAATCGGGTGGCCGTTTTGAATACACAGTGTCGAACTGCGATCGCTCTATCGGTGCGCGTTTGAGCGGTGAAATTGCACGCCGCCACGGCAATCAGGGTATGGCTGCGACACCGCTTGAGCTACGCTTGTCCGGTGTTGCCGGGCAGTCGCTGGGTGCCTGGAATGCCGGAGGGTTGAATATTTTTCTCGACGGCGATGCCAATGATTACGTCGGAAAAGGTATGGCCGGCGGCAAAATCGTTCTCACGCCGCCGCAGGGCAGCCTGTTTGCCAGTAACAAAACGCCCATTATGGGTAACACCTGTTTATACGGCGCAACCGGTGGACGGCTATTTGCGTCGGGCCGTGCCGGGGAGCGTTTCGCGGTGCGTAATTCGGGTGCACAAGCTGTGATTGAAGGCGCGGGGGACCACTGTTGTGAATACATGACCGGTGGCGTGGTCACTATTCTTGGGCCCACGGGTTATAACTTTGGTGCCGGTATGACGGGCGGCTTCGCCTATGTGCTAGATTTGGAAAACAAGTTTTACGACCGGGTCAATATGGAGCTGGTTGAGTTGAGTCGCATCACCACAGAGTCTCTGGAAAACCACCGCCACTATCTGCGTGAGGTCATCGAGGGTTTTGTTGAGGCGACGGGTAGTGAATGGGGTGAGACTTTGTTGAATGACTTTGGTGATTATGTGGCTAAATTTTGGCTGGTGAAACCGAAGTCCGCATCCTTAAGTGGCCTGTTAGCGACTACCCGAGCCCGTTCGGAATAACGATGAATGTGACTGATAGCATAAAGAAGCAAGGTGGTAATAATGGCTGAGCGCCCTAACAATGATTTCCAGTTTCTCGATCTGAAAAGAGAAGATCCGAGTAAAAAATCGCTTCAAAAGCGCACCACGGGCTATGCTGAAATCTATGAGCCCTTCGAAAAAGCTGAGGCGCAGGAGCAGGCCCACCGTTGCCTGGATTGTGGTAATCCTTATTGCGAATGGAAGTGCCCCGTACACAACTATATCCCCAACTGGTTACAGTTAGCGACCGATGGCAATATTATTGAAGCGGCTGAGCTGAGCCACCAGACCAATACCCTGCCTGAAATCTGTGGTCGCGTTTGTCCCCAGGATTTGCTGTGTGAAGGCGCTTGTACCTTAAATGACGACTTTGGTGCAGTGACCATCGGTAGCGTAGAAAAATACATAACCGATACGGCCCTTGCCATGGGCTGGCAGCCTGATTTGTCGAATGTTATCGCCACCGGTAAGCGCGTCGCCATTGTCGGCGCCGGGCCTGCAGGTTTGGGTTGTGCCGATGTACTGGCGCGCAGCGGTGTCGCCACTGTGGTATTTGATAGGCACCCTGAAATAGGGGGTTTGCTGACCTTTGGTATTCCTGAGTTTAAATTAGAAAAGTCAGTGCTGTTCAAGCGCCGAGAAATATTTGAGGCCATGGGTATTGAGTTCCGCTTGAATACCGAGGTCGGCAAGGATGTGACCTTCGATAGCTTGCTCAAAGAGTTCGATGCGGTTTTTCTTGGCATGGGTACTTATACTCCGATGAAGGGCGGTTTCCCCGGTGAAGATATGCAAGGCGTATACGATGCCCTGCCGTATTTGATTGGCAACGTGAACCAGAATCAGGGCTGGCCTCAGCAAAATGGCCAGTTTGTTGATACCGCCGGTAAAAAAGTGGTGGTACTGGGTGGTGGTGATACGGCGATGGATTGTAATCGCACCGCTATTCGTCAGGCCGCCAGCAGCGTGAATTGCGTTTATCGTCGAGATGAGGCGAATATGCCCGGCTCACGTCGTGAAGTAGCTAATGCGAAAGAGGAAGGGGTCAACTTCCTGTTTAATCGCCAGCCCATTGAAATTGTGGGTGAAGGTAGCGTTAGCGGTATTAAAGTGGTTGAAACTCGCCTCGGTGAGCCCGATGAAAATGGCCGTCGTCGCCCCGAACCGATTGCAGGTAGCGAGCAAATTATTCCGGCTGATATCGTCCTCGTCGCTTTTGGTTTTCAACCGAGTCCCGCCAGCTGGTTCGCTGAGCATGATATTGCCGTCAATGACTGGGGTGGTGTTAGCGCAGCGGAAGAGCAAAAGTACAAGTTTCAAACCTCCAATGCCAAGGTCTTTGCCGGGGGCGATATGGTCAGAGGCTCCGACCTGGTGGTAACAGCAATTTGGGAAGGCCGTCAGGCCGGCGAAG
>CAYWXW010000016.1:0-12566 GCA_964462265.1 uncultured Porticoccaceae bacterium | reverse complement strand
ACTGGATTATCTCGATGTCTGAATTAAAAAATGATCGTTTCCTGCGAGCTCTGTTGCGCCAGCCTGTCGATGTCACACCGGTGTGGATGATGCGCCAGGCCGGGCGTTACCTTCCAGAATATCGTGCCGTGCGGGGAAAGGCTGGCGACTTTATGTCGGTTTGTACAAACCCTCAGCTGGCCTGTGAAGTCACTCTACAACCATTAGAGCGTTTCCCTCTGGATGCGGCTATCCTGTTTTCGGATATTCTCACCATTCCCGATGCCATGGGTCTGGGGCTTTATTTTGAAGAGGGTGAAGGTCCGCGTTTTCGCAAGCTTGCTGATACCGCACAAGCCATTGAAGCGCTACCGGTGATCGATACGGCTCAAGACCTTCCTTATGTGCTGGACGCCGTCCGCCTGATTCGCCGTGAGCTTAAAGGCAGCGTGCCGCTAATTGGCTTCTCCGGTAGCCCCTGGACTTTAGCGACCTACATGATCGAGGGCGGTAGCAGTAAAGATTTTGCCAAGATCAAAACAATGCTCTATACCAATCCTGAGTTGTTACACGTACTGTTGGAAAAGCTGGCAGCCTCAGTAATTAACTACCTCAACGCTCAAATCGAAGCCGGTGCCCAGGCAGTGCAAATTTTTGATACCTGGGGCGGTGCACTCGGTGACAGGGCCTACCGTGAGTTTTCCCTGCAGTACATGGAAAAAATTGTCCGTGGTTTGACGAAAGAAGCGGAGGGCCGACAGGTTCCCGTTATCTTATTCACCAAAAATGGCGGCGGCTGGCTTGAAGCCATTGCAGATAGCGGTTGTCATGCTATCGGTGTTGATTGGACGCAAGATATCGGCGCTGCTCGTCAGCGAGTTGGGCAGCAGGTGGCTTTGCAGGGCAATATGGATCCTGCAGTGCTGCGCGCCCCTGTACAGGTAATAGAAAACGAAGTGGCTATGATCCTTGAGCGTTTTGGCCCGGGTGAGGGGCATGTGTTTAATCTGGGGCACGGAATTACCCCCGATATTGACCCCAGCCACGCCGCGGCATTTATTGACGCAGTTCACACTTTGTCTGTGAAGTATCACCAGTAAAGTTCAAAACTGAAAACGTTTGTCGCATATTTAAACCAGTTGCCTATGCGATCTTGTAAATAATCACGATAATATTACTCTTGCTCACAACAACTTACTTTCGTCACCGTATGCAAACTTTGTGTGGTGGTGGCGAATATAGAAGAGTACGAGAGCGTGTGTTATGGCGATTAAACAAGTTCAAGTCGGCGTTAATAATCTTTTACTGGGGATGTACATCTCCCGTCTCGACCGCCCCTGGTCTCAGACACCCTTCGCACTGCAAGGTTTTTACCTCCGCTCCCCTGGAGAGATAAACCAGTTAAAAACCTATTGTAGCCACGTTTTTGTTGATATTGAGAAGGGACGAGCTCCGCTTGGCAAAGCCATTCCCCCTGCTGTTTCTACTAAGCCAAAGAAAACATTATACGAGCCATTGGCCAGGTCTACTGCTCGATTAGCCAGCAAGCCCATAAAAAAGAGCAGACAGGAAACCACTGCGGCGCCACTTGTTGTCCGTAAGGGTATTTATGAAACAAGTGCATCTCTGCGACAAGAATCCGTGAAGGCGAAAAAAATAGTTAGTCGTTTAAAAGGCTCTTTGACCTTGGTGGTTAAGCAAATAGGCCGTGGTAAGACTGCCGATTATGGGCGCTTGAAAGACAGTGTTGGTGATATGGTCGACAGTGTACTGCGTTGCCCAGATGCCTTCACCTGGTTGGTTCGTTTGCGTGAACAAGATGCCCATAGCTATGATCACAGTTTGCGCTCGGCACTATGGGCTGTGCAGTTTGCTCGCTATATTGGTATGCCCAAGGATGAAATCGCCGTGTTGTGCATGGGTACCTTGTTGAAGGATGTTGGCAAGGCAAAGATCTCGAATCGCTTATTGCGTAAAGAAAAAAGAAGCGATGCTGAGGAAAAAGAATACCGTCAGTATGTTTCCTATGGTGTTGATATATTAAGACAAACTCAAGCCGTGGAACCACGAGTCATTTCAGTGGTTCGCTATCAGGCAGAGCGCAACGATGGCAGTGGGTATCCCGAGGGTCTTGCTGGCGGCAAGATACCTTTATTGGCGAGAATTACAGGTATTGCCAGCACTTACGACAGTATTTGTTATCCACGAGAAGCCTCCGAGCCATTATCGCCATCACGTGCGGTGAGCGTATTATATGATATGCGCGACAAGCAATTTTCCGACGACCTTGTGGTGAGTTTTATTCAGTCAATTGGTTTGTACCCAACGGGTACTCTCGTTGAATTAACGACCGGTGATATTGGCGTTGTCACCGAGCAGCACCCGAAGTCTCGATTGACACCTAAAGTGGCAGTATTAGATCGTGAAGGAGCAGAATTGACAGATGCGGTAATTGTTGTTGACCTTAAAGACGACGAAAAAACACGACAGATACTCGGCAACAGGAGCGGTGGAAAAGGTACTTTGGTTGAGCGTGCGGCGATCGCTCGAGACCTTGAGCCCGGTGGTTATGATGTCGACCTTTCAAAAATAGCCCATCTGTTTATCACTCAGGAGTTAGAGGGTTCAAAGGGCTTGTTCGCAGGCTGGCGTCAGCGTCTCCATATCGGGTCTTGATCATTGCTGGGCGAGGCTTAGACCCTCGCCCATTAAAATTTTGTCACCGCTGGTTAATGTTTTATCGAAGTCGAGTGACTCATTAAATAAAAGTAAAACGGTTGAACCAAACTTAAAACGGCCGAGTTCATCGGCTCTTTCTAAGCTCACTGTTTGAGCTGAAAATTTTACAATTGCATGCGTGGCTGGTGGGTAATGACTTTGCCAGCAGGTTTCTATGCCTGCGACAAGCATGGCTCCCACTAAAATAACGGCCATTTTTCCTCGGTTCGTTTCAAATATACAAATCAAACGTTCGTTTCTGGCAAAGAGCTCGGGAATGCCGTTGGCAGTTGCCTGGTTAACGGAAAATAGCTTGCCGGGAATATAGCGAGTTTCAAGGAGTTTTCCTCCCCAAGGCATGTGGACTCGGTGATAGTCGCTAGGCGATAAATAAATGGTAGCAAAGCTGCCGCCAGAAAACTCTGCAGCCAGGGTGTCATCATTGCCGAGTAAGCGGCTTGCGGTGTAGTTCTGTCCTTTGGCCTGAATAAATTGATCGTTATTTATGGGGCCAAACTGGCTGAGAATTCCATCCGCTGGGGAAACCACGGCGCCTTCCTGACTGCATATCGGGCGTGCACCGGGTTTTAATGAACGGGTAAAAAAATCATTGAAGGTCGAGTATTGCTCGGCTTGCTCTCGCTCGGCAATAGACAGGTCAATTTTATAAGTGCGAATAGCCTGCTTAATAAGCAGGTTTTTGAGCCACGGGGTTTTGGCTTCAGCTAGTTTACCGATGAGGCGTGACAGCTTGTGCTGGGGGAGTACTTTTTGAAGTAGACAGAAAAGTTTGTCAGAGTTACTTTGCATAGGGTTTGGTTCTAATGAGTTGTCGAGAGTCGTCTGGTATTGCGACCCGAGGGCGCTGTGCAATTAATCGCTAGTTAGACTTTGCTTGATTAGCTGGTAGCTCTGCATCCTTTGAGGCGTTATTTTACCCGCATTAAGTGCGTTTTGCAGTGCACAGCCTGGATCATTCTGATGGCGACAATCGCGAAATTTACAATGGCCAAGAAAGGGGCGGAACTCGATAAAACCCTCGGCGATATCGTGTTCGTCAAGATGGATAAGCCCGAACTCGCGGATACCCGGTGAATCAATAAGTTGGCCACCGCCGGGCAGGAAGAATAAATTAGCAGTTGTGGTGGTATGCCGCCCCTTGGTGTGAGCTTCTGAAAGGCTACCGATAGCGGCCTCTGCAGCAGGGCAAATGGCATTGATGAGGGAAGATTTACCCACGCCGGACTGCCCGACAAAGACACTGGTGTGTCGCTGCAGTATAGCCGTTAGTTGTTCAATCCCCTGATTGGAGTGGGCAGATACTTCGATGACCTCGTAGCCAAGCTGGGCGTAAATATGGGCGAAGTCTTTCGTCAATTGTGTATTCTCAGAAGCGAGATCGATTTTATTAAACAATAGCAGGGGCTTAATACCTCGGTGCTCAATAGCGACGAGGTAGCGGTCAATCAAGTTGGCATGAGGCCTTGGCTCAGGGGCGATAACCACAACAATGAGATCAATATTGGCTGCGACGGGTCGAAGTTTGCCTCGGCTATCGGGGCGATCAAGCTGCGTCTTGCGCGGCTCTACGGCGCAAACGACGCCATAGGGCTTACCGGGGCGCCAAATAATATTATCGCCGGTGACGACCGACTCCAAGTTGGAGCGCAAATAGCAACGTTCTGGGGCAGATGTGGCAGAGGTCACGACATCGACCTGATTACTGTAGCGCGTACTGACAAGACCTGTCTGCTCGGGGCCGAGTTCACCGGACTGCAGGAGATTTTCGCCGCGCTGGCCTTTGCCGGCACTGTCGATACTGCTCGACTGCTTGCGACGAATACGGCGCTGCTGCTGGTCGGTGATTTTATGTTTTGCCATGCCCTCCCAATTCCCGGTGCTGTCAGTGCGGCCAAGCATATAGCATAATGTTGGGCGATGATATGGAGGCCCTCGGTCCTTGTTTGAACTTGATTTAGACACATTCAGGCTTTATCTGCCGTTGTTGGCGATGCTCGCTGCATGCGCTTTTGTTTTGTGGTTAACGCATTGGCTGTTGATTAGACGCAAAGATGGAGGTGCATCGTCAATCAGGGGGCAACTCATTTTATTGAGCCTTACCGTCGTTGCGGTGATTTTACTGGTTCTCGCACTACCTGTTGGCGAGGCGACAAAGAGTGATTTACTGAGTCTCCTGGGCCTGGTCTTTACCGGTATTTTCGCCCTGTCTTCGACCACCTTTGTGTCCAATGCCATGGCAGGATTTATGCTGCGCTCGGTGAAAAGTTTTAGGCACGGTGACTTTGTTCGTGTCGGTGAGCACTTTGGGCGAGTGACGGTCAGCGGCCTGTTTCACACCGAAATCCAGTCTCAGGAGCGAGACCTAATAACGCTGCCTAACCTTTATCTGGCCAACAATCCGCTGACGGTGGTGCGCTCCTCCGGTACCTTTACGTCCTGTGAAGTTTCCCTCGGTTACGATGTAGCCTGGCACAAAGTTGAACCCTTGTTGAAACTAGCGGCTCAGGAGGCGGGGTTGGATGAGCCCTTCGTGCAAATTCTGACACTGGGTGATTTCTCCATTATTTATAAAACAGGGGGGATTTGTAGCGACATTAATCAACTTTTAACCCAGCGTAGCCGCCTGAAAAAAGCCGTGCTCGATCAGCTACACGGGGCTGGTATAGAAATTGTGTCACCCAGTTTTATGAATCAAAGGCAGTTGCCGGCCGAGAAAATTTTTAGTGCTGCACCGCAGTACGCCAATGTCAAAGATGACGGCGAGCTATCCCCCGAAGCGAAGATTTTTGATAAGGCGGAAAAGGTCGTGAAAATTCGCACCCTGCTCGACGATGTTGCCAGGCTGAAGGCGACGATAGATGAAGACAAGTTGTCACTGGAAGAGGCGGATAAAGAGCAGCAGGCACAAATTAAACTCCGTATTCTAGAGGCTGGCGAGCGTATTAAATCGCTGGAAAATATTATCGACAAAGCCCGTGAAAATCAGCAGAAGGAAGAAAATGAACGATCTTAATTTAATCTGGATTGATCTTGAAATGACAGGTCTCGATACCGACAACGACCACATCATTGAGATTGCCACATTGGTAACGGACTCCGAACTCAATACTCTGGCGAAGGGGCCGATACTGGCCATCCACCAGCCCGATGATGTGATTGGCGCAATGGATGAGTGGAATACGCGTCAACACGGCCAGTCTGGCCTGATTGAGCGGGTAGCCAAAAGTCGCTTAAGTGCAGCAGATGCACAGCAGCAAACGCTTGAATTTCTACGCGACTGGGTGGGTGCTGGTAAGTCACCTATGAGCGGCAACTCCATCTGCCAGGACCGCCGCTTTATGGCGCGGGAAATGCCGCTGCTGGAAGACTATTTTCACTACCGAAATCTCGACGTTAGTAGTATCAAAGAGCTCGCCCGGCGCTGGCGCCCTGAAATATTAAAAGGCTTTAAAAAGAAGGCCAGCCATTTGGCGATGGATGATATTCTCGATTCCATAGCCGAACTTAAATACTACCGCGAGCATTTCCTGAAATAGCAGTAATTCTTCAGATAAAAATAAATACAAAGTGCCACGTAAGCTTGGAGAAGAAAATGATAGTTGATCCCATTATTAAGCCACAGCGAATCGATGCCATGCGGGCAGGTGGCTGGTGGCAGGACGAAAATCTGCTGGACTATTTTGACGCGGCTCTGCTGGCTTGTCCTGACACTATCGCTATCGTCGACTATCGCACCGAAAGCGGCGAGAAAATTCTGCTGACTTACCGTGAACTTGCCGAAAGGGCTGAGCGTGTTGCCGTGGCACTGGCCCACTACGGTATTGAGAAACAGGACGTCGTGTCTTTTCAATTACCCAACTGGTGGGAGTTCGTCGTCATCAATCTGGCCTGTCTTCGTATCGGCGCGGTGAGCAACCCGTTGATGCCCATTTTTCGCGAACATGAATTGTCCTTTATGGTCGATTTCGCCGAATCAAAAGTGTTGATTATCCCCAAAGAATTTCGCGGCTTTGATCATGAAAAGATGATTGCCGGCATGCGTGATAAGTTGCCACAACTTGAGCACGTTTTTGTGGTCGGTGGTGATGCTGAAAATAGCTTTGATGCCGCCTTGCTGAACCACAGTCTTACCACCGATAGTGTGGCTTTATTTAAAGCTCGACAGTTGGACCCCAATGACGTGGTGTTGATGCTGTACACATCGGGCACCACCGGCATGCCAAAAGGTGTCATGCACAGTGCTAACACCTTCCTGTTTAGCGTCGCTAAAATGATAGAGCGCTGTGAGTTATCTCAGAATGACGATGTTTTTATGGGCTCACCATTGGCTCATTTAACGGGCTTTATGTACGGCATGTGGATGCCGATGGTGCTAAAAACAAAAATGATCTTCCTCGACGTCTGGAATGTAGATCTCGCTTGGCAATTAATGGCCGAAGAAAATGCCTCTTTTGCCATGGGCGCGACACCTTTTCTGGCTGATTTAAGCAATTCGAAACAACGAGAAAGCTGTAACTCGCCGCGTTTTCGCGTGTTTGTTTGTGGCGGGGCACCCATTCCCAGCGCGCTGGCAGAAAAAGCCACAGCGGCACTGTCGATAAAGCTGATGGCGGTGTGGGGCATGAGCGAGTGCGGTGTGGTGACCACAACAAAACTGACAGATCCGCCGGAAAAGATCTTTGCTAGTGATGGCGTCGCCGTACCAGCCTGCGAAGTGAAAGTTGTCGATGAACAGGGGCAGGTAGTCCCTCAGGGTGAGGAGGGGCGCTTATTTGAAAAAAGCCCCTCTACGTTTATCGGTTATTTAAAACGCCCAGACGCCTACGATGTTGATGCGGATGATTTTTTCGATACCGGCGATTTGGCACGAATGGACGCAGATGGTTATATTCGCATCACCGGCCGCTCAAAAGATATTATTATTCGTGGCGGTGAAAATATTCCGGTGGTGGAGGTTGAAAATCTTCTCTATAAGCACCCAGATATTATCGATTGTGCTGTGGTTGCCATGCCCGATGAACGACTTGGTGAGCTGGGCTGCTGCTTCGTAACCTTAAACGCAGGCGTCAGTTTTAGCTTTAAAAATATGATTGATTACTTGTTGGAAAACCAACTGGCAAAAAACTATTTGCCCGAACATCTTGAAATAATCAGTGACATGCCCCGCACCGCCAGTGGCAAAATTCAAAAATTTCAGTTGCGAGAAATGGCAAAAAGTTTTAGCCGCTATTCGTAGTTAGGAGTTGATAATTGCGAGTTTAATAGTCGTTGTTTTTAGTTGACGATTTAAAGTAATGACTACGGCTTTGGGCGTAGTTTTCATGTGAAAAAACAATCAATGGTTTCGGCCCGCACAGTAGCGGGTCTTATTGATAGCGAATAGACGAGGATAATTATGACCCTGCCGTGGTTAAGTGAAGAAGAAAATTTTATTAAAGATACTGCCGAGCGTTTTGCCCGCGAACAGTTGGCCGAAGGTTATATGGGCCGCTCAAAAGATGAAACTTTAGATCGAGGGCTGCTACGCAAAATGGGTCAGCTGGGTTTGATTGCGCCCATCTTTGCCGAAGAAAATGGCGGTATCGGTGCTTCGAGCATGGTGCAGGGTGTGATTTGTGAAGCCATTGCCTATGCCGATATTAACTTGAGCTATATCTGCATGACCACACCTCTAATTGGTTGCGTAATTGAAAAATACGGCAGCGTTGAAACGAAAGAAGAGGTGTTGCCAAAGATGGCGGCGGGAGAGCTAATCGTCCAGCTCGGTTTGACCGAACCCCGTGGTGGATCCGATGCGGCGAACCTCATTCTAAAAGCGACCAAGAAGGGTGATAAGTACATTCTTAATGGCGAAAAAACGTCTATTAGCTACGGCGCCCAGGCTGAAATGTCACTGCTATTTGCGCGCACCGATCAAGATACTCCCGGTGCTCATGGCGTGTCAGCCTTTTTAGTGCCCCTCGATTTACCCGGTGTCACCTGTACGCGCTTTGATGATGTGGGTTCCTCCACAGTCGGGCGTGGTTCAGTATTCTTCGACGATGTTGAAATTCCTGAGTCGGCATTGCTTGGCAATGAGGGCGAAGGCTTTACCAAAGTGATGGCCGGTT
The DNA here is from genome assembly GCA_964462265.1 of uncultured Porticoccaceae bacterium. Lineage (GTDB taxonomy): Bacteria > Pseudomonadota > Gammaproteobacteria > Pseudomonadales > Porticoccaceae > Reddybacter. The sequence continues at coordinate 3,738 of CAYWXW010000016.1, read as the reverse complement.
TTGACCTCAGCCGTTTCCTCATTGCCTTGCAATGTCTCGCCTGTGCTCAGGCTTCTGTCGATGAAACCTGGCAGTACATTCAGGAGCGCGAGGCCTTCGGTAAGCCATTGGCCAAATTTCAGGGCACTACTTTTCCGCTGGCCGAGCACGAGAGTCGTCTGGCAGCAGTGCGGGCGCTTTGCTATCAAGGTCTGGCTTTGCGTGACCAGGGTTTACCCCACACCAAGGAAGCTGCGATGGTAAAATGGATGGCCCCGAAATGGGGGACGGATATTATTCACGAGTGTCTGGTGCAGCACGGCCACTACGGCTGGGGGCACGAGATGCCCCATATGCAGCGCATGATTGATGTCATGGGTTTGCAAATTGGTGATGGCACCGCGCAAATTATGAAAACCATTATCACTCGCGAAACCATTGGCAGCATTGGCGTAGCTTATAAATAATCGTAAGTGGCATTAAAACCGGAGCGATTTAAGCACCCGTTCTTGATGTTAGTGCGATGCCAAGGCAATGTGAGTGCGATGTTAGCGTAAGGGTCGAGATGCTTTTAGTGGCAAAATACTAAAAGCATCTCGACCTTTTTTACTTCAAGTGAACGTAGCTTTAATAAACTTTATTCGATAACCAAAGGCTTTGATAGGGCGCCAGTTCAATACAGGCTTTGTGGTCGTTATAGCTTTGTCCGCTAAGCAGATCCTGCCATTCATCGAGAATTACCAGGTTGAGATCGGCCAGAGAAATACTCTGTGGCGCGTTGGTGATGTTGTTAACGCAGAAAATACTCTGCTCCCTGTCCATGCTCTGCCGCCAGAAGGCGAAAATATGGTTGAGGTGGCCAGAGGTTGGCATGTGCAGGGTGAATTGGGTGGCGTTGGGATGAAACGCGGGGTTGTTTTTGCGGATAAGAATTAAATGACTCAAGGCTTCGAAGGCCTTCTGATGTTCACTGCCGTTACTCAGTGCTTCCTCCAGGGCAGATAGCTCCCAACGATGTCTATTAATGGAGCGGTTTTGTCCGGTTTTCGCAAGACGCTTTTCATCATTGTGGGTGGCGAAGAGGCTGTGGAAGTAAAAAGCCGGAATGCCTTCCAGCGCCAGCATTATGGCGTGAGCGCAGATAAAGCGGGCGTGATTATATTGGTCGAGGCCATCAATTGTTCCCTTCAATGCGTCGTAAAGGCTAATGTTTATTTCATAGGGCCTACTGACATCGGAGCCATGATTGAGCGCCCGCCAGGAGATGCGGCCGCCGAATTCGGCGAGGGTTTCGGCAAGGGTTTGTATTTCTTCCGTTGTTAGTAGGCCCTCGGCGGGGCGTAGCCCGAGCCCATCGTGGGAGGCGATAAAATTGAAGTAAGTCGTGCCATTTCGCGCCGGGGGGTTGCTCATCATCCACGCGCGCAGGTAGTGGCAGTCCCCGGTAATCAGGGTATTCACCAAAAGTGGTGGCAGTGAAAAATTATAAATAACGTGGGCTTCGTTGGCGTTACCGAAATAGGACAGGTTCTCCTGATTGGGAATATTGGTTTCTGTAATCAACAAGGCGCCGGGCTTGCTGTGTTCAACGAGGGTGCGCAGTAGCCGCACCACCTCATGGGTTTCCGGCAGGTTGAGGCAATCGCTGCCGATCACTTTCCAGAGGAAGGCGATGGCATCGAGGCGGAAAACTCCGACACCCTTGCGTAAATAGAGGGCGATGATGCGCACAAACTCCAGCAAGACCTCTGGGTTTTTGAAGTTGAGGTCAACCTGGTCAGGGCTGAAAGTACACCAGACATGCTTTTTGCCACTGACGGTGTCGACCTCGTTGAGCAAGGGGCTCGTGCGCGGACGCACGACGGCGGCGACATCATCATCGGGTTTAGCGGTGAAAAAATAATCCTTGCCGGGTGACTGGTCGCGAAGAAAATTCTTGAACCATTCGCTTTCAGCGGAGCAATGGTTAATGACCAGGTCGGCCATTAGTTTGAACTTGTCCGTCAGTGCCTGGATATCCTCCCAGGTGCCAAGTTCGGCATTGACAGCGCTATAGTCAACAACGGAAAAACCATCATCCGAGCTAAAGGGGTAGAAGGGCAGAATATGCACAATGGAAATGAGTTCGCTCAGATAGTTGTGTAAAAAGTTACTCAGGGTTTTGAGCGGCACCTCGCCTGAATTTTTTACTGTGTTGCCATAGGTGATGACGGCAATGTCACTTTGGTCCCAGTGGTTTTGGAGCTGGGTCGTCTCGTGATAATGGTTTGCAAAATCCATAATCTCGATGATCTGATCAGCGAGTAGAGGGGTGTCAGCTTCGGGGTAGAGATAGGCGAGGTGGGCTTCAATGCGAAAATGTAGTTCGCTCAGCGGGGGTGCTGCGGTCATGGCTTACGATTTTCCTGAAAATTCTTGTAGGTCTGCTTCAACGGCGTCGTGCAGCTGAGGCAAAATATCGGGAATGGCACTCATCACCCGGTTCCAGGTGGGAATAAAAGGCGTTTCCATAGGTTTGTCCAAAAAGTGATCGCCCGCTTTAATAATGTTTTCTGCGAATAATTCGACAGCACTTTCCTCTTCGTGAATGTCGAGCGTGAGCCCGTTAATAATCGCGTCATTGCGATAGGTCTCGACAAAATCCAGAGCGATTCTAAAGTAGCTGGCTTTTATCGAGCGAAAGGTTTCGCTGGTAAATACATGACCTACGGTGGCCAGCTTGCGGAACAGGGCTTTACTGATGTCCACTGACATTTTCGAAAGCCCTTGCTGATCATCGTCGATAGACATGCTTTGGTGTTTGTGGTCGTAGCTGTCGGCAATATCAACCTGACAAATGCGGTTAGTGGCGTAGTTGCGCTTCATTTCTGACAGTACGCCGATTTCCAGCCCCCAGTCACTGGGAATGCGAATATCATTGATAACATCTTTGCGCATTGAAAATTCACCGGCCAATGGGTAGCGAAAGCTGTCGATATAGTCGATATATTCCGATGGCCCGAGAACCTTTTTTAAGGCGCGGATCAGCGGCGTAACCAGCAGGCGACTGACCCGGCCATTAATGCGGCCCTCTGCGGTGCGGGCGTAATAGCCCTTGCAGAATTCATAGTTAAAACTGGGGTTGGCGACCGGGTAGATCAGTCGGGCGAGCAGTGCCCTGTCATAGGTGAGAATATCGCAGTCGTGCAGTGCCACAGCCTTGCCACGCCCGGAAGCTAGTATATAGCCCAAACAAAACCAGACATTGCGACCCTTGCCCATTTCCCGTGGCGCCAGGCCGTGTTCGTCAAGCAGTGTGTCAATGGCCTGCAGGCGCGGGCCGTCATTCCACAGCACTCTGACACGTTGGGGGAGGCGGGAAAAGAAGGACAGGGCGTGGCGATATTGCTCTTCATTGGCGCGGTCGAGGCCAATAATAATTTCATCCAAATAGGTAACCTGAGCCAGATTATCAATAATTTTAGGTAGGGCAAGGCCTTCTAATTCTGAAAAGAGCGAGGGTAGTACCAGTGACATAGGCCTGGATTTGGAAAAAGACAGCAATTCTTTTTCGAGTTCGTCTACCGGCCTGTGAGATAGATTATGCAGTGTTGTGATGATGCCATTTTGGTAAAAATCACTCATTGCTTTTGTCCTTTTTAGTTGCGCCCGAGAGTTGCGCCTGAGAGTGGTGTCCTGTGGATGCTGGCTCCATGGGCTGGATAATCCGGGCTAGTCTTATTGTACCCATTTAATGGTCGAGATTTTTTAACAAAGTGT
>CAYWXW010000015.1:32191-35823 GCA_964462265.1 uncultured Porticoccaceae bacterium | reverse complement strand
CTAGCATTAATGAAAAAACATGAAAAATCTAAAACTGCTCTGTGACGACAACTCAATTCTTCTAAACTCAGCCCATCTTATTAGAGCCCACTTGTGATTGAGGACGTTACATATTATTAATAATTATCGACCTCGGGTAGCTCAGGCTGAAGCCGCACTTGCTGCGACGTCAAATCTGAGGCTTTCAATAATCGCAGCCACTCTGCCCGAGGCAAACGCACCTCGAGCAAACTACTGCCATCATCCTGAACAATCTCTTCAAGCACGGCACCGGCCTGAAATAATTGCGCCCGAAAACGCCCTAGCTCATGACCCAGTGTACAATGCCCGTGAACTTGATCATGACCCAATAACTCGCGCAGTGCCAGCGGTAGTAACTCAACGCCGATATCATCCATGGCAGACAACCAAATGGCAATGGGCTTGCCATCGCCATTGCGCTCAATTCGCGGCTCGACGCCATCCAGCAAATCAATCTTGTTATAAATTTTCAGCACCGGAATATCACCGGCACCAATTTCATTCAGCACCTCATCAACGCGCTCGACATTCTCAAGGCGCTGCTCCGAACTGGCATCAATAATGTGCAGCAGAAGGGTCGCATTGGTTGCTTCATCAAGCGTAGCGCGAAAGGCTTGTGGGGCAAGTGGCTGATAAAGCCCACCGTGTCAGCAAAAATAACCGAGCCGACTTCAGGTATTTTGAAGGCGCGCATGGTGGGATCGAGCGTGGCAAAGAGCTGGTCGGCCGCGTAAACACCGGCACCCGTAAGCCGGTTAAACAAGGTCGACTTGCCGGCATTGGTGTATCCCACTAAAGATACCGTAGGCACCTCAGCTCGACGCCGAGAACGTCGCCCCTGCTCGCGCTGCACTCGCACTTTTTCAAGCCGCTTGAGAATGGATTTAATACGCACCCGCAATAAACGCCGATCAGTTTCGAGCTGAGTCTCACCCGGGCCGCGCAAGCCAATACCGCCTTTTTGACGTTCGAGGTGAGTCCAGCCGCGAATCAGGCGGGTACTCATGTGCTCTAATTGGGCGAGCTCAACCTGCAACTTACCCTCGTGGGTTTGCGCACGTTGAGCAAAAATATCGAGGATTAAACCGGTGCGATCGAGCACCCGGCAGGAGAGCGCATGTTCAATATTGCGCTCCTGACTCGGCGTTAGATTGTGATTAAAAATGACCAGACCCGCGCCGCTGCTATCGACTTCCTGCTTTATTTCTTCAAGTTTGCCGGTGCCGACAAAGAATTTGGCAGTGGGCACATCTCGACTGCCGGTAATAAAAGCAATCGGATCGCCACCGGCGGATATCGCCAGTTCTTCAAATTCTCGGGGGTCTTCCGGTTCGCGTTCGCTGTTTAAATTCAGATGGACAAGAACAGAGAGCTCACCGGATTCGGGGCGGTCAAAAAACAAACAGCCTCCTAATCGTCCGAGCCCTCTTCACCAGGTACGGCCATAGGCAGCTTGACAGGGCGCGATGGCACCACCGTCGAAATAGCATGCTTATAAACCATCTGACTGACAGTGTTTTTAAGTAGCACAACAAACTGATCAAAGGACTCGACCTGGCCCTGCAGCTTAATGCCATTGACCAGAAAGATTGATACAGGAATACGCTCTTTGCGCAAGACGTTGAGGAAAGGGTCTTGTAAATTATGCCCCTTTGACATGGTTTTTCTCCAAAAGGTTGTGCGACGAAAAGCGTCTAAGTGAAAAGCCAGAACGCTTAATAAAAAAGAATCTGGCTGTAGACGCAAATAACATATGACGATGACAATAATACTGAGCCAAATAGCCCGTTCCACCACCGCCAAACTGAGCCGCGCATGATACTACCCGGCGACGTTGTTGTATACGGCGCTACCGCGCAAAATTTTCAGTACTTTCGACAAGATATCATCGCCGCTCTGAGCACCATCACCCGACGTAAAACTAAGCTCCAAACGGTGTAAATCAGTCCAGCCACGCAGCCAGGTCAACTGCCGCTTGGCCAGCTGACGCGTCGCCGCGACACCGCGCGCGCGCATTTGCTCGTAAGTGCATTCACCGTCGAGGTGAGCCCAAATCTGGCGATAACCCACGGCGCGCACCGAGGGCAAGCTGGTATTCAGGTCACCGCGCTGGCGCAGGACTTTCACCTCATCGACAAAGCCCTCGTTGAGCATCATTTCAAAACGCTGCTCGATACGCTGGTGCAGTGCGGCCCGGTCAGTGGGTATTAAGGCCAACTGCACGATGCGGTAGTCTTTTTCCAGCGCCACAACGCCGCAGCCCTTTTCTAACTGCTGTTTAATCAGCTGTGTCAAAGGCAGACCACTGACGCGATAAACTTCGAGCGCCCGAGAAATGCGCTGGGAGTGGTTGGGGTGAATGGCAGCCGCACCCTCGGGGTCAACTTCAGCCAGCAAAGCGTGGACAAAGGGCCAGCCCTTGTCGGCAGCTTGCTGTTCAATTTCCCCACGGATTTTTTCATTAGCGGGAGGCAGGTCGGCAACGCCTTCACGCAGGGCTTTGAAATACAACATGGTGCCGCCAACCAGCAGAGGGATGCGCCCGGCTGCACTAATCGCATCAATTTCGCGGCGCGCATCATTCAGAAACTCGCCCACAGAATAGGCCTCACCCGGGTCGCAAATATCAATCAGGCGATGGGGTGACTCACGCAACACCTCAGGCTCGGGCTTGGCGGTGCCGATATCCATACTGCGATACACCTGAGAGGAGTCAACGCTAATAATGTCGCAGGGCAATTTCTTGCACAGCTGTATGGCGAGGTCAGTTTTACCCGATGCTGTGGGGCCCATTAAAAAAATAACTGGTGGGCGTTGATCTGTCATGGGGAGATCTGTCACGGCTACATCAACCACTGCTAGCGGCCTCGCATAAACAGGGCATCGAGCTCAGTCATCGACAGCTGTGTCCAGGTGGGACGACCGTGATTACACTGCCCGCTGCGCTCAGTGGCCTCCATCTCACGCAGCAGAGCATTCATCTCTGCCAGTGTTAATTGCCGACCCGCACGCACCGAGCCGTGACAGGCCATGGTCGATAGAATTTCGTTAATGTGTTCTTCAATGCGCCGCGTGGTGCCGTGGGTGAGCAAATCGGCGAGCACATCCCTGATCAAGGGCTCGACATCGGCACCGCGCAACAAGGCGGGTACTGCGCGCACCATCAGGCTTTCTGGTCCAGCCCGCTGAAGGGTGATGCCCAGCGTTTCAAACAAGGCCAAATGACTCTCGCCGCAGTCGGCTTCTTTTTCACTCACCGCCAATGCCTCGGGCACCAACAGGGGCTGAGCGGCGACACCGACACTGTCGTAGGCCGTTTTCATTTGCTCGTAGGTAATGCGCTCGTGGGCAGCGTGCATATCGACCAGCACCAACCCCTCGCGATTTTCGGCAAGAATAAAAACACCTCGCAATTGGCTGAGGGCATAACCCAGTGGTGGGATTTCAGCCTGCTCAGTGACGGCACTTTGCAGGTCATTATTTGCACCAAGCATGGCCCCAGGGGCTTGTTCGGGTAGCTGATAGAGTGCCGCCTGATCGCGCACCGAACCGCGCTCGCGAGCAGAGAACGCTACCGGATGCTGATAGGGTAAGGGCTTGCTACCCTGCCA
>CAYWXW010000015.1:0-32181 GCA_964462265.1 uncultured Porticoccaceae bacterium | reverse complement strand
GGGTTCATAGGGTCGTCACTGTGCCACGACCTGAACCTGCAGCGAAACCCGTAACAGGCACACCCGCTAAAACACCGGCAGACAGCTCGCCTTCTTCCCGACCCGGCCCCATTTCCGCAACGATGCGCGACAGTGAGCCGTAGAGAAAGCCATGCACCGTGCGACTCTCGCGAAAGCGCACCTCGTGCTTGGTGGGATGCACATTGACGTCGACATCGGTGGCCGGCAATTCGAGAAATAACACATAGGCCGGGTGGCGACCGTGATAGAGCACATCCTGATAAGCCTGACGCACGGCGTGGCTCACCACTTTGTCACGAATACTGCGGCCATTAACAAAGAAGTACTGCAGATCAGCCTGACTGCGTGAAAACGTCGGCGCACCCAACCAGCCCCATAAGCGCAAGTCACCCACTTCGGTATTAAAGAAGCGCGCCTGCTCCATAAATGCCGGGCCGCAAACGGCTGCGACTCGACGCTCTTGCTCCAGCTGCGTGGTGGCAGCGGGGAAACGACGGGCAGGCTTGTTGTTGTGGCGCAGATTAAAGGCGACATCGAAATGGCTGAGGGCCAGTTTCTTGACCACATCGTCAATGCGCGAATATTCTGTTTTTTCGGTGCGCAGAAATTTGCGTCGCGCCGGGGTATTAAAGAACAAGTCTCGCACTTCAACACTCGTGCCCTGAGGATGAGCGGTCGGCTCAACGTCCACCTTCATATCCCGCCCTTCACAGCGGGCCAACCAACCCGCGCCCTGACTCTGGGTATTACTGCTCAGCGATAGCCGCGAAACAGAGGCAACACTGGCCAGTGCCTCGCCGCGAAAACCGAGAGTGCCAACGGCTTCGAGATCTTCGAGGGCAAGAATTTTGCTGGTGGCGTGGCGGCTAATCGCCAGGGGCAGGTCATCTTTTTCAATACCGCTGCCATTATCGCGAATCCGCACCCGCTTAATGCCGCCCTGCTCGACATCAATATCGACAGTGTCAGCACCGGCGTCGAGGCTGTTTTCGAGCAGCTCTTTAACCACAGAGGCGGGGCGTTCAACCACCTCCCCGGCGGCAATCTGGTTAGCCAGACGGGGGCTTAATAAGTGAATACGTGACATTAAAAATAAAGACTCAGGCGCTTTCTCAGGAAGAAACGGGGATTTTAATACGCTGACCAATCTTGATGCGCGTTGATTTAAGGCGATTGTGACTGCGCAAATCGCTTATCGACACGCGATAGCGGTGAGCAATATCCGATAGCGTGTCGCCCCGGGCAATAATATGCACCGTTCCAGATTTACGCTTGCGCTCAGCCAGCAAAGTACCCATCGGGGGCTTGTGTTGAAAATAGCGTTTCACTCCAGTAAAAATTGCCTTGGCCATTTTCTGCTGATAAGCGGGCTGAGACAGCCGGCGCGCTTCTTTGGGGTTGGAAATAAAGCCCGTCTCAACCAAAATCGAAGGAATATCTGGCGATTTCAACACCACAAAGCCGGCTTGTTCAACACGTTTTTTATGCAACCGAGTAACGCCATCCAGGGATTTAAGCACTTGTGTACCGACACCCAAACTACTTTCCAACGTTGCCGTCATCGACAAGTCCAGCAACACACCGGCCAGCACTTTATCCTTATCCAAAAGGCTAAGCACGCCGACACCACCAATTAAATCGGCACGGTTTTCTCGCTTCGCCAGATAACTTGCTGTCTCACTACTGGCACTACGGGTCGACAATGCGTAGACCGAAGCACCATTCGCCGAAGCCTGATTAAAGGCGTCGGCGTGGATTGAAATCATCAGATCGGCCCGATGTTTACGGGCGATGTCCGTACGTTTGCGCAGGGGAATATAGTAGTCGCCATCGCGTACCATCACGGCACGAAAGCCTGGCTCGCGATTGACCATGCCCTGCATAGCGCGACTAATCGCCATCACCACATTTTTCTCACGCAGGCGTTTGGGCCCGATAGCGCCCGGGTCTTCACCGCCGTGGCCAGCGTCAATAGCGATCACAACATCGCGACTTTTCTGGCCCGCGAGGGCGTCGCCCACCGTTTTTTCCTTTTGCTTGGCACGGTCATATAAATCGATTACCAGCCGGTCGCCGTATTGCTCATTGCGTTCGAGCACAAAGCTGCGAGGATTTATTTCCTCACGTAACTCAAGAACGATGCGCAGGCTATCGCCGTCAAATTGGGCGCTGCGCAATTCGGTAATTGGGGTATTGGCGAGATTTAGTTGAGAGGGTTTAGTCGAAAAAGCAGTGTGCTTAACATCAATCACCAAACGCTGGGGCTTATCGAGGGTAAATATTTTGTGCTCAACGGTGGCGGACAAATCAAACACCAACCGGGTATGATCCGGCGCACGCCACAGACGCACACTGTCAATTGTTGTTTTCGACGCACTCGACCCCGCAGCCAAAACCGGCGTTGCGCTCAGCACCAGGCCAATGCACAAAAAGCACAGCAATAACATCAGGCGTAAACCGGCCACTGTTTCTGGGCGGCCAGTGCTCGTTCCTTTTTCAGTCAAGCTCAGCATGGCGCTTTCTCACTGATGGTTATACCTCTAATACTACTCTCTGCAAGGCTCGAGCGCACCCCAGCAACCACAGCTTCGCCCTGATCGGTATGGGAGGCCAAACTCAAGCGTCGCCCCGCCGGTATCACTGAGATCGCAAGCTCCAGATCGGGCGCCTGCAGCATACCCTGCCCCTTGTCCGGCCATTCAATCAAACAGACATTACCCGGCTCAAAATAATCCCTGATACCCATGTACTCCAGCTCTTCGGGGTCACCGAGGCGATACAGATCAAAATGGTAAACCGTGGCCGTGGGCAACTCATAGGGCTCCACCAGGGTATAGGTCGGGCTCTTCACCGCCCCGCTGTGGCCACAGGCCTGCAAGACACCTCGACAAAGCGTGGTTTTGCCAGCACCCAGTTCACCCTGAAGATAGATAACCACTACAGCCCGACGACTCACCGTCGACAACACGCCGCCCAATACCTCACCAAAGGCGACCATGGCCGCCTCAGAATCGACATCAAATGCACAGCTTATGCTCACCCGCCGTTGACCAGCTGTCGCAGCGGGGCAAACAGGTCGCTCGCCAACAAACCCTTTTCACCGCTTTCTTCAGCGGCTCTGTCTGCCGCAACACTGTGCAAACAGGCACCCAAACAGGTCGCGGTCGAAGCGTCTAAACCTTGAGCCAACAAGCCGCCGATAACACCTGCCAGCACATCACCCATACCGCCACTGGCCATGCCGGGATTGCCGTAGGGGCAAAGCCATAGCGACAGCTCGGCGGCATTATCTTGTTGTTTTTCTTGCGCCATTGCAGAGCCGGCAATCAGCGTACCGGCACCTTTTAACAACACCGTTGCCGAGTACTTTTCGACGATGCTACGACAGGCTGCCAAACGGTCGGCCTGAATATCGGCATTGCTACAAGCCAGCAGGCGCGCCGCTTCGCCGGGATGAGGGGTGAGCACCCAGTGGCTGAGATCACCGCCGTCATTGACTCGCGCATTAACCCCGACTCGCCCTTCACTGAGAATATTCAGGGCATCGGCGTCCACCACCATTGGCAGTCCGCTACCAATCGCCTTTTGCAGCATTTGCTCCGACCAGGGTGAGCGACCCAGGCCCGGGCCAATAACGATCAGTGTTGGGCCCTGTAAATGTGGCTCCAGCTCCTGACCCGAGGTCACACCTTTAACCATTAATTCAGGCCGACGCGCCAGCAGTGCGGGCACATGCTCTGGACGCGTGGCGACACTCACCAGACCGGCACCGACGCGCAGCGCTGCCTCTGCCGCCATCGCCACCGCACCGCCGTAGCCCTTATCGCCACCAATAACCAGCACATGGCCAAAGTGGCCTTTGTGGGCATCGCGCTCACGTTGGGGGAAGACTGGCAGCAATGTTTCCAGATCAAGCCGCTGCGCTGCCAGGGGCATGGGGTTATGGACTGAATCTTCATAAACACTTTCCGGTACAGCCAAGTCTCGATACTTTAGCTCGCCCACCAGGGCGGGGCCACGGCCGGTTAACAAGCCGACTTTAATACCGATAAAACTCACGGTCATTGCCGCTTCGACGGCGATACCCAGTACCGCACCGGTATCACTGCACAGGCCGGAGGGAATATCGGCGGCCAATACCGGCAAACCCGACTGATTAATAACCGTAATAGCGGCGCGATAATCGGCGCGCACTTCGCCACTAATGCCGGTGCCCAGCAAGGCATCAACGATGACGCCGCCAGCAAGCTCTGCACCGCTGGATTGATAGCTCTGCCAAGACTGCATCGCCACACCTGCCTCGTTGGCAAAAGCCCAGGCACGGTGCGCATCGCCGCTTAATTTTTGCTCATCGGCGAGCTGAATAATTTCAACGGGGATCAACTGTTGCTGAGCCAGACCGGCGACAATGTAGCCGTCACCACCATTATTACCACCACCGCAAAACACGGTGATTTTCTGCGGCGCGGGCCAGCGGGCTAGCAGCGCTGCAAAGGCCTCACGACCGGCACGCTTCATCAGTACAATACCCGGAATACCTTCGCCCTCGATGGCTCGGCGATCGAGTTCGCGCACCGCACTGGCGGTATAGAGCCGATTAGAAATTTTTATCATTCGCTTTTCCCTGAGATCTGAGAGAATTATACGATAACCGGAGTACGCTGCGACAATGTCAGTCAAGCAATACACACCCGCCCCCACCCCTGCGACGGCAAAAGATCTGCGCGCCGATATCCGCCGCTGGGGTCGCGAACTGGGTTTTCAGCAAGTGGGCTTCACACACATCGACCTTGAACAGGCCGGTGAGCGACTCCAGCACTGGCTAGCCAAGGGTTTTAATGGCTCGATGCAATGGCTGGCAGAACACGGCGACAAGCGCTGGCGGCCCGAGCTATTGCTGCCCGGCACGGTATCTATCATCAGCGTTAGAATGGATTACCTGTCACCCGACACCGATATGATTGCTCGCCTCAAAGACGGCGACAGTGCCTATGTTTCACGCTACGCCCTGGGTCGGGATTACCACAAACTGATACGCAAGCGTCTGGCGACTCTCGCCAAAAAGATCGAGGAACACAGCCAGCAACCGGTGTTACAACGGCCCTTTGTCGACAGTGCCCCGGTAATGGAAAAGCCCATTGCCGAACAGGCCGGGCTCGGCTGGATCGGCAAGCACACTCTGGTACTCAATCGCGAGGCCGGTTCCTGGTTTTTTCTCGGCGAACTCTACACCAGCCTCGAGCTGCCCGCCGATACCCCCGCTGCTGAAAAACAGTGCGGCAATTGCCGGGCCTGCCTGAAAATCTGCCCCACCGATGCCTTCCCTGAGCCCTATGTGCTCGACGCCCGGCGCTGCATTTCCTATCTGACCATTGAAAACAAAGGCCCCATTCCCCTTGAGTTTCGCGCGACCATCGGTAATAGAGTGTTCGGCTGCGACGACTGCCAGATTATCTGCCCCTGGAATCGCTTCGCCAAAGCCACCGAGGAAGACGATTTCCGCCCCCGCCACAGTCTCGACAACAGCACACTCACCAACCTGTTTCAGTGGACGGAAGAAGAATTCTTACAGCGCACCGCTGGCTCACCCATTCGCCGCATTGGCTTCGAGAGATGGCAGCGCAACCTTACGATTGGCCTCGGCAATGCGCCGCCCTCCGCTGAAATCATCAAAGTTCTCGAGTTGGCTCTGCCTCTGGCATCACCTCTGGTGAGTGAGCATATTCAATGGGCACTCGATCAGCAGTACAAGCGCAGATCAGATGAGCCCAGCTATTGATATAAGTTTAGTCCCGCTGTAAAATGCCCGACCTCGAAATCAGACTCAACTTATTACGGAGCACGCCAGGTGGCAAATTCACCCCAAGCACGCAAACGCGCCAAACAGAATGAAAACCGACGTCAGCACAACGCCAGCATGCGTTCTATGGCTCGCACCTATTTGAAGAAAGTGATTGCCGCAATTGACTCCGGTGATGTCGAAGCAGCCAAAGCCGCCTACGCTGCTGCGGTTCCTGTTATCGACCGCATTGCCGACAAGGGCGGTGTTATGCACAAGAACAAAGCAGCTCGACACAAAAGTCGACTCAACACCAAAATCAAGGCGATGGCTGCTTAAAGCCAATTTGCGGTTTCACTGACTCAACAAGCGAAACCACAAACCCTGTTTTAAACACCCTTACTATTGAAATACAAATAGTAAGGCGTCAGCGGAAATGCCATAAAGCTGAAACACCCTGCTCTTTGAAGCGGGGTTTTTTGTTTCTGCCAGAAGCTAATTTCAGCCACCCCGGCTACACCTTTTAAAAAACAAATCCCATAAAAAAACCCGCGTCGAATAACGCAGGTTTTTTTTCGAAGTTACCATCACTCAGCTTTAACGCCTCGTTTTATAGCCTCTTCGCCTTTTAATCACCAGTGAACGTTATCAACCTTTCTTTGCAGAAGGGAAAACCGCAGGGCGTTTTTCCTTCACCGCGGCGATACCTTCAGCGGCGTCTTCACCGAGGAAGCAGAGCATCTCCATACGCAGGGAGTTGTCGAAAATGGGCGCTGCCATTTGCATCCAGCCGTTGAGTGTCGATTTGGTACCACGAATGGCCTGCTGGCTACCGGCGGCCAGTTTGTCGGCGATCTCCATCGCTTTAGGTAAAACCTCTTCGAGAGGCAAACACAGGCTGACCATACCCATGCGCTCAGCCTCAACGCCATTGATAAACTCGGCTGTCATCAGGTAGTACTTGGCCTTGGACATACCGCAGAGCAGGGGCCAGATAATCGCCGCGTGATCACCTGCGCCAACACCCAGCTTGACGTGGCCATCGGTAAATTTAGCGGTTTCAGACATCACGCTAATATCAGCCATCAGGGCAACAGCCAGACCGGCGCCAACGGCGACGCCATTGATGGCAGAGATAACGGGCTTTTCGAGAGCCAGTAGGCGGTAGACGATATCGGCTGCCTCTTTCTGAATCCTTTGCACGCCTGCAGAATCACCCACCTGGCCTTCAACCCAGTTCAGGTCGCCACCAGCAGAGAAAGCCTTACCGGCACCCGTCACCACGACAACATTGGTGTCATCATCAGCGGCAACGGTGTCCCATACCTGGGTTAGCTCCCAGTGCAGACGCGCATTGGTGGCGTTCATGACCTCGGGGCGATTGATGGTAATGGTCAATACGCCATTGGGTTTGAGATCAAACAGCAGGTGTTGGTAGTCTGAATATTGCATGGTATTTCCTCTATAACGACTTATTGTTTAAGGCCACCCAATGGCGGCCTGACAAATGATGAACCGGCTTACCAACGTAGGCTAGCGCACCAGATCGGGATCGAGGGTCATACCCTCATCAAGCTGAACACCGAGGGTGTTCAAGGCCATCGACACCAGGTTGTACTGCCCGGCAGTAAACACGATGTCCATAATTTGCTGAGTATTGTAGTGCTCACACAGACCATTCCAGGTCTCGTTGCTAATAAAGGCATCGCCGTGTAGCTCGTCGGTGGCTTTAATCAGCAGGGCTTCATTTTCTTTCCAGTGGGCAGCGTCGGCACCCTCTTTGATGAATTCCATTTCTTCATCGCTCATGCCGCACTCTTTACCAATAACGACGTGCTGGCCCCATTCATAGCCCGACTTGCAGAGCCAACCTATACGCAGGATAACGATTTCTCGGTCGCGCAGAGTGATCTCTGATTTACCCATAATGTGGTTGGCAAACACCATCCAGCGCTTGGCCAGGCCGGCATGATTGGCGAGGGTTTTAAAAATATTCAGCACCCGACCGCCCATTTGGGCTTTGCCCAGGGCCTCTTTCTGTGCGTCATTCCACTCTTCGACCGGTACCGGATGTACCCGTGGTGTCTTCAATCGCATCGTCTATTCCCCATCTATTTATTATTAAAATACTTATTTATTATTAAAAGCAGTGCCTTAAAAGGCCCAAGGCTTAGCCATAAGACACATCATCAATCTCATATTCGACATCGCCCGAGGGTGTTTTTACCACCACCACATCGCCAATTTCTTTACCGATAAGAGCGCGCGCGATGGGCGACTGATAGGATATTTTTTTCTGCTTAATATCGGACTCATCATCGCCGACGATGGTATAGGTGACGACGGCATCGCTCTCGGTATTAATAATCGTTACTGTGACGCCGAAGATGACCTTGTCGCCAGCGGGGATTTTACTCACGTCGATCACCTGAGCGTGGCCCAGCTTACCTTCAATCTCCTGAATGCGCCCCTCGGTAAAACTCTGCTCATCACGAGCGGCGTGGTATTCGGCATTTTCTTTCAGGTCACCGTGGGCACGGGCCTCGGCAATTGCCGCGACAATGCGCGGGCGCTGCACCTTTTTTAAATCTTCCAGCTCGGCTCGCAGTGTCGCTTCACCGAGCACTGTCATGGGTACCTTGTTGTTCATATTCGCTTGCCTTTTCTTTAGCTTTTACTTGTCTTTGTGAAGTTGCTGCAGCACGCGAACCTGCATATCGCCCTGATGGCGCAAGGCCATGCACACGGCATTGCCACCAGCCAACGTGGTGGTGTAGTAAACACCTTTGGCTTCGGCACTGGAACGAATCGTCGACGAATCTTCAATCGCCACGCGACCCTCGGTGGTGTTGACGATGAGGTCAATTTTGCCGTTTTTAATCATATCGACAATATGGGGGCGACCCTCTTTCACCTTGTTGACGATCTCCACCTCAAGGCCCGCATCGATAATCAACTGGCCTGTTCCCCGCGTTGACACCAATTTAAAGCCGAGGTCAGACAGTTGGCCGGCGACATCGACAGCTTCGCCTTTATCGCGCTCTCGCATGCTCAAAAAGGCGGTGCCTTTGGTGGGAATTTCATCACCGGCACCGAGTTGTGCCTTGGCATAGGCCTCGGCAAAGGTCTCGCCGATGCCCATGACCTCGCCCGTCGACTTCATCTCTGGGCCGAGAATGGGGTCGATACCGGGGAATTTATTGAAGGGAAACACCGCCTCTTTTACGCTGAAGTGCTCAGGCACAATCTCTTGTGTGAAGCCCTGACTCGCCAGAGTTTGACCCGCCATACAGCGCGCAGCGATTTTAGCCAGTGAGACACCAATGCACTTGGAGACAAAAGGCACGGTGCGCGAAGCTCGTGGATTGACTTCAATGACGTAGATTTTTTCGTCCTGCCAGGCCAGCTGCACGTTCATCAGGCCTTTAACGCCCAGTTCACGGGCCATGGCTTTGACCACGTCTTTCATCTGCTCCTGCACATCGGCAGGCAAGTTGTAGGGCGGTAGTGAACAGGCCGAGTCACCGGAGTGAATACCGGCTTGCTCAATATGCTGCATGAGTGCGCCAATAACCACTTCTTCGCCATCGGAAACCGCATCAATATCCAGCTCGATCGCCGAGGACAGGAAGTAGTCGAGTAGCACTGGTGAGTCATCCGACACTTGCACCGCTTCGCGCATATAGCGATTCAGTTCGTCCTCGCCGTAGACAATTTCCATCGCCCGACCACCGAGCACATAGGAGGGTCGTACCACCAGGGGATAACCGATAGCTGCCGCCTTCTCAACCGCTGCTTCAACCGAGCGCACCGTGGCATTGGGCGGCTGCAACAGGCCGAGTTTGTCGATCATTTGCTGGAAGCGCTCGCGATCTTCAGCGCGGTCGATGGCGTCGGGTGTGGTGCCAATAATCGGTACGCCTTCCGCTTCAAGAGCCTGAGCTAATTTGAGGGGCGTCTGGCCGCCAAACTGCACAATCACGCCCACTGGCTTTTCGAGGGCAACAATTTCCAGCACATCTTCGAGGGTTACCGACTCGAAATAGAGTCGATCCGAGGTGTCGTAATCCGTTGAAACCGTCTCCGGATTACAGTTGACCATAATGGTTTCGTAGCCATCTTCACGCATGGCTAGCGCCGCATGCACACAGCAGTAGTCAAATTCGATGCCCTGACCAATACGGTTAGGGCCGCCACCGAGCACCAGAATTTTATCCCGATCAGAGGGCGCCGCTTCGCACTCCTCCTCATAGGTGGAATACATATAGGCGGTATCGGTAGCGAACTCCGCCGCACAGGTATCAACACGCTTGTAAACGGGTTTGATATCCAGCTCGCGACGACGCGCTCTAACGTCGGCCTCGCCAACGCCGAGCACATCGGCAATACGCTTATCGGCAAAACCTTTGCGTTTCAGGGCATATAAAGAGGGGCCGTCAAGGCTGGCAACATCACTGCCCACCAGACCCTGTTCGACCTGTACCAGATCGGCAATTTGCACCAAAAACCAACGGTCGATGGCAGTCAGTTCAAACACCTCATCGAGGCTCATTCCCGCTCTAAAGGCATCGGCCAGATACCAGATACGCTCGGGCTGAGCGGAGGCAAGCTGCTCGCGAATAATCGCTTCTGCGCCATCACTGGCCAGATCAACGTGGGGATCGAAACCGGCAACGCCAACCTCCAGGCCGCGCAGCGCTTTCTGTATCGACTCCTGAAAGGTGCGGCCAATGGCCATCACCTCACCCACCGACTTCATTTGTGTGGTGAGTATGGGGCTAGCCTTGGCAAATTTCTCAAAGGCAAAGCGCGGTATTTTGGTCACCACGTAATCAATACTCGGCTCGAAAGAGGCCGGAGTGGCACCGCCGGTAATATCGTTTTGCAGCTCGTCGAGGGTGTAGCCAACCGCCAGCTTGGCCGCGATTTTGGCGATGGGGAAGCCGGTCGCCTTTGAGGCCAGCGCCGAGGAGCGAGACACCCGCGGGTTCATCTCAATCACCACCAGACGACCATCGACCGGGTTGACGCCGAACTGCACGTTGGAGCCACCGGTTTCAACACCGATCTCTCGCAGCACGGCCACGGAGGCGTTGCGCATCAGCTGGTATTCTTTATCGGTCAGGGTTTGCGCCGGGGCCACGGTGATGGAGTCACCCGTGTGAATGCCCATGGGGTCGAAATTTTCAATTGAACAGATAATGATGCAGTTGTCATTCTTGTCCCGCACCACCTCCATTTCGTACTCTTTCCAACCGATCAGCGACTCATCAATTAACAGTTCGCTGGTCGGCGACAGGTCGAGACCGCGCTTACAGATTTCTTCAAATTCTTCGCCGTTGTAGGCGATACCGCCGCCGGAGCCACCCATAGTGAATGAAGGGCGAATAATGCAGGGGTAGCCGAACTGATCCGGCACCTGCAGGGCTTCTTCCAAACTGTGGACAATATAGGAGCGCGGCGTTTCGAGGCCAATGGCTTTCATCGCCTTGTCGAAGCGCTCGCGGTCTTCGGCCTTGTCGATAGCGTCACTGCTGGCGCCGATCAACTCGACACCAAACTTTTCGAGCACGCCTTCGCGGGCCAGATCGAGGGCGCAATTCAGCGCGGTCTGCCCACCCATGGTCGGCAAGACGGCGTCGGGGCGTTCCTGCTCGATGATTTTTGCCACCGTGCGCCACTCAACGGGCTCGATGTAAGTGGCATCGGCCATCGCCGGATCGGTCATGATAGTGGCTGGATTCGAGTTCACCAGCACTACCCGGTAACCCTCTTCACGCAGCGCTTTACACGCCTGGGCGCCGGAGTAGTCGAACTCACAGGCCTGACCAATCACAATCGGGCCAGCACCGAGAATCAGAATACTGTGTAAATCACTGCGTTTTGGCATAAGTGTTTATCGCGCCTGTCTAATAGGCCTCTGTCGAGGCCCTATGTGTTGAAAGAGTGTTGTGACATCAGTTCGAAGAAGTGGTCGAACAAAGGGGCCGCATCGTGGGGGCCGGGGCTGGCCTCCGGATGGCCCTGAAAACCAAAGGCCGGCTTGTCGGTGCGGTGGATGCCCTGTAGCGAGTCGTCAAATAAAGAGCGGTGAGTCGCACGCAAGTTATCTGGCAGGGTCTGCTCGTCGACGGCAAAGCCGTGATTCTGGCTGGTGATCAACACGGTACTATCATCGAGATTTTTCACCGGATGATTGGCCCCGTGATGACCGAATTTCATCTTCAAGGTAGTAGCGCCGGATGCCAGGGCCAATAACTGATGGCCCAGGCAAATGCCAAACAGCGGAATACTTGCTTCAAGTAATTCTTTAATGGCAGAAATAGCGTAGTCACAGGGCTCGGGATCACCCGGCCCATTGGACAGAAACACACCGTCGGGCGCCATGGCCAACACTGCCGCCGCGGGGGTTTGGGCCGGCACAACGTGCAGCTCACAACCACGATCAACCAGCATACGCAAGATATTGCGCTTTACACCGAAGTCGTAGGCAACGACCTTATAGGCAGAGGGCTTAGATGATGGGCTCGATTCCGCTGGCTGAGCCGCAGCACTAGCCAGCTGCCAGGAGCCTTCGCTCCAGGTATAGGGCTTGCTAACAGTAACTTCTTTAGCCAGATCCATGCCCTTCAAACCGCCAAACTTTTGCGCGGCAGCCAATGCCTGCTCAACGTTGACATCGCCCGCCATCAGGCAGCCATTCTGCGCGCCCTTGCTGCGTAACAAACGCGTCAACTTGCGGGTATCAATATCGGCGATACCGACAATGCCGCGCGCTTTTAAATAGTCATCGAGATTTTGCTCACTGCGAAAATTGCTCACCAACAGCGGCAGGTCACGAATCACCAGGCCGGCAGCCCAAATATCCGTCGACTCTTCATCGTCGGCATTGACACCAACATTGCCGATATGGGGATAGGTCAAGGTGACAATTTGGCGTGCATAGGAGGGGTCAGTGAGAATCTCCTGATACCCGGTTAAGGCCGTATTAAAGACCACTTCGCCACTGGAGATGCCTTCGGCACCAATGGAAGTCCCTTTAAAAACAGTACCATCCGCAAGTACGAGAATGGCGGGGCAACGGGCAGGCAGATTCAATACAGACTCCTCTATCAACGAAAATGAACGACACGAGATAACCTGCCGGTAACGATTAGTGCTTAGGCCTGTGCAAGGGAAATGACTTTTCTGCGGCTGTAAAAAAACGAGATGAACCAGTCGTTCCATCTCGTTTATTAGCGCATTCGTTAGGTCATCTCACCTCTTAGATACAGGCCTTCCGGGCAGTGGAAACCTGAGGCGGAATTTTAGGAGATTATGGGCATTCTGTCCAGCACCAAGCCCCACCTATCTGAAATGAATCCGAGCAAACAGACCAATCAAATACAGCCCTATAAAGCGACAGGAATACTATTAAAACTCTTCCCTAACACCCCTCAATAACTCTTCCGATACCAAGCGACTACTTTAAGCCCAACACATCCTGCATATCGTAATTGCCTGCCGGCTGGGCAACGACCCATGCAGCAGCACGCACAGCACCACGGGCGAATGACATACGGCTTGAGGCTTTGTGGGTGACTTCAACCCGCTCGCCGTCGGCGGCAAAAATGACGGTGTGATCGCCGACAATATCGCCGGCGCGCACGGTGGCGAAGCCGATGGTTTCACGCTCGCGGGCACCGGTTTGGCCCTCGCGACCGTAGACGGCAACTTTGGAGAGGTCTCTATCGAGGGCGTTGGCGACGACTTTACCCATACTCAAGGCGGTGCCCGAGGGGGCATCGACTTTGTGACGGTGGTGGGCTTCTACAATTTCGATATCAACATCGTCGCCAAGCACACTGGCGGCGACATCGAGTAATTTGAAACAAAGGTTAACGCCGGTACTGAAATTGGTGGCCATGCAAATGGCGGTGCCCTCGGCCAGGGTATCGACCGCTGCCATTTGCGTGTCGCTAAAGCCGGTGGTACCGATGACCATGTGTTTGTTATTGGCAGCGCAAAGCGTGGCGTTGGCTGCGGTGGCGACGGGGGCAGTGAAGTCGACCAGCACATCGAAGTCATTAATCACGGCTTCGAGGTTATCGACCACGGCAATGTCATTGCGACCAATGCCTGCCAGTTCGCCACTATCGACGCCAATAAGCGAGCTGTCGGGACGCTCAATTGCGGCGCTTAATTGCACTTGCTCATTGATGGCAATGGCTTCGATCAGGGTTTTGCCCATACGACCACCGGCACCGGTAACGGCTACTCTAATCATTTTATTATCCTCAATTAACGGCCTCTGAAACCATTGTCAGCAGTGCAACGAGTGCGCCCCGCTTTTAGCTAACCGCTAAAGCTATCAAAGAAATTCTTTACGCCTTTAAACCAGGAGGTGCGCCGAGGCGAGTGTTTGTCGTGGTGCAGCGACTCGTTCAGCTCACGCATTAATTCTTTCTGCTTGGAGTTGAGCTTAATCGGCGTTTCGACCGTGACTCGACACAAGAGATCACCCGGCCCACCACCACGCACGGGGGCAACGCCTTTGCCGCGCATGCGGAACAATTTGCCGGTCTGTGTTTCGGGGGGGATTTTCAGTTTAACGCGACCATCGAGGGTCGGTACTTCCAGCTCACCACCCAGTGCCGCATCGGCAAAGCCAATGGGCACTTCACAGTAGAGGTTGGCGCCGTCACGCTGAAAGATGGCGTGATCACGCACCACTATTTGCACATAGAGGTCACCGGCCTGACCGCCACCGGGGGCACCTTCACCCTCACCCGAGAGGCGAATGCGATCACCGGTATCAACACCTGCGGGTACTTTCACCGACAGGGTTTTCTGCTCTTCAACCTGACCACTGCCGTAGCACTTGCCACAGGGGTCGGCAATCATTTTGCCGCGACCGCGACACTGGGGACAGGTTTGCTGGACGGAGAAAAAGCCCTGGGATACTCGCACCTGACCAGCACCGTGACAGGTTGTGCAGTTGATAGGCGAAGTGCCCTTGCGTGCACCGCTGCCCTTACACTCGCCACAGTTGACCTTGACCGGCACACGAATAGTCGTCTTTGTGCCCTTCGCAGCCTCTTCGAGATCGAGCTGTAAGTCGTAACGTAAATCAGCACCGCGAGCCGGGCCTCGACCACGGCCGCCGCCACCAAATATATCGCCGAAAACATCGCCGAATACATCACCAAAACCACCACCGCCACCCGCTCCGCCCTGGGCATTGACACCCTCGTGGCCATAGCGATCATAGGCGGCGCGCTTTTGCTCGTCGGACAACACTTCGTAGGCTTCGCTGGCCTCTTTGAATTTTTCCTCAGCACCTTCATCATCCGGGTTTCTGTCCGGGTGATGCTTCATCGCAACTCGGCGATAGGCTTTTTTAATATCCTTCGCATCCGAGTCTTCCGACACGCCTAGTATTTCGTAGTAATCCCGCTTCGCCATAATTTACTCATTGATTTATTTCTGCGCCGATTTGTTACTGCGCCACTTAGCACAAAACGCAGGGGCTTAAACCTGCGTTTTGTGGCGGTGCCTAATGCCGGGCTATTTCACCCGAACAAATGGCTATTTAGCGTCTTTTTCGTCGACCTCTTCAAACTCGGCGTCGACAACATCTTCAGCCTCGTCAGCTGCTTCACCACTGGTTTCAGCACCTGCGTCAGCCTGCTCAGCTTCGGCGTACATCTTCTGCGCCAGACCACCCGAGACTTCAGACAGTTTCGCAGCAGCAGCTTCAATGGCTTCTTTATCGTCACCTTTAACCGCTTCTTCGACGCCTTTAATGGCTTCTTCGATCTGACCTTTCTCTTCGTCAGTGGCCTTGTCACCAGCTTCGTCGAGAGTTTTCTGCGCTGCATGAGCGAGGCCGTCGGCAGTGTTGCGCGCCTGAGCTAGCTCTTCAAACTTGCGATCGCTGTCGGCATTGGCTTCGGCATCTTTAACCATTTGCTCGATTTCTTCATCGGACAAACCCGAGCTGGCCTTGATAACGATTGACTGCTCTTTGCCCGTTGCCTTGTCTTTCGCCGATACGTTCAAAATACCGTTGGCGTCGATGTCAAAAGACACTTCAATTTGTGGCACACCGCGTGGTGCGGGTGGAATGTCGGCCAGATCAAAACGACCCAGTGATTTATTGCTCGCCGCTTGCTTGCGCTCACCCTGAACAACGTGAATGGTCACCGCGCCCTGGTTGTCATCAGCCGTGGAGAAAATCTGCGACTTGTTAGTGGGGATAGTCGTGTTCTTCTCGATCACTGGGGTGGCAACACCGCCCATGGTTTCAATACCCAGGGTCAATGGCGTTACATCCAACAACAGCACGTCGGTAACATCGCCCGACAATACGGCTCCCTGAATCGCGGCGCCTACGGCAACGGCTTCATCGGGGTTAACATCGCGGCGTGGCTCTTTGCCAAAGAAGTCAGTGACTTTCTTCTGTACCAGCGGCATACGCGTTTGGCCACCGACCAAAATCACATCGTCGATATCGGACGCTGACATGTTCGCGTCTTTCAAAGCCATTTTTAGGGGCTCCAGTGAACGATCAACCAGATCTTCAACCAGTGACTCTAACTTGGACTGAGTCAACTTAACCACCAGGTGCTTGGGGCCTGTGGCATCAGCAGTAATGTAGGGCAGGTTAACTTCGGTTTGCTGAGCGGAGGACAAGGCGATTTTGGCGCCCTCTGCCGCTTCTTTCAAACGCTGCATGGCCAGCGGGTCACCCTTGAGGTCGACCGAGTTGTCTTTCTGAAACTCGTCGGCAAGGTATTCGATCAAACGCATATCGAAATCCTCACCACCGAGGAAGGTGTCGCCGTTAGTCGACAGCACTTCGAATTGCGTCTCGCCATCAACATCGGCAATTTCAATAATCGAAATATCGAAAGTACCACCACCGAGGTCATAAACGGCAACCACCTGGTCGCCAGTGGTGTTGTCCATACCGTAAGCCAGTGCAGCGGCAGTCGGCTCGTTGATAATACGCTTAACATCGAGGCCCGCTAGCTTGCCGGCATCTTTGGTCGCTTGACGCTGGGAGTCGTTAAAGTAAGCCGGCACCGTAATGACCGCTTCTGAAACGCTCTCGCCGAGGTAATCTTCAGCGGTCTTTTTCATTTTGCTGAGAACTTCGGCAGAAATTTGTGGCGGTGCCATTTTCTCGCCATCGATTTCAACCCAGGCGTCACCGTTGTCGGCCTTGGCGATAGTGTAGGGCACCATGGTGATATCTTTTTGTACCACGTCATCTTCAAAACGGCGGCCGATCAAACGCTTGACGGCAAACAGTGTTTTCGTGGGGTTGGTTACCGACTGGCGTTTTGCCGCCTGGCCGACCAGTGTTTCGCCCTCTGCTGTGTAGGCAACAACAGAAGGAGTAGTACGACTCCCTTCAGAGTTCTCAATAACTTTGGGCTTGTCACCCTCCATTACGGACACACAAGAGTTAGTTGTGCCCAAATCAATTCCAATAATCTTGCCCATGCCTGTTTTCTCCAAACCGCAATTCGTTAATTTCGTTAGTTCAAGTACAGCGTTGCTATGCGCTTATATATTGTCCCAGGATTGATAAATTCAACCCTGCGACGGCAGTAATTCGCTATTCAGCACCCTTTGAGACCACCACCATGGCTGGCCTGACCAGGCGGTCGTTGAGGGTATAGCCCTTTTGAAAGACTTCCATCACCGTATTTGCTGCCACATCGGGGTTGGGCACCATTGAGATCGCCTGGTGGAAATCGGGGTTAAAGTGCTCGCCCGTAGGCTCGACCTGTTTCACCTTGTGGCCTTCGAGCACCCCGAGGAAACCCTTCAGGGTTAGCTCAATGCCTTCACGAACCGCTGCTAGATGCTCTTCATCGGCGCCGATAGCAGCCAGCGCTCTTTCAAGGTTATCAACCACCGGCAACAGCTCACCGACAAACTTTTCCAGCGCAAACTTGTGAGCATTCTCAACATCGCGGTCAACCCGGCGACGCAGATTTTGCATTTCAGCCTGGGTGCGCAAAGTTTGATCCTTCGCCTGCTGCAGCGCTTCGCTTAAAGCGACGGCATCAAGCTCACCAGCACCCTCTTCGCTTTGCGCTGCGTTTTCCTGTTCCAGCAATTCTTCTGGTTCTTGCTCTGAACCTTGGTTTTCCTGCTCTTCAGTGGCCACTTTTACCAATCCTCGATAATGACTTCCCCGGCTATATTGGGTCGAAAAAAGTGCTTTCAAGTCAGCTTTTAAATAGACAATTGCAATTAGCGGCAACTCTTCGGTATAACTGCGCCTGATTCTAATAATTGGCGATACCTGCATTGCTGACCGCTCTTACGATTAAACAATTCACCCTGGTTGAGTCTATGGATATGGAGTTCAGCTCCGGCCTGACCACCATTACTGGCGAAACCGGCGCGGGTAAATCATTGGTGCTCGATGCCCTGGGCCTGGCCCTTGGTGATCGCGGTGACACTGACCGCATTCGCAGTGGCGCAGAACGGGCAGAAGTTTGTGCCAGCTTTGCCGTAGATCGCACTTCGCCAGCCACGCAATGGCTGACAGATAACGACCTCGACAGCGCTGGCGATTGCCTGTTGCGCCGCATATTGACTCGCGATGGGCGCTCTCGTGGCTATATCAACGGTCAACCGGCCACCATGACTCAGCTACGCACGCTGGGCACTCTGCTGATCGACATCCACCACCAGCACGAGCATCAATCACTGCTCTCAAAAGAGCATCAGCGCACCCTGCTCGATGAGTTTGGCGGCCATCAAAAGCTGCTTAAACAGGTCGGCGAAGACTACAAAAGCTGGCATCAGGCTCAGACCCGTCTGGAAGAAATCGAGCAGCGCGCCGATGAAACGCTGGCGCGTAAAGACTTGCTCACCTTTCAAGCCCAGGAGCTCAACGAACTCGACCTGCAAACCGGCGAAGTAGAAGCTCTGGAGCAAGAACAATCACTGCTGGCCAATGCCGACACTATTCTTATCGACAGCCACCAGGTACTTGCCCTGTGCGATGGCGAAGCCGCATCAGAGCTGGCCGTACTGCCCGCCCTGAGCCGTGCCAGCCAACTGCTCGGCGCCATGGGACAAAACAGCCCGGCCCTGAAAGAAGCCCTTTCCTTGCTCGATAGCGCCCATATTCAGGTTGAAGAAGCGCTGGGGGAATTGCAGACTTATATCAGCCAGGTAGAGCCAGACCCCGCCCGACTACAATGGGTTGAAGATAGACTCTCGACCGCCTATCAATTGGCTCGCAAGCACAAAGTGAAGGCCAGCGAACTGCCCGAACTCTGCCAGCAAGCCGCCAAGCAATTTGAGCAGAAGATTAATCAACAATTGCAAGCACTGGCGATGGCCGATGCCAGCCTGCAAATTGCGCTGACACCTCTGGCCAATAATTACAGCCCAAAAGGCCTCGAAAGTGTTGAGCTACTGATCAGCACCAACCCCGGTCAGGAGCACCGCTCGCTCAACAAAGTGGCATCGGGTGGCGAGCTGTCGCGCATCAGCCTGGCGATTCAAGTTGTCGCCGCCCACAACTCCACTATTCCGGTACTGGTGTTTGACGAAGTGGACGTCGGTATTGGCGGCGCCACAGCGCAGACCGTCGGCAAACTGCTGCGCGAACTGGGCGACAGCGGCCAGGTGGTCTGTATTTCCCATCTGCCACAAGTGGCCAGCTGCGCTCATCATCATTTATTGGCGAAAAAACAGAAGGGTGAAAAGTCGAATCAAAGTAGCCTTGTCGCTTTAGATAAGAAAGAGCGCATTGAAGAAATCGCCCGTATGCTGGGGGGCGAAAAGATCACCGCGAAAACTCGCTCCCATGCGGAGGAGATGCTGGGGACTGCGGAGGCCAGGTAATGCGCAAGCTGGCAAGCAAAAAACCAGGTCGGGGTTCTTTTCCGACAGGCATGGACATCTCCTCACAGGACTTAGTGCTTACGCAGTGAGGGTAGGATTGATAATAAGTGCCTATGAGCCCTTATCACCCCTGCGGGGCAGCGTCGCTGCGCTCCTCGTCCAAATTCGTTCCCGAATTTGTCGAACCGGGTTCAAATCCAATTTTCTTTCACTTATAAACCAAAAAACCCCCTTTCGGGGGCTTTTTGGTTTATGGCGGTGAGGGAGGGATTCGAACCCTCGATACCGATCAAGATATACTCCCTTAGCAGGGGAGCGCCTTCGGCCACTCGGCCACCTCACCAGAAACTGTACTGACCCAATTAACAGGGCAGTGCTTACTTTTTACCAACACTGATCCGAAATTCCCGGTTTACTCTATATTGAGCAAACCCAGAACCACGTTATTGATCAGGTGATATTTAACACTTCAGAAGGTTTAGCCAGAACGCCTTATATAAAGCACTTAAAGACGAGGGAAACTGGCAGCCCGCTTCTGAGGGCGGGGATAATACCATACTGCCAGTAAAAACAAAGGGGCTAGACAGCCCCAGCCTCGCCGTTTTTTTCATCTTGTATACGCTGGTAAATTTCTTCTCGGTGAACTGAAATTTCTTTCGGTGCATTGACGCCGAGACGAACCTGATTACCTTTGACACCCAATACGGTGACAGTGACGTCATCACCTATTACAAGGGTCTCTCCAACACGCCTTGTTAAAATAAGCATTACTCATTCTCCTTGCTATAACCATTAATGTCGCAGCCTCTCAAGCAGCCACGACGCCTCCAATATCGGCGAGTATTTTTTATTTCCGATACAACTTTCGCTAGTACTACGTAACGACCGCGCATTCTACCTTTTATATAAGATTTGTCTAATACCGTCTATCGTCTCAAAACACTCATCCTTAGGGACAAACATAGACCAAGGGTATTATTTTGCGTCGTTTTCTAAGTCAAAAGCAGAGTGCAAGGCCCGCACGGCCAGCTCGAGATACTTTTCATCGATCACTACCGCTATCTTAATTTCGGAAGTGGTGATCATCTGAATATTAATATTGTGCTCCGCCAGGGCGGTAAACATGCGCGAGGCAACACCGGCATGGGAGCGCATACCGACACCCACCAGCGATACCTTGGCAATGTGGTCATCGGTGACTACCGAGCGCGCTTTCAGCTCCATGGCGATGCCTTCCAGTAGGCCACGGGCGCGATTCAGGTCGTTGCGATGCACGGTAAATGTCAGCGATGTGGTGCCATCTTCGGAGACATTCTGAATAATCACATCAATTTCGACGTTAGCTTCACCAATCGGCGCGAGAATGCGCGACGCCACACCGGGTGTATCGGGAATGCCCTGAATCGTCAGCTTGGCTTCGTCACGGTTAAACGCGATGCCGGAAATTATGGGTTTTTCCATGCTGTCATCATCCTCAAGGGTAATTAATGTGCCGGGGCCGTCTTTAAAACTGGACAGAACACGCAGCGGTACTTGGTACTTGCCGGCAAATTCTACGGCGCGAATTTGTAAGACCTTCGAACCCTGACTGGACATTTCCAGCATTTCTTCAAAGGTGATTTGCTCCAGTCGTCGAGCACCTTCAACGACGCGGGGGTCGGTGGTGTAGACACCATCGACATCGGTGTAAATTTGGCATTCATCGGCTTTTAAAGCGGCAGCTAGTGCTACGGCCGAGGTATCGGAGCCACCACGACCGAGGGTGGTGATATTGCCTGCGCTATCAACACCCTGAAAACCCGCCACCACAAGCACCCGACCCCGCTGTAAGTCAGCCTGCATGCACTCGACATCAATTTCTTCAATACGCGCTTTGGTGTGAGAGTCATCGGTGAGTATTTTCACCTGAGCACCGGTGTAAGAGCGCGCCTCACAACCAATCTTATTCAGCGCCATACTCAACAGCGCGATGGTGACCTGCTCACCGGTGGACACCAGCACATCAATTTCACGGGGTGCGGGTGCATCAGTGATCGCATCGGCGAGGCCCAGCAGGCGATTGGTTTCACCGCTCATGGCCGAAACCACCACCACAATATCGTCACCGCGAGCACGGCAGGCCGCGACTTTTTCGGCCACGGCTTCGATGCGCTCGATAGAACCGACCGAGGTGCCACCGTATTTTTGAACAATTAAACTCATGTCTTAACTCGACAGCTAAACTCAACAACAAACAGTGTGAATGGGCGCTGCAAAATCACTGTTGGCTAATACCGGCATCCAGCGACTTGGCACCCATCGACGAGGGGCGCAAATGTACACTAATCAATCAAAAAGAGAAACCTGATTAACTAGAATAAGGTCGTGCATTCAAGTACTTAACTGGTCTTCAACCCAAGAGAAGACCGAGTCGAGGGCTGCCGGTAGTGCCGCGCTATCCGTACCACCACCCTGAGCCATATCCGGGCGACCACCGCCCTTGCCACCAATTTGCGGCGCAACGAACTGCATTAATGCACCGGCCTTAATATCAGCGGTGAGATTTTTGGTCACCCCGGCGCTCAAGGCAATTTTGCCGTCACTCTCAGCCGCCAGCAGGATTACGCCTTTATCCATGCGCGAGCGCAGCTGGTCGAGCATATCGCGCAGAGTTTTGGCATCGGCGCCATCGATCTTTTTAGCCAGCACAGCAACACCGGCAATCATTGTTGCTTCATCGAGCAAGTCGCCACCCGAGGCACTGGCCAGCTTCACTTTCAAGGCTTCCAGCTCTTTATTTAAGGCGCGATTGGTTTCGACCAGCGTCGCCGCCTTATCGAGCACCGTGGCGCGCCCGGCTTTTAATGTTGAGCTGACTTTATCCAGTGTTTGCTCAAGCTCGCCAAACCAGGCGAGAGCAGGGGCACCGGCCACCGCTTCGACACGGCGCACACCTGCGGCCACCCCCGACTCGGAAGTAATGTGAAACAGACCGATATCACCGGTGCGCTGGGCGTGAGTGCCACCACAAAGCTCGACAGAAAAGCCATCGCCCATGGTCAGCACGCGCACACTGTCGCCGTATTTCTCGCCAAACAGCGCCATCGCGCCACTGTTCTGGGCCTCGTCCATCGACATAAGCTCGGTTTGCACCGCACTGTTTTGACGGATTTGGCTATTCACAATCGCTTCAACGGCTTTAATTTCATCCGCCGTCATCGCCTGCGGGTTGGCAAAGTCAAAGCGCAAACGTTCGGCATCAACTAATGAGCCCTTTTGCACGACGTGTTCGCCCAGCACTTCGCGCAAAGCGGCGTGCAATAAATGAGTCGCAGAATGATTGACGGCTGTTGCTTGTCGCTTGTCGATATTGACCTGGGCTGTAACCGCCTCGCCAACACGTATTTCACCCTCGACCAGTCGCCCGAGATGGATGTGGTTGTCACCCTGCTTCTGGCAGTCGTTAACGGCAAAACGCCCAGCCGCAGTGAGCAACTCACCACTGTCGCCAGCCTGACCGCCAGACTCCGCATAAAAGGCTGTGCTGTCGAGTACCAACATGGCCTCCTCACCGACATTCAATGTTTCAAGCGCTGTACCTTCGCGAAACAGGCCGGTGATTTTCGCACTGGCCTTCAAGTGTTGATAGCCAACAAACTCGGTTTCACCGGCGATATCGAGCTGTGCTGTGTGATCGACACCGAAACGACTGGCCGCGCGGGCGCGAGTTTTTTGCGCTTCCATGCAGCTTTCATAGCCCGCAAGATCGAGTTCATAACCCTGCTCGCGGGCAATATCGTTGGTTAAATCGAGTGGGAAGCCGTAGGTATCGTAGAGTTTAAAGACCACTTCACCGGGTATGACTTTGCCTGACAAGTCGGCAAGCGCAGCCGTCAAAACGCCCATGCCTTTATCGAGGGTTTTGCTGAACTGTTCTTCTTCAGCCAACAGGGCTTTTTCAACCACTGTCTGTTTGGCCGCAAGTTCAGGATAGGCCGCACCCATTTGCTCAACCAGTGACGCAACCAGGGTATTAAAGAAAATACCCGTCATGCCCAGCTTGTGGCCATGACGCAGGGCGCGACGAATAATGCGCCGCAGCACATAACCGCGCCCCTCGTTAGAGGGCAGCACGCCGTCGACAATCAAAAATGAGGATGAACGGATATGGTCGGCAATCACCCGCAGCGACTTATGCTCCAGGTCAGCGCAACCCGTCGCCTGGGCCGCTGCTTTAATCAGGTGCTGAAACAGGTCAATCTCGTAGTTGCTGTGCACGCCCTGCATAATCGCGGCGATGCGTTCCAGGCCCATGCCAGTATCGATGGAGGGCTTGGGCAGCGCAGTCATCTCGCCACTACTATCGCGCTCGTACTGCATAAACACCAGATTCCAGATTTCGATATAGCGATCAAGATCGTCATCGTCACTGCCCGGCGGGCCACCCGGCACGTCGGCACCGTGGTCATAAAAGATTTCAGAACTGGGGCCGCAGGGGCCGGTATCGCCCATTTGCCAGAAGTTGTCTTCGTCGAGACGGGAAAAGCGCTCGGCGCTAACGCCCATTTCTTCAAGCCAGATTTTCTCGGCCTCGTCGTCAGAAGTATGTACGGTGATCCACAGACGCTCTTCAGGCAGGCCCAGCACTTCGGTGAGAAAGGTCCAGGCTAATTTGATGGCATCGCGCTTAAAGTAGTCACCAAAACTAAAGTTGCCAAGCATTTCAAAGAAGGTGTGATGGCGCGCGGTATAACCGACGTTCTCTAAATCATTGTGCTTACCACCAGCGCGCACACAGCGCTGAGAGCTAGTGGCCCGCTGGTAGTCGCGCTGTTCAGCACCGAGAAAAACATCTTTAAACTGCACCATGCCGGCATTGGTAAACAATAATGTGGGATCATTGCCCGGCACCAAAGAGCTGCTGGCGACAACGCGGTGGTCGCGCTCGGCAAAAAAATCCAGAAAGGCCTGGCGGATGTCCGCACTCGATTTCACATCTAACATAAAAGTCCCGCCCCACTCGGAGCACTAAGAGACCTTAGCAGGAGAGCCATTTTGCTCCCAGGCAGCGTTAAAAACGTGCTCAATCGGTCATTTACAGCTGTAAACTCCCTCTCTGCGCGCATTTTTGCCTTGCCTGAAAACAAAATCATCTCCCCTGCAAAGGCCTCGTTAAATAAATTAAAATTTAAAGAAAGGTTGGCGTACTAAGAACTGAAGACTAAAAGCCCAATGAAGACTCAGAAAAACCCTTGCCGCCCAATATATGTACGTGCAAATGGAACACCGTTTGCCCGGCACCGGCACCGTTGTTAACAATCAGGCGAAAGGCATCACCGACACCGGCTTGTTCAGCAATTTTACCGGCAGCTAACATCAAGTGCCCCAGCAGTGCTTGATCTTCTGTCTCGGCATCAATAATGCGAGGGATGATTTTCCGTGGAATCACCAACAAATGTACGGGAGCTTTCGGCGCAATATCTTTGATGGCGATGCAATGCTCGTCTTCATAAATAATGTCAGCCGGAATGTCACCCTTGATAATTTTGCTGAACAGCGTTTCTTCTGCCATTTACCCTCATCCTCAAAGTTTATTCGTACTGTGCCGTCACCCTGTTAAGGCAAACCAGCAGGGTGAACTAGCGCTTGCGGCCCTGCTCTTTTTCTTCCCCGCTCAGCTCTCGCGCTTCACTTTCTAGCATCACCGGAATACCATCGCGGATGGGGTAAGCCAAACCACTGGCATAGCAAACCAACTCTTCACGTTTACGATCGTATTCGAGGGGCGCCTTGGTGACGGGGCAAACCAGAATACTCAGTAGCTGTTTATCGATCATATATGTTTATCCGCAGCGCAGGCCCATTTACAGGCGGTGAATTTTAAGGCAATAGCCGCCCTAACACCATGCTTGCGAGGATATGTTCAAACAGGAAAAAGTGGAGAGAAAAAACTATAGGCTTATTGCCCGCTAGCAGCGGGAAAATATTCCAGCACCAGCGCCGGGTCCAGTCGCACACTGAACCAGTTAACGCGCCAATCGAGATGAGGGCCGGTAGCACGGCCGGTAGAACCCACCTTGGCAATGGCATCACCCGCCTCCACTCGCTGCCCCTCTTTCACTAATGCACCGCTGAGGTGAATGAAGGAGGAGGTCAAGCCATAACCGTGGTCGAGTACCAGTGTGCCGCCGGAATAATACATATCGGCGTGTACCAGTTTGACGATGCCGGGCGCTGGCGCAACCACCACCGTGCCCGTGGGCCGGGCGATATCGAGGCCATAATGGGGATTCTTCGGTACGCCGTTGTACACCCGCTGGCTACCGTAAACGCCGGTAATTGGCCCTTCGAGGGGCTTGATAAAACCCTGGAGGAAATCTTCGCGCGGATCATTATCCGCCCGCGCCTGTCGCACCAAACGCCCTTCGCGGCGAATGCGCTCGAGCACCTCGGCAGAGGGCGGGGTGACTGTACGCTGGGGCACGCCATCGACTCGCTGCACATTGTATTCACGCTGCGCCACCGAGTAGCTGTATTGCTGAGTGTCTTTACCATTATGCACATCAACCACCACCGGGCCTTTAATATCCCGACTGAGGCCAATGACAAAATAGCCCTGTGGTGTCAGGCTGACGCTGCGATCCTGAAAAACGACGGTATTGCCCGGCTTTGTATGCCCCACCAACATGGCACCCTGCTGCCAAGTGCCCTGAAATTCTAACGCCGCTGCCAAGGGGATAAATAATGTGCCACAAAGCGACAACAAAACACGTAGGTGAAGTTTCACTATTCTTTAAAGCCTCTTATTAATGATCGCGCTTTCGACCCGACGCCGGATTAATCATTTAGAGCAGCCCGAATCTGTTCACCACTGAAACCTCGGTACTGCAAAAAGCGCATGCGTTTGGCTCGCTGTTTCGGGTCAATGGCGGGGCTTGCACCAAAACGCTTGTGCGCCACCTCGACGACAAGAGCAAACCAATCGACATCACATTCGCGCAAAGCCGCATCGCCGTCGACACCACGCTCGCGCAGTTCCATGCGAATTCTTACCGGCCCCTGGCCTTTGCCCACTCGCCAGCGCACAAAAGCCTCGCTAAAGCGCTGATCCGATAAAAGGTCATCGGCAACCAATTTGTCTAACACGGCGTCGAGAAGTTCAGTGTTAGGTTCAAACTTCTTCAGTAATTTATCCCTGACCTCTTTGCGCGAGTGCTCCCTGCGCGCCAACATATTCATCGCGCCAAGACGCAGGTCTTTTGCCGATGGTGGTTTTACAGCCTCAGGCTTTTCTAACAAAAAGTCATCTGATACGGGATTTTCTGACACAGAACTATCGGTTGGCTCGCTCACAATCTACTTTACCGATCCTTGAATGGCGAACCGACACCCGCCTGGGCAGCGAGCTTATCAGTGCTTGCTATAAGGGGCGAATCCGATATCAATCCACCCTCGCCACCATCCGTAGCATCAGACTGCTTTTTAACAAGCCCCAGCCAGCCACCAATACGCCGAAACACTGCACGCGCCACACGCCATAATTTCGGCAACAACCAGATAACCAGCACAATAAATACCAGCATCAGGCCGAGAAATGCCCAGGGGTGATTGAGCATTGCCCAGAGGCCAGCAAAGACCATCAGGTCTTCACTGATAGAGGCGCCCCAGTTGCTAAAGGGTTCCGGTGAGGTGTTGATCAATAGCCGCGTCGATGCCTTGGTAAAGTGACTGCCCATGGCCATAGAACCGCCGAGTAGCCCAGCGCCAATTTCCAGCGCCGGCGTGACATCGCCAACGGCACCCGCCGCCAGCATCGCGCCGGCGGGGATACGTATAAAGGTGTGCATAGTATCCCAGGCACTATCGACACCCGGTGTTTTATCGGCAAAAAACTCCACCACATACATCAGGCAGGCAATACCGATGACTATCGGGTCCTGCAATGTTTCCAGCTCTGCTGGCAGCTCAAGATTGCCCGTGGCACCGGCAAAACCGAGCACGGCAACAGCGGCGTAAAGATTAATACCACTGGCCCAACCAACGCCAAGCACCAGGGCCAGGGTTGAAATCAATTGCTCATAGGCATCCATACTAATCACCTTTTATCACTTACTCGCCAAGGCCGCTTGCACGAATCTTCTTCGACAATATAAACACCCAGCAAAACAATTACGGTAAGATTTCGCACCGAATAAAAAACACATGTTGGAGCTTACTGATTATGACTGATCGACGCTACGAAAAACTCAGCTGGAAAATTGGCGATGTAACCATCACTCGACTGGTCGAGGTGGTATTAAAAGCCCCTGTCGGCTCACTCTTCTCCGAGCGCACAGCCGAGGAGTTAAGCGACTATGACAGCTGGTTAAAACCTAATTTTCTCGACGCCGACGGCGATATGATATTGAGTATTCACGCCTTTTTAATTAGTGCTGGCGGGCTGAATATTATTGTCGATACCTGTGCCGGCAATGGCAAGAAACTGCCGCTGTATGAGGAGTGGAATAATCTCAACACACCCTTCCTCGAAAATATGGCCGCGCTGGGCTTTCCCGCCGATAAAATCGACCGCGTACTCTGCACCCACCTGCACTTCGACCACGTTGGCTGGAACACACGCCTGGTCAACGGCCAGTGGATCCCCACCTTCCCCAATGCGCGCTATTTATTTGGCGCCACCGAGTGGGAATTCTGGAAAGACGAGGACGACCCCTACGAAAGCCACGCTCTCGACCAGGCCTTGCAGCCCATCTTCGATGCCAATCAGGTCGATCTGGTCGACTCCAGCCATAAAATCAATGACGAAATCAGCCTCATCCCCACTCCCGGTCACACCCCGGGCCACGTCAGCATTCTCATCCAATCTAAGGGTGAAGAGGCCGTCATTACCGGCGACATGTTCCACCACCCCCTGCAAATGGCCAAGCCTGACTGGATTGACATGGCCGATGTGGAGAGCAGTCTCGCCGAAAAAACCCGCATCGAATTTATGCAGCGCTTTGGCAATAGCAAGACCACCGTACTGGGCACCCACTTTGCCACCCCCACCGCCGGCAAAATTGTCAGCGACGGCCCCGGTTATAAATTCGAAAGTTAAGGTTTAAGAACTGAATTCTAAAGGAGAAGAAAATGAGTGGTTTAGTCGCAAATAAGGTCGCCGTAGTAACCGGCGCAGGTTCTGGTATTGGTCGCGCATCGGCCCTGGCTTTTGTTCGCGAAGGCGCGAAAGTCGTACTCGGTGATGTCGATGACGCTGGCGGTGCAGAGACCGTCAGGCTGGTCGAGCAAGCAGGTGGCGAAGCTGTTTTTGCCCACTGCGACATTAGCAAAGAGTCTGATGTCGAGGCATTAATCGCCGCAGGTGTTGCCGCCTTTGGCCGCATCGACTGCGCCCACAATAATGCCGGTGCTCCGGGAGAGGGGTTTTCCATCGTCGATGACACGGTAGAAAATTTTGACTTCAACTACGCGGTAAACCTGAAAGGTGCCTGGCTATCGATGAAACACGTGGCCCGGCAGATGATCGCCCAGGGTGACGGCGGTTCCATCGTTACTACCGCGTCCTACGCGGGTTTGGTCGGTATTCGCAATAGCGGTGCCTATGTTGCCGCCAAACACGGCGTGGTCGGTCTGACCAAAACGGGCGCCATTGAACTGGCCTCCAAAAACATTCGCGTCAACGCCGTGTGCCCCGGCCCCATCGGCACACCTTTGCTAATCTCCGCCATTGGCGAAAATGATGCAGCTCGGACTCACATGGAAAACCTCGCACCCATGAGACGCTTTGGTGAGCCCAACGAAATCGCCAACGCAGCCGTGTGGCTGTGCTCGGACCAATCATCGTATATGACTGGGGTTTCACTACCTGTCGATGGTGGCATGGCCGCTACTTAAACTTAAAGAAACTATTGCCCTAGCTCTCTTCGCCCCGGC
Organism: uncultured Porticoccaceae bacterium; assembly: GCA_964462265.1. GTDB lineage: Bacteria > Pseudomonadota > Gammaproteobacteria > Pseudomonadales > Porticoccaceae > Reddybacter. Next base: position 2,609 of record CAYWXW010000015.1, on the reverse strand, counting down.
GGGAGAGCTAGCTTTAGATTGGCCACCCTTCAGAGCCCATCACCCCCGACGAATAAAGTAAATATAAGCCTCGCCCTGCTGATAATGGACAATGAGTTCGTGGTCGAGAAACTGACAAAACTTGGGAATATCGCGTTCGGTTGAAGGGTCAGTCGCCACCACCTTAATTACCTGCCCGCTGCTTACATCGCGCACCGCACCATGCAGCATCATTACCGGCTCGGGACAATATAAGCCCGAGGTATCGAGCAAGGTATCGAAGTCCGGCACTTTGGGGTCAGCGTTATTACTAGGCACTTTCATCATGGTATTTTCTCAGAAGCCAGCGGACAGGAAAAGGGCCAACGGGTATGATATCGGCACAGCTTGCTGCATTCGTTTCGAGCAGGCACGGAGCAAACGGAAACCTGGCAATTTGAGTCACGTATTTTAGTCTTATTTTTATAGAGTCCAGCAATGATCACCGTATTAATCGAACGTCACATCGCCCCCGGCATGGCCAGTACCTACGACAATTTTGCCCGCAAAATGCTGCAGGCCACCGTCACGGCACCCGGCTTTATTTCTGGGGAATCCCTGCACGGCATCGAAGACCCGAATGTGCGCTATATTTTGATCAAGCTACAAAACAGGGAAAACTGGCAGCACTGGCTCGCCTCCCCCGAACGTAGAGAAGTGGTTTCACTGCTAAGACCTATTCTTATACTGCCGGAAAAAATCACCCTGCTTAGCCACGGCAGCTAAACCTTCGAGCGGCCTCCTGGCTCAGCTCTCTATCCAGATTAAGCTCGCCATGCGCCCTGTTGGCCCCTGCCGCCGGTAGGAATAAAAGCGCGCGGTATCGGTATAAGTGCAAAAGTCACCGCCATAAATACGCGTCACGCCAAGGCCGCGCAGCTGAATGCGAGCCAGCTGGTAGAGGTCGGCATAATAGTGGCCGGGACGATCTTTTGACGCTAAAAAGCAAGCGTCGGTCAACCGCTGCTCTATTGGCTGGGCCTTTTCCAAAAAAACCTCTCTCACCTCGCCACCCACTTCAAAATGCTGCTGGCTAATAGCAGGACCCAAATAGGCTGAAATAGCCGATGCCTCACCCGCCATTGCCGCCACTGTCGCGCCGAGTACACCAGCGACTAACCCGCGCCAACCCGCATGGGCTGCGGCCACTACCGAACCATCGTCACGACTCAACAATACCGGCAGGCAATCGGCCGTTTGAATCACACAGGCCAGGCCCGGCGTACGACTGACGCAGGCATCGGCATTGCGTTGGGATTTGTGTTTGATCGCGTCAACAGCATAGACCACTCGAATGCCATGCTCCTGAACCAACCAGGGCAGAGGCTGAGTCAAGGCTAATTGCTCAGCCAGATCGCGGCGATTGCGCAACACCTGCTGGCGACACGCGTCGCTGTCATCAAGAAAATTCAGTAGCTTACCCTGAGCGCCAGCCGGCTGCCCCTGGCAAGTGGTGATAACACTCTTCACCCCCGGTGGCAGGGGCCAGTTGGGGATCAAAACAGGGAATTCAAACGGGTCGGGCTTCACTCTGCAATACACTCAATAGTTGCTGCATATCCTCCGGCAGGGAGGATTCCCATTCAACCGCTTCACCTGAGGCGGGGTGGATAAAACTCAAACGCAAAGCGTGCAGGGCCTGGCGCGGAAATTCACGCAGTGCGGTCGCTAATTCTGCACTGGCACCAGCACTTAAACGCAGCCGCCCACCGTAGACCCCATCGCCCACCAGCGGATAACCCAGATGCGCCATGTGTACGCGAATCTGGTGGGTGCGGCCGGTTTCCAACGCCACTTCAACATGGCTGTGACCGGCAAAGCGCTCCACCAAACGGTAGTGACTAATCGCCTCTCGATAGCGACTACCCGCCTCGCGTCCGGGGCGTAGTACCGCCATTCGCGTGCGGCTGGTGGGATGGCGACCTATCGGCACATCAACCGTGCCACCGCCGGTCATCACCCCCTGCACAATGGCGTGGTAGTGGCGTTTGACACTGCGATCTTTGAGCTGAGTCGTCAGCGAGTAATGCGCCTCCAGGGTTTTCGCCACCACCATTAAACCGGTGGTGTCTTTATCGAGACGATGGACAATGCCGGCGCGAGGCACGCTGGCCAACTGCTCGCAGTGGTAAAGCAAACCATTGAGCAGGGTACCATCGGGGTTACCCGCCCCCGGATGCACTACCAGTCCCGCCGCTTTGTTGACGACAATGACACTGGCATCTTCAAATACGATCTCGAAAGGCACGGGCTGGGGCTGCCACTCGCCCTCGGCTTCCAGCCGGGCCTTGAGGATGAGGCATTCGCCGCCGAGCAACTTTTCACGGGTTTTGCCGACCCGGCCATCCACCATTAGAGCGCCATCGCGTATCCATTGTTGTAAGCGGGTACGCGAATAAGCGTCGAAGAGTTCGGCGGCAGCCTGATCGAGACGAGCACCACTTAAGTGAACCGGAACCTCGGCCTGTAAAGAGATATCACCTTGTTCGGTAAGCATTCGGTATTTAGCTTCTCGCTGAGCTATGGTTAAATGGCGATTCTACAGGGCGATGCTCGACACGCAAGACTACTGTACACACTCATTAGTATTA
>CAYWXW010000014.1:19506-36867 GCA_964462265.1 uncultured Porticoccaceae bacterium | reverse complement strand
CGGGTATACTTCATGTGTAATTCAAACAAATGGTGTGGAGCAGTATATGTGTGTAGTCAATGAAGTCCCTGAAGTCACCTTCAAAACCCGTGTTCGTGATGAGTCTGTTGAAGGTGCAAACCCCTATCGTTGGGAAGATAAAACCAGCCAGGATATTTTTGCCGGCAAGAAAGTGGTTGTTTTCTCACTGCCCGGTGCATTTACGCCAACCTGTTCGTCCAACCACCTGCCTCGCTACGATGAGCTCTTTGAAGAATTTAAAGCGCAGGGTGTTGATAATATTATCTGTGTTTCTGTGAACGACGCCTTCGTGATGTTCAAGTGGGGCAAGGAAATAGGCAATCAAAATATCACCTTACTGCCCGATGGTAATGGTGAATTCACGCGAAAGATGGGCATGTTGGTCGACAAGTCTAACCTGGGTTTCGGCATGCGCTCCTGGCGCTATTCAATGCTGGTTAACGACGGCAAGATTGAAAAACATTTTGTAGAAGCAGGTTTTGCTGATAACGCCGGATCGGATCCCTTTGAAGTCTCTGATGCCGACACCATGCTTGCTTACCTGAAAGGGGAAGACGCCGCGGGTGTGTCTAAGCCACGCAAAGCCTTCGAAGGGTAATCGTAAGATTTTTATCAATTAAGCGTGAAGTAAACTGCACTGAGTCATCAACTGTAGGCTGAATGCTAATTGATATAAACGCCTATAGAACCCTGGTTCTATAGGCGTTTTGCGTTATTTATTAAAATAAAAACACCGATGCCGATGTAAGACTTCACCCACCAGCACGATAGGCGGGTGAAGCGGGTAAACATTTTGAATCACGATCTAGGCCGCCAGAATTAATCAGAAGCCCATTTATCAGAAGCCTTTAGTCGGAGATTCTCAATGTTTGAGTGCTTTATGTTTAATACGCTTGGGTTGAGCATCGGCACCTTTACGGGCGATTAAATCTTCGTGGTACTCGCTGTAATTGCCCTCGAAAAATACCACTTCGCTATTGCCTTCAAAAGCGATGATGTGGGTGGCAATACGGTCGAGAAACCAGCGGTCGTGGGAGATAACCAGTACGCAGCCGGGGAAGGCCAGGGTGGCCTCTTCCAATGCGCGCAGGGTTTCTACGTCGAGATCATTGGAGGGCTCATCGAGTAGCAATACATTGGCCGCTTGTTTTAAGGTGTTAGCCAAATGCAGGCGACCGCGCTCACCACCGGACAGATCGCCGACACGCTTTTTCTGGTCGCCTCCTTTAAAGTTAAAGCGCCCGGCATAGGCGCGGGAGTTCACCTCGTAGTCGCCGATATGGAGTATGTCCTGACCATCAGAAATCGCCTCCCAAACCGTTTTGTCGTCGTCGAGGTCTTCGCGGCCCTGTTCAACCACGGCGAGTTTGACCGTATCACCCAGGGTAATGCTGCCACTGTCGGGCTGCTCGACACCGTTAATCATGCGGAACAGAGTCGATTTACCCGCGCCGTTACCGCCGACGATACCGACGATGGCACCCTTGGGAATACTCAGCGAGAGGTCGTCAATTAACAGCGACTCACCAAAGCTTTTACTCAGGTGCTCAATTTCAATCACCTTGTCGCCTAGGCGGGGGCCGGGCGGAATATAGATTTCGTTGGTTTCATTGCGCGTCTGAAATTCACGGCTGTTCATTTCTTCAAAGCGTTGCAAGCGGGCTTTGTTTTTCGCCTGTCGTGCTTTCGGGTTTTTACGCACCCATTCGAGTTCTTGCTTGATGGCTTTGTAGTGAGCGGCCTGGCCTTTTTTCTCTTGCTCAAGGCGGGCTTCTTTGGTTTCGAGCCAGTTGGTGTAGTTGCCCTCGTAGGGAATGCCGTGGCCTCTATCAAGTTCAAGTATCCAGCCCGCGACATTGTCGAGGAAGTAGCGATCGTGAGTCACGGCGACCACGGTGCCTTCAAAGTTGTGCAGAAACTGTTCTAGCCAATGGACCGATTCGGCATCCAGGTGGTTGGTTGGCTCATCGAGCAGCAGCATATCGGGGCGCGATAGCAGCAGGCGACAAAGTGCAACGCGGCGCTTTTCACCACCCGACAGCTTGTTGACATCGGCATCCCAGGGCGGCAGGCGCAGGGCGTCGGCGGCAACATCGAGTTTGTGGTCGAGGTTGTGGGCATCCCAGGTTTGAATAATGTCTTCCAGCTCGCCCTGGCGCTTGGCCAGCTTGTCAAAGTCGGCATCGGGCTCGGCATAGGCGGCAAACACGCCGTCGAGTTCTTTCAAAGCATCGACCGCCTCGCGCACGCCATCTTCCACATTGCCGCGCACATCTTTTTCTGGGTCCAGGGCAGGCTCTTGCGCCAGATAGCCAATTTTAATATCGGCCATGGGGCGTGCCTCACCGATAATATCGGTGTCGAGGCCGGCCATGATTTTCAGCAGTGTCGACTTACCCGAGCCGTTGAGGCCGAGCACGCCAATTTTGGCGCCGGGGAAAAAAGATAGGGATATATCTTTAAGGATTTGTCGCTTGGGCGGGACAATTTTGCCCACCCGGTTCATGGAGTAAACGTACTGAGCCATAGTGTCATCGTCGTGCAAAAGAAAGAAGCAGACATTGTAGCGAAAAGCGTCCGGTGCTGCTTTGGTTGTGCAGTAAGACGCCAGTACCAGTAACGACCTTCTGCCTACCGTCGGTTTGTGTAAGTTGTTGATTTTTAGCGTCTTGAACAGCAGATAGTGCGAAAGGTGATAAGTAGAAGGGTTCTCTTGAATAAGCTGTTCGATGCCCTTTTAGGCGTTGCATGGATACCGTGCATCCGTTATTCTCGGTATATGATTACATCGTTCGGTGACCGAAGTACTTCAGACCTTTTTCACGGTATATCTAGCCGCTATGCCAGAAAGCTTCCAGTCCAGATACACGGACTCGCGCTTTATAAACTCGATATTCTGAACGCTGCGCAGGTCCTTGATGATCTTCACTCCCCTCCGGGCAATAGGCTCGAGCCTTTAAGGGGTGAGCTCAAGGGGTTTTATAGTATTCGTATTAATTCGCAGTGGCGCATTATTTTCCGCTGGAGCCAGAATGGCGTAACTGACGTCCACATCGTGGACTATCACTGACAATTAGGAGGCCGCAGATGATTCCTAGCAATAGAATCGCAACACACCCAGGAGTTATTTTACTTAAAGAGTTTCTAGAGCCACTCGGACTCACACAAAAAGCACTAGCGACCCATGTCGGTATTCCGGTGCAGCGAGTCAATGAGATTGTTCGTGGCAGGCGCGGTGTTTCGCCAGAGACAGCATGGCTTCTTTCCGAGGCATTGCGTACAACGCCTGAATTTTGGGTCAATCTTCAGTCGATGTATGAGCTATCGCTAAAACGACCGGATCACCATGTCGAGCCATTGATTGCGGCGGGCATGTAACAAGGCTATGTTGCGGGCTTAAGGGGCTTAAGGGGCTTAAGGGCTCTGACCCCTTAAGTTGTTGCAAAGGGTTGCGTCCCCTTTAATCCAATGATGATCAGTTTTTTCACTTTTCAGCAGGGTCGCTCATCAAAAAGCGGTTAGCAGTCGTCGATAGAGACCACCTCCGTTTAGTCAGTGCCAATCAGATATTGCAAAATCAATATGCACTGGTGGAGCAGTTTAATATTGAGATGGAGTCGGTACCGAAAGGTGCTCATGTGTTATTTGATGCGCACATGATTATTGATATTGGTACAGAAGTGATTGAAATCCCGGTTGATATATTTGAAAAGCTAGCTCCATCACGTATGGTGTTATTGTACGAAGATCCAGAAATAATTATTAAAAGACGAAACTTGGATTCATCAAGAGATCGCCCTGTAAGAGCCACCATAGAGATAAAAAAGCAGCAGGATCATTCCCGAAAACTCGCAGCTGAGCTAAGTGATCACTTGTCTATACCTTTTATAACAGCTTCGACTCGGGATATTAGCGAGCTAAAAGATCGTATAACGTGAACGGAGAGTGGGGTCAGATACGGGTCTTGCAATCACGCATTTTGATTTATTGAAACCTTAGGTCAGGGCTATTCACACTTTACATGGTTTAGGTGGGGCGGATATTTTCTTCTCCTGCCTGACTGCTAGCAGTAAAGGAAATATCCGCCGTAACAAAATTTAAGCCGGGATTTCAGACCATTTTTCCCAGACCATCTTCATTCCACCTTTGGGGCCGGTAGTCTTGCGATAATTCGGGCTTTTCGGGTTGTTGCACCAGCCCAGGCTGTCAAACTCAATGGACTTGCCATCGGCTGATATTCGGCGTCGACCACCCCAACAAAATAACGGGGTCGGGTCTTGCAATCGAGCATCCTGCGTCAAGAAAAAAACAAAAAGAAAATAACGGGGTCGGGTCTTGCAATCAAGCACCCTGCGCCAAGGCAACCCCGTTCCTCCACCTACTCAATGAACAATATCCAAGGCCCCACCATCAATTCGAATATTCTGCCCATTAATAAAAGCGGCCCTTTCACTAGCAATAAAACACACCAAATCAGCCACTTCCTCACGAGTCGCAATACGCCCCGTCGGGTTGGGGAAGCGCTTGGCGACGATGCGCCGCTCAATGGTTTCCCAGTCGTCTTCCCAGCCCTCGCGTTTGGCCTTGGCGCGAAAGGAGGCTTCAATTTCGGGGGTGCGAATATAGCCCGGCGAAATGGTGTTGACGGTAATACCTGTGCCGGCGAGTTCTTTGGCCAGGCCGACGGCAATATTGGCCAGTGCGCCTTTTGATGCGTAGTAGGCGGGGCGTAGTTGATTGGGCTGAGTTGAGCCAACGGTGCCGAGCTGAATAATGCGCCCTGTGCCGAGTTCGCGCATTTGCGGCGTTAAAAGGCGAATCATGCGCGCTGCCGAGAGTACGTTTTTTTGATACATATCGAGCCAGTCGTCGCTGTCGGCATCGGCCCAGCGCTTTTCGACGGCGGTGCCGTAATTGTTGACGAGAATATCGACTTTCCCCGCTGCCGCTATTGCCTGCTCGGCCACTTGCTGGCAGCCCGCTTCAGTGCAGAGGTCGCCCCAAACGGCGAATTGAACAGCGGAATTAGCGACCACGTGGTCGGCACTGCCGGGTTCAAAACCGTGGGCGATAACAGTGGCACCTTCATCGGCTAGTTGTGTGGCGATAATTTCACCGGTGCCGCGGTAACTGCCCGTTACCAGGGCGACTTTACCCTTGTTCAAGCCTAAGTCCATTGCCGTGTCCTTTATCGTTTGTTGAGTAGCGGGTGCGCTTAATTTTTGAGGAGGCGGGGTGGTTCCCCGTGCTTTGTGATGTCTGTCGCTTGTGATGGGTTTCCTGAATTGGCACAGAAAATATCAGACAATAGGGATGAAAGATACTGATGCGCTGGATAGGGCTGTTCGGCCCGTGTAACAAGGTTTTCTGATAAACCCCCGCTAATAAAAGGATTTTATACGCGCACTCGCGGCAACGGTTGTTGACCGCTACGGCTTTTCGATACATGCCGAATATAGCTTGCTTAATGATAGGTAACTAAAAATGATGACATGCGAAAACACTCTCATAGGAACGCCGGCAAGGCAGAGCATCGCCCGGTTCTCGCTGGCTGCGCCCAGACATCTTGCTTCTCTACTTGTGCTTAGTACGGGCTTTTTACTGGCTGGGGCCACCCATAGCGTTGTCGCCGATGAAGATCAGCTTGAGGACGTTATGGACGGTATGGACTTAGAATCTCTGCTGAATATGGAGGTTACCTCTGTATCGAAAAAAGCCCAGAAGCTGTCAGACAGCCCCGCGGCCATTTTCGTTATTACGGCGGATGACGTGCGTCGTTCGGGTGCGACTAGTGTGCCCGAAGCATTGCGAATGGTACCGGGTCTCGACGTGGCGCGGATAGATGCTAATAAATGGGCCGTGACCGCTCGGGGTTTTAATGGTCGTTTTGCCAATAAATTATTAGTTCTCGTCGATGGGCGCACGGTTTATTCCCCAACTTTTTCCGGTGTGTATTGGGAAACTCAGGATGTGCTGCTTGAAGATCTTGAGCGTATTGAGGTGATACGTGGCCCCGGAGCCACCCTTTGGGGTGCCAATGCGGTTAATGGCGTGATCAATATTATTACCCGTCATGCTGCAGATACTACAGGTGCATTGCTTTCCGTTACCGCTGGTGATGAGGAACGAGGGACGGCCAGCCTGCGTATCGGCGGTAATTTGGCTGAAAATAGCTACGGCAGAGCCTACTTAAAAACCAGTAAAAAAGATGATTCTGAGCGGGCAAATGGCGATAGTACCGGTGATAAATGGGATATGAGTAGCGGTGGTTTCCGTCTTGATATTCAGCCGTCATACAAAAATAACTTCAGTTTTCAGGGCGATTTTTACCGGGCAAATATTGATCAGGAGGTGGTGTTACCCAGCCTGGCCCCACCCTACTTCGCTCAGATAAATGATTCGGTAGAAAGTGAAGGCTGGAATTTGATGGGCCACTGGCAGCATGTCCAGTCGCAAGACTCTGAGTATAACTTACAGGTCTATTTTGATCATAAGGACCGCAATGAAAGTATTGCCCACCAATCCAGTAAAGCGTTTGATGTTGATTTTCAGCACCTACTAACCTTGTCGCAAAGGAATACCCTTATCTGGGGCCTTGGTTATCGCTACACCGAGTCGACAATAGGTAATGCTTTTTGGGGTGATATTGATCAGCCGATCCGGGATGATGAATTACTGAGCCTATTTGCCCAAGACGAGATTGAACTGATCGGTGAAAAGCTTTGGCTGACACTGGGTGTCAAGGTAGAGAAAAACGATTATACCGATGTCGAGATACAGCCCAGTATGCGGCTGATGTGGTCTGTGAGCGAAAAGCAGCGGCTGTGGGTGTCGGTATCAAGGGCGGTACGCACCGCATCGCGGGCAGAGCACGATTTGGCCGGTTTGCTCGCCGTAGTGCCCCCGGTTCCTCCCCAGATTCCTTTTCCTACGGCAGTGGCTTTTACCCCTGGTGATGACTATGGCTCTGAGGAGTTACTAGCCTGGGAAGGAGGCTATCGTCTAAGCTTTACCAATACCTTGTCTTTGGATTTCGCCCTATTCTTCAATGATTACGACGAGTTGCGCAACACAGAAGCTGGGGTGCCATCATTCAATGGCGCTTATGTCGTGCAGCCCTTGAACTTCGCTAACGGCTTGTCGGGTGATACTCGTGGTGTTGAGCTTGCGGCGACCTGGCAAGCGAGCGAAAACTGGCGCTGGGCCTTGGCGTATAGCTTTATGGAAACGAATCTCGATACACGCACTAGTCAGGATAAATTGCAGCAGGGTGAATCTCCCCGGCATCAGTTGTCGCTACGCTCGCAGTGGGACATTACTGAGTCGCTAGACTTTGATGTGTGGCTGCGTTTTGTTGACGATGCCTACGCGGTAGATGGCGTTAGTTCGGTACTTCGGCAAATGGATGCCTATGTGGCCGCAAATGCGCGTTTGGCCTGGCGTCCTGTTACCTCGCTGGAATTGGCCTTGGTTGGCCAAAATTTATTGGATTCTCGCCACCCAGAATATATACAGGAGAGCTTTACCTTGCCTACTGAAATAGAGCGGGGTGTCTATTTTAAAGTCACCTGGCAGCCGAAGTAATTTGGGGTTTATCACGTGAACTCTCAATATTTGACTGGCTGGCGACGCTATTTTTTCGCTATTGCTCTGCTGGTGTTCGGCGCACAGAGTGCATGGGCAGAAGGGGCTGGGGAGTATCGTGTTAAGTCGGCTTTGGTGCTTAACTTTGCCCGTTTTACCGAGTGGCCAACAGATGCACTTGGCAGCGAAGATACGCCTTTTAATGTCTGCGTTATGGGTGAAGCGCACCTCGCTAAAGACTTTGAATCCCTAAAAGGCAAGCACATTGGTACAAGGCCAGTTGTAGTGATTGAGGATGCCAGTTTGGAGCAAAGTATCGCTTGCCAGGTGATATTTGTGGCGGGTGCTGATCGAGAAAAACTGCCACGTTTATTTTCGGCTATTTATGGGCGACCCATATTAACTATCGGTGAGATGAGTGCATTTACCGATAGTGGGGGCATGGTTAACTTTGTTGAAGTCAACGGTAGGCTAAAATTTATTGTTAATTTGAAGCATGTGTATGCAAGTAAAATGAACCTGAGTGCGCGTTTGCTGAAGTTGGCCTATGCGGTGAAAGAATGATAAGGGGAGTGATGAAAAAGTTCCGTGATATGTCGATTCGTATCAAGCTTATTTTGATGATGGGCGTGACGGTGGCCTTTGGGCTTTTCGTTAGTCTTTGTGTTGCGTTGGCCTACGAGGTTGTGGAGAAGGAGGAAAATACTCGTCAGGAATTAAAGGCTTTGGCCAGTGTTTTGGCCTGGAATAGCGCGGCAGGTTTGGCTTTTTTCGATCAAGAGGCCTCGGTGCAAACTCTGCAGGCCCTCAAGGTTCAGCCTGATATAATTTATGCGGGCTTATATTTGGCAGATGCTGAACAAAGCGGGACTGATGTAAAGCCAATGGCTGAATATCTCGCCGCCGGTTCGAGGACCTTTAGTCTGGCTAATATGCTGGCTAAACAGGGGGTTAATTTGCCAGCGACTATTTCGCAAATCGCTACTGAAAAGGGGGGCTTTGTAAGCGAATTTGCCCAGGAGTTCCACCTTTTTGAACCGGTGATGCTTGATGGCGAGGTCATTGGCGGCCTGTATATGGTCGCCTCCAAGGCAAGAATGTGGAGTGCCATACAGGCCAAGTTCTTGGTGTTTGCATTGATCATTAGTGGTGCTCTTTTCGCTAGTCTTTTAATGGTTTTTTATCTGCAGCGTATTTTTTCCCAGCCCTTGTTACAGCTCAAAAATGTGATGGCCAGGGTGTCCGATGCAAAGGACTACAGCTTGCGGCTGAGCGACGATATTGATCGAAAGGATGAGTTTGGCGAGCTTTTCGTCGGCTTCAATAGCATGCTTTCCGAAATAGCCTTTCGGGACAAAAGCCTGCAAGCGCACCGTGACAATCTTGAGCAGTTGGTCGAGCAACGTACCGAGGCGGTCAGTTCTGCAAATGAGCAGTTAAGTCAAACGGTTCTGGATCTGGAAGAAGCAAAAGACAGGGCGGAAGAGGCAAGTCGGGCCAAGTCTCAATTTTTGGCCAACATGAGTCATGAGATACGCACACCGATGAACGGCGTACTGGGCATGACCGAGCTGCTGAAAAACACCGCTTTGAGTTCGGTGCAGAGAAACTATGTAAAGACCATTTATTCCTCAGGCGAAACTTTGCTTAATGTGATCAACGACATTCTCGATTTTTCAAAGATCGAGGCGGGCAAGCTGGAGCTGGAGTGGGTTGATCTAGAATTGCATGACTTATTTGAGAGTGTTTGTGATCTTTTTGCCGAGAGTGCTAGTCAGAAAGGCCTTGAATTAATTTGTAACTTCCCTGAGTCAATGGAGCACCTTGTTCTGGGTGACCCGACCCGGTTACGCCAGATATTAATTAATCTGTTGAGCAATGCGCTTAAGTTCACGGCTGAAGGGGAGGTTGTTCTTTCGCTAAAATGTTTGGCAGAAACGGACGACAGGGTAGAGCTGGAATTTGAAGTGAGAGATACCGGCATAGGTATTGCTGAAGCGAAACTGGCGAATATTTTTGAAGCCTTTACCCAGGCTGACGGTACTACTACTCGACGTTTTGGCGGTACCGGTCTGGGCCTGACCATATCGTCTGAGCTGGTTAGGTTGATGGGCGGCGAGTTGCAGGTCGAAAGTGTTGAGGGGCGTGGCACACGCTTTTTCTTTAAAGTTTGCTTTGCCCGTGTGCAAGCCCAATCCAAGCAGGAAAAGGATAGTGAGCCGAGCACCCTTGATGGCTTGAAAGCCCTGGTTGTCGACGACAACGAGACCAATCGTATGATTCTTGGTCAGCAGTTAAAGGATTGGGGTTTGCGGGTTGTGGCAGCGGAAAGCGGCGCCGAAGCCTTGCTGCACCTGCGTGATGCGGTGGTTAATAATGAGCCCTTTGATTTGGCTTTGCTCGATCTGGTTATGCCTGTTATGGATGGCCTTGATTTAGCTCGAGGTATCAAAGCAGACATTACAATACCGGGTTTGCCCATGGTCTTGTTGAGTTCCGAAAACCTGTTAAAAGGGGAAAGCTTGGACGGCACGGGAATATCTGTGACGCTACCAAAGCCGGTGCAGGCAGGGAAGTTAAAAGAGGCTTTGTTCGAGTTGATGGGGCGTACGGAACAGCCTCTAGCTTGGGCGGATAAAAAAGAAGTGATGCCCTCTTTGCAAGAACCCCGTCTTAAGGGCCGCATCCTTCTTGCGGAAGATAATTTGGTGAATCAGGCTGTGGCTAAAGCCATGCTTGCGTATATGGATAGCAATTTGGAAGTTGATATTGTTAATAATGGCGCCGAGGCTGTTGAGGCCGTTTCCAGGACAGTTTATGACCTGGTGCTTATGGATATCCAGATGCCTGAAATGGGCGGTATAGAGGCGACAGCGTTGATCCGGGCGTTGGAGTCGGGTCGTCGAACACCGATTGCGGCGCTCACCGCAAATGCAATGCAGGGTGATCGGGAGCGTTTCTTAGAAAGCGGCATGGATGATTATTTAAGCAAGCCCTTTGAGCGCCAGGATTTTGAGACTCTAGTGTCACGCTGGCTCGGCCCCGATAGGGGTGATGCTGTCGAGGATTTAGATAGTGATGACATTGTTGTTTTAGATTCTACTGATGCCTTAGATTCTGGTGTGCTCGCCCAACTACTCAGCGTTTATAGTGGTGAGCGGGCTTCAAAGTTTCAGGCGATTGTGGCGATGTACCTGGAACAAGCAGATAAAATGTTGGCAGTGCTGCGTAAGGCAGTTGAAGATGCTGATGCAGAAGGCGTTATTCAAACGGCGCATTCCTTGAGGTCTTCCAGTGGCAATCTTGCCGCATTACAGCTTGCTCGCCTCTGTGGTGAGCTGGAACAAGTGGGTCGTAGCGGTGAGCTGCTGGGCGCAGCCGAGCATCTGGCCGCTGTGGAGGGTGAGTACGTCCGTGTTGCTAAGGCGTTGAGCGAGGCATGCAATAGCGGCTGAGGTTCCGTAAGGTTTTTCTCAGGCAGATTTGCCAAGCCTGTATTCGCTGGGAGAGATGCCAATCACCTGTTTAAACAGCCGGGAAAAATAATAGGCATCTTTATAGCCGGTTTCGACGGCGATCTGCTTCACCGAGTTGGCGGTGCTGTCGAGTAGCTGGCAGGCGAGCTGCATTTTTAAATGAATGAAATGCTGGATAGGTGAGTGCCCGGTGAGCTGTTTAAACTTCCGCGTAAAGTGGTATTTCGACAAGTTGGCATCGTCGGCCAGGGCCTGTAGGTTTAGGCTGTCGCCCAGATGCAAGTGCATTAACGCCTCAATTTTACTGAGATCAATGGCCTGCCCGGGTTGGGCCTGGTAGCGCTGGGCGGTGTAGGCAATAAAACTGAGCATTTGTTTTAGTTGGCAGGCGCTGTGAATATAGGCGTCGGTGGAATAGCCGGCGCGGCGCAGGGCGAACAGCCCCTCGAAGTCGGCAATCAAGCGTGGCTGCAGGCCAATCTGGGCGAAGGGCTCAGCGGCGCAAATACGCTGGCTGTATTCCCGGGCCAGTGTGCCGCTGTAGTGTGCCCAGTAAATACTCCAGGGCTGCCTGGGGTCGGCGCGATAGCTGTGGGCAAGGCCCTCGGGCAGGGAAATAATATCGCCGGCTTTTATTGCCCATTGGCGCTTACCGACCTTGAGTTGGCCGAGGCCTTCCGTACAATAAATTAACAGGTAGTTAGCACTTTGCTGCCGGCTCATGCGGTGGTTTTTTGCCTGCGGGTAGAAGCCTGTCGCCAGCGGGTAAAGATCTTGCGAAAGTGGGTCGGCGGCCATGGCTTCGACTAGAAATTTGGGCGATAAAAGACGAATGCCTTTAAGTGGCAGAGGCCAGTCGGAGGTGATTTCTACTCTTTTCATAATAAAAACAGTGAGATAATAAAGTTGCGGTCAATGGCGTCAAGTTGATTGTAGAGCAATATAGTCCATCATCTGGGCAATATAGTGAATTTTTATTGTTACCTGTTTATGCTTATATAGGCATCAGCTTGTACCCCAATATTGACATAGACCACGCTTGGCACTTTTGCGAGGCGGCACGACTAACTGAGGTTGACCATGGCATTTCCAAAAACTGTACCCTTATTTATCGAAGGCGAGTGGATTCAAAGCGAAAGCACTCAGCGCACCCAGGTTCTTAACCCAGCCACGCAAGAGCTGCTGACCGAAGTGCCCGCCGCCACCGATGCCGAAATGGATCGCGCCATTGCCTCGGCGAAAGCGACCTTTCAAACCTGGAAAGAAGTGCCCGTACCTCAGCGTGCGCGCATTATGCTCAACTACCAGCACCTGCTGAAAAAGCACCACGACGAAATTGCTGAAATTATCAGCCAGGAGCTGGGCAAGACCTTTGAAGATGCCAAGGGTGATGTCTGGCGCGGCATTGAAGTGGTCGAGCACGCAGCCAATGTTGCCAGTTTGATGATGGGTGAAACCGTTGAGAACGTCGCCGGTAGCATCGACACCTATTCGTTTGTACAGCCCATCGGCGTGTGCATGGGTATTACCCCTTTTAACTTTCCGGCGATGATTCCCCTGTGGATGTTCCCGCTGGCTATTGCTTGCGGTAATACCTTCATCCTCAAGCCATCTGAGCGCGATCCGCTAACCCCAACCCGTTTGGTCGAGCTGTTTGAAGAGGCTGGTGCACCCAAAGGCGTGATGCAGATTATTCACGGTGGCGCTCATCAAGTGGATTACCTGCTTGAGCATCAGGATATTTGCGCGGGTTCTTTTGTCGGTTCAGTGCCCGTGGGCAAGCATATTTACCAAAAAGGTACGGCTAACCTCAAGCGCATGCAGTGCATGACCGGTGCCAACAACCACATGGTAGTCATGCCCGATGCCAACAGAAGCCAGGTAGTGAATAACATTATTGGTTCGGCCTTTGGTGCTGCGGGGCAGCGCTGCATGGCGATCCCTAATGTGATTTTGGTGGGTGCCGCTAAAGAGTGGGCGGGTGATATCGCCGCCGCTGCCGAAAAAATTCGTCCGGGCATTTGGTCTGACAAAGGCGCCGCTTACGGCCCGCAAACCAACACGATGGCGAAAGAGAAAATCACCGCCGCCATTGCCAAGGCCAAAGAAGAGGGCGCGACTTGCCTGCTCGATGGTTCCGATTGCGTGGTTGAAGGCTACCCCGACGGCAACTGGATTGGCCCCACTATTTTTACCGATGTCAGCCGCGATATGAGTGTGTATAAGGACGAGGTCTTTGGCCCAGTCTTATGTCTGCTCACCGTCGATACGCTGGATGAGTCAATTGCCGCTATCAATGAAGACTTTCGTGGTAACGGCACGTCTATATTCACTGCCTCCGGCGGTGCGGCGCGAAAGTATCAGCACGAGATTCTGGTGGGTCAGGTGGGTATTAATGTACCGATTCCTGTGCCCCTGCCGTTTTTCTCCTTCACTGGCTGGCGCGGTTCTTTCCACGGCGACCTGCACGCCTACGGCAAGCAAGCGGTACGTTTCTATACTGAAACTAAAACCATTACTGCCCGCTGGTTTGATGACGAAGTGGCCGGTGGCCCGAATATGTCTATCAACTTGAAATAAAGAGCTTTGAAATAAGTGAGCCAGTCTTTTGGTTATTAATGATGCTATTGATTATGGGAGGTAATCGTGGACTTTAATCTCAGCGAAGAACAGCGCGCCTTTCAGGACGCGGCACGAGCCTTCGCCCAGGGCGAAATGGCCCCCCATGCCGCGCAGTGGGACGAGGAGAAAATCTTTCCTCGCGATACTATTGCCGCTGCCGGTGCCATGGGCTTTTGCGGCATGTACAGCCCCGAGGCTCAGGGCGGCATGGGCATGTCCCGTCTCGATGCCACTATTGTGCTCGAAGAGTTGGCGACGGCTTGCTCTTCCACCTCGGCCTTTATCTCCATCCACAATATGGCGACGTGGATGGCCTGCACCTGGGGCAGCGAGGCCGTACATGCCGATTTCTGTGAGCAGCTGGTGCTGGGTGAAAAACTCGCCTCTTATTGTCTGACCGAACCCAATGCTGGTAGCGATGCGGCTTCTATTACGACCAAGGCCGTTCGTGATGGCAGCGCTGAGGGTGACGACTATATTCTCAATGGCGGCAAGAGTTTTATTAGCGGTGCCGGTAGTACCGATGTGCTGGTATTAATGGCTCGCACCGGGGCCAAGGATTCGGGTGCAAAAGGCATTAGCGCTTTTGCCGTGCCCGCCGATTTACCCGGTATTAGCTACGGAAAAAATGAAACCAAAATGGGTTGGAACAGCCAGCCAACCCGCACCATTACTTTTGAAGATGTACGCATACCGGCGCACTATCGCCTGGGTGAAGAGGGCGAGGGTTTTAAAATTGCCATGAAGGGTATTGATGGTGGGCGTATTAATATCGCCAGCTGTTCCATTGGTGCTGCCCAGGCAACCCTCAATCATGCCCAGCAGTATATTCAAGAGCGCAAGCAGTTCGGCAAACCCCTGGCGGCCTTCCAGGCCTTGCAGTTTAAGCTTGCCGACATGGTCACCGAGCTAGTGGCGGCGCGGCAAATGGTCAGGCTGGCAGCCAATAAGCTGGATCAAAACGATGCCGATAAGAGCACTTACTGCGCCATGGCCAAACGCTTCGCCACTGACATTGGGTTTCAGGTGTGTAACGAAGCTTTGCAATTACACGGTGGTTACGGCTACCTGCGTGAATATCCAATTGAGCGTTTTTTACGGGATAGCCGGGTACACCAAATTTTAGAAGGTACCAACGAAATTATGCGCGTGATTGTGGCGCGTCGTATTTTAGAAGAAGGGGCAACGGACATTATCCGCTGACCAAATAATTATCGAGAGCTAGTACAGGAGAGACAGCATGAGCGAGCTATTAAAAGTAGAAAAACGCGGTCGCACCGCAATCCTGACCATGAACAACCCGCCAGCGAATACCTGGACGCCGGAGAGCCTGGCCTATTTAGAGCAGGTGGTTGGCGAGCTGAATGCCGACAAAGAAAATTACGCATTAATTTTGACCAGCGAAAGCGAAAAGTTCTTTAGCGCCGGTGCTGATTTAACCCGTTTTAATCACGACAACACCGGTGATGCCTTCGATTTTATTAAGGCCTTTGGCGTCGCTTTTGAAGCGTTGACCCATTATGAAGGCGTTTCGATTGCGGCGATTACTGGCTTCGCCATGGGCGGTGGTCTTGAGTGTGCGCTGGCCTGCGATATTCGCATCGCCGAAGAGCAGGCGCAAATGGCGCTGCCCGAGTGCACCGTGGGTTTATTGCCCGGTGGTTTGGGTACTCAGCACCTGTCCTGGTTGATTGGTGAAGGTTGGGCCAAGCGTATGATTTTACTGGGCGAGCGCGTTAAAGCGCCAAAGGCCGAGCAAATTGGTTTGATTCAGGAAGTTGTGCCCACCGGCACGGCCCTGGAAAAAGCCCTGGAATTATGCGCTAAGGTTGAAAAACAAAGTCCGACATCGGTGCGAATTTGCAAGGAGCTGACCATGTCATCCCGCGAGCGCGGCCTGAGCAGTGGCTTTAAATACGAGCGCGATGCCTTTATGGATTTATGGGGCAGCGAAGATCAAAAAGAAGGTGTTGCCGCTTTTGTTGAAAAGCGCACCCCCGAGTGGAAGAACGGCTAAAGCCATTTTTTTTAGCTGTTGCAGGAGAAAAGCGTGTCAGAACAGCCCGTACTATTTAGTGAAAAAGCCTGTGGCAGCGGCAAGAAAATTGCCATCGCCACCCTCAATGCCGAAAAAGCACTGAACTCTCTCAGCCTGGAAATGGTCGATATGATCAGCGCCCAAACTGAGCAGTGGGAGGCCGATGACAGCGTTGTTTGTATTCTGCTCGACAGTGCTGGCGACCGGGCTTTCGCGGCGGGTGGCGATATTCGTATGCTCTACGAATCAATGGTCGAGTGTGGTGAAAACTACAATGCCTACGCCACGGATTTTTTCTCGCGGGAATACCGCCTCAACCACCGGCTGCACAACTTCTCCAAACCGATTATTGCCTGGGGCAATGGCTTTGTGATGGGCGGCGGTATGGGTTTGTTTGAGGGTGCAGATTTCCGTGTCGTCACCGAAAGCACCCGCATTGCCATGCCTGAAGTGACCATTGGCCTGCTGCCCGATGTGGGCGGCACCTGGTTTTTGAATCAAACTCGTGGCAATAGTGGTTTGTTTCTGGCCCTTACCGGCGCGCAAATTAATGCAGCCGATGCTATGTATACCGGCCTGGCCGATGTCTTTATTCCCCACGCTGAAAAGGCTGCGATGCTCGATAAGTTGGCTGAACTGCCCTGGACAGCAAATGCTGATGATGACTGCAAGCAGATGGCGGTGGCGCTGGATGCTCTGCAAGATCAGCACCAGGCACTGCTCCCAGCCGCCCAGCTCGAACCCCATATGAGCTGGATTGATGAAGTCACCTCGGGTGCCAATTTGGAAGCGGTGGTTGCGGCCATCACTGCCTATGCGGGCGACAACAAGTGGTTGAGCCGTGCGGTTGGCACCTTGAAAAAAGGTTGCCCGGTCTCGGTCTTTCTCGCCTATGAGTTGAATCAGCGGGGTCGCAATTTACCCTTGAATGAATGCCTCAAACTCGAGCTGATCGGTACGGTCAATTGCGCCAAATACGGCGTTTTTCGTGAAGGCATCCGCGCGCAGATTATTGAGAAAGATAATAAGCCCGATTTTAAACCGGCGACTTTGGCTGAGTTGACTGGCGAGATGCGCGAGCAATATCTCACCTGGCCCTGGGCCGACAAAGCGAACCCTCTGGCGGATTTGTAAAGCCGGCTAGTGGATAGACCTTTAATAAATTTAAGGATTCGATGATGGCTAAGAAAGTCGCATTTTTTGGTTTAGGAAATATGGGTGGCCCAATGGCGGCCAACTTGGTCAAAGCCGGGTTTGAGGTTTGTGCCTTTGATCTGCAGCCAGTTTCCGTGCAAAAAGCCGTAGACGATGGTTGCAGCGCTGCTAGCTCTGAAAAAGAAGCGGTAGCCGGTGCCGACTTTGTTATTTCGATGCTGCCCAATGGTGCTATAGCCGAAAGCCTTTATATTGATGGTGCGGGCCTGCTTGACCTTGTCGATCCCTCTGCGCTGTTGATTGACTGCTCTACAGTGGCGGCTTCCAGCTCGCGACGTATTGGCGAAGAGGCGAAGCAGCGTAATATCCGCGCTATTGATGCCCCCGTCTCGGGCGGTGTGGCTGGTGCTGAGGCGGGCACTCTGGCCTTTATGTGTGGGGGTGAGGCCGCCGATGTTGAAGCGG